>JBEKAT010000043.1:0-15878 GCA_050015775.1 Sedimentisphaerales bacterium | reverse complement strand
AGCAAAAGCGTGGCGGGTTCGGGAGTGATTGTGATATTGTCAATAACGATGTGGTGATTGCCGGGCTCGTTTATGGGTTTAAACCATAGCGTATCAATATCCTGAAAATTAAAAACGAACCAGTAAGGTCCGTTCGTCGAAGTGTGAAGGTTTTCGGTATAAAGGCAAGTTCCCCCTCGCCAGCCTTCCACAGTAAAAGGTTCATTATCAAGCCATGCCGCCGTGATATAAGCGCCGACAAAGTTAAACGTTGTAAGATCCGCGCTTGTCATGGAAATATCGCGGTGATTTGAAGTATATGCAGCCATGTGGCCGATAGTGCCGTACTCGTATCCGGTTCCAGGCCGATATTCTGATGTTACTCCGCGGAAATCGTAAGACCAGTCGAAGCCCATGTATCCGTTTGGAATTTGGATGAAAGAGGTTTCATAGCCGGGGTACAGATTCTCAAAATCAATGACTTGAACACCAGAAGCACGTGCAGGCGATCCCAAAACCAGCACAGACAATATGAACAATGCGGTAAGACGTGTTTTACTTCTCATACCCTTCTCCTTCTTTGCCTTTCGCCCCCCAGCAAAGGCAACTTTGATTGTACGCTTTACAGCCGGACAGTCAAGGAAAAACAGATAGATTTACCGTTTTCTGGCTGCCATCATCGCACCAAGGCCGAGGCACAATCGCGCAGAAATTTCCCTCCGCACCCCTTAAAACTCAACACGCCTGCGATGCTCGTTTCGTCTATCGTGGGACGTTAGACGCAACCGCGACGAGTTGCGCAACCTTAACCGTCTAACCCAATCTTTCCAAGTAACTATGCCCTGCGTTTTCTCACGATTGCCAGCCCGCCAAGGCCGAACAGGACAATTGTCATCGGTTCAGGTGTAACCGTAAAGGACGTCTGAAATGTGTCGTCAAGTCCTGTTCCAGATGATGTAATGCTGTAAGTATGGACAGTCAGAGCATAGTCGTTTGCTGACAATGTACCTATCTGTTTTGACTCATCCCATGTTGTCATTATCCAGTAAACGTAATCTGGAACATCGAAGTAAAAATCCAATGTCAGGTTTTTATCGTTTGTTGTAAAGCTGCTGTGGTCAAAAGTCCAGCCGCCAAAATTTACCGGCCCATTTGCATCGATTGTAATAGAATCCGAAGATGTCGGACTAGCCGGGCTTATGGTAACTTGGTCAATTGAAAAACCTGCCAAAACCTGCTCTGCCATAATAAAGACCAGTGTTAGAATAAACAATCTTCTCATTCTCTACCTCCTTAAACTGACGTTTCCCACATTAAATGCAAAATGCATGGCCACACTGCCCTGCATTCCAATTCCACGATAATATTCTTATCGCACCGATTGCGCAGAAACGCTCCGCTGAAGCCGTATGCAGACCCAAATGGATTATGATCTCCTCGCATCACTCTCACTCCTCTATGCCTTTTGCTTTTGGCAAAAGACAGCTTTAATTATACTCCTTTGCCAGTGTCTGTCAAGGGGAAAAAAGAGGTATTTTTACCGCCTTCTGGTTGCCATCACCGCACCGAGGCCGAGAAGCAATAGCGTGGCGGATTCATTGTTCAGCGTACAGCGTACAGCGTTCAGTTTCCGTTGATAGGGCGGGAATCAAGTCCTTTTTCTTAAAACCAAAGCACCAAGGCCGAGTTATTTGTAACAGCGAGCAATTTCTATTAAAGCTTTGTGCATAAAATAAGCTTGTGATTCATGACAGACTTTGCATAATGTAATGAGATTTTGCGGTGTATGGTTTCCGCCTTTACTAATAGGCTTGACGTGGTGCACATGCAAGTTATCTTCTTTATTACAAAGCCTACATTTGTTCTCGTCACGTGATAAAACATCTTTTCGGATGTCTTTCCAATTTTCAGGGTATCTGTCATCATTTCGCAAAATGTGACCATAGTGTTTCGATAAGTATTTTTGCATACTGTCATCACACATTCCACCTTTGTGTCGCCACCTATAACGATGTTTAATCATTTCGATAATCGTCATAGATTCAGTTTTTTCTTCAAGAACTATTTCGGGACAGCGATACATCGGGTTAACAGAATTCCACGGGGGGTTTGGACATATATGTTTCGAACCACATTTCAATCCATATGCAATTAAGAAGCATCCGCCGCATAGTCCAAGCGACAAATAGAGCAAATTATCAAACTTAACAGTGCCACTAATTATTACAACAAATCCTACCAGTCCTGCCAGAAAGCCGGTCGATTTTAATATCGACCTTACCCTGTCAATCTTTTTCATTTTTGGGGCATATTTCTCATCCCATTCTTTATCGATACGGTAACAACAGGGAAAACATGTGAAACCTTTCTCTTTTCTTATAGCAGGTTCCTTACATAAATCACGACCGCATATGTAGCACTTTTTATTCATTACTCAAAGCACCGAGGCCGAGCATTGAGAGTCGATTAATCGGAAGTATCGAGGATGCTCATAAAGGCCTCCTGGGGGATTTGCACGGAGCCGATGTTTTTCATCCGCTTCTTGCCTTCCCTTTGTCTCTTGAGCACCTTCATTTTTCTGGTGACGTCGCCGCCGTAGAGTTTCGCGGTGACATCTTTCCTGAATGGCTTGATTGACTCTCTCGCGATGATTTTCCCGCCGATGGCAACCTGAAGCGGGATTTCAAACTGGTGACGCGGTATGGCCCTGCGCAGGCGAACCAGCATTTTGCGTCCCCTGTTTTCTGCGACGCTTCGATGCACAATCAGCGACAGGGCATCGACGGGGATTTTGTTGACTAAGATGTTTATCTTGACCAGGTCGCCGACCTCAAAGCCGGTGAATTCGTAATCCATCGTCGCGTAACCGTGACTGACGCCCTTGAGCAAATCGTAGAAGTCGTAAACTATCTCGGCCAGCGGCGCCTTGTATTCGAGTATCACGCGGTTCTGGCTGAGGTAATCGGTTTTGAGCAGTTTGCATCGCCGGCTCTCGGCCAACTTCATAATCCCGCCGATTGAATCAGTGCCGGTGATAACTTCCAGGCGGACAAACGGCTCGCGCAGCTCCTCTATCTGGGTGACATCCGGCAGGTCGGCGGGCGAATCGATTTTCAGTGTCCTGCCGTCGGTTGTAATGACTTCATAGCTGACGGTTGGCGCGGTTTGAACAACGTCGATGTTGTTTTCGCGTTCGAGGCGTTCCTGGACGATTTCCATATGCAGAAGGCCGAGGAAGCCGCATCTGAAACCGAATCCAAGCGCCGGCGAATTCTGGGGTATAAACGAAAAGCTCGCGTCGTTGAGTGCGAGTTTCTCAAAGGCCAAACGCAGGTTTGGATAATCGGTATTGTTGCCGGGATAAAAATCCGAGAAGACCATCTGCATAGGCGGGACATAACCGGGCAGCGGTTTTTCGGCCGGGCTTGCGTCGTCGGTAATCGTGTCGCCTATGGTGACATCCGATAACTGGCGGACGTTGGCGATGACGTAACCCACCTCGCCGGCGCTGAGCCGGTCAACAGGGGACATCTTCGGCGTGAACTTTCCAAGCTCCGTTATAAGGTGCGTCCTGCCTGCGCCCATAAACCTGATTTTCTGTTTAACGGACAAACTGCCGGCAAAGACCCTGACGTAGCAGATAACTCCGCGGTAGTCATCGCAGATACAGTCGAAGACAAGCGCCGCCGTCGGTTTATCGCCGTCGTCCGGAGGCGGCGGAAGCAATGTTACCACCGCGTCAAGAAGCTCGCGGACGCCGACGCCGGTTTTTGCGCTGATGCGAAAACAGTCCTGTTTTCTTATGCCGAGGACGTGCTCGATTTCCTCGGCGGTGATTTCCGGCTGCGCCGAGGGCAGGTCAACCTTGTTGATTACGCCGATAAGCTCCGCACCCGACTCGGTCGCTAAGTAAGCATTGGCAACGGTCTGCGCCTGAACGCCCTGTGTTGCGTCAACGACTAAAAGCGCGCCTTCGCAGGCAGTAAGGGCACGCGAGACCTCGTAATGGAAATCGACGTGGCCCGGCGTGTCGATGAGATTGAGCATATAGGTTTTGCCGCCGTGCTCGTAATTCATCGTTACAGCCGAGGCCTTGATTGTAATGCCGCGCTCACGTTCGATATCCATATCGTCGAGAAGCTGGTCCTTCTTCTCACGGTCGCTTACCGCGCCGGTGATTTCCATTATGCGGTCGGCCAGCGTGCTTTTGCCATGGTCGATGTGTGCAATTATCGAAAAATTTCGTATTAGCTCCGTGCTCATAAGTCAATCAATATAGCATAGGCGGGCAGAAAAAGACACCCTTATCAGGTAGTTGAAAAATCGCACAGGACGGAATCGGCGATTGGCAGTGCGCCGCGCGTAAGGAATAATCGGCCGTCGGCTGCTTCAATAAGACCAAGTTCCCTGTATCTTCCAATCGGCTCAGCAAACAGTTTCATCGCGTCGAAGCCGGTTTGTTTTTCGAATTCATCGAGGATTATTCCGCATCGTCTGCGAAGGTTCAGGACGGCAGTTTCACAGGCAATCTGAGTATTATCAGGAGTTTCACTTTCTGCGGTTACATTCGTTCCCTGCTCAATTGCCTCGATATATTTTTTTATGTCGGCGATATTAAGGGTTCGCTTCCCGTTCCAGTATGCCCCGGCTGCGGGACCAACGCCGATGTAGGGCTTGTTCGCCCAGTAATTGAGATTGTGTTTGCACTCGAAGCCCGGTCTTGCGAAGTTCGATATCTCATATTGTTTGAAGCCAGCCTTTTCGAGTTCGTCGATTGTCGTCTCATACATTTGGCGGTCAATTTCTTCATCAACCGGCGCAACCTCGCCCGCTTCAACCGTCTTTTGCAGCGGCGTTCCTTCTTCATAGGTAAGTGCGTAGGCGGAGATATGCTGAACGCCCAAATCAATCGCTGAACGTAAACTGTATTTCCACGATTCCAATGTCGAGTGAGGGATTGCGAAAATCAAATCCAGCCCGACGTTTTCAAAGCCCGCCTGCCTTGCCATCTCGACCGCCCGGCCGATATCGCTGACTGAATGTCTTCTGCCGAGGAAGGTCAACTCGTCTGGATTAAAGGATTGTGCCCCGATTGAAAGACGAGTTACGCCTGCGGTGCGCAATCGGCTCAATATGTCCTTGTTGACCTGGCCGGGGTTGACCTCGATTGTGAATTCCTCCGGTTTTAGCCAATGGGAGGTGATTTCCTGGATTAACCTCAACAGTTGTTCTGCCGGCAGGCAGCTTGGGCTTCCCCCGCCGATATAAATCGTTTGATGGGGAGAAAAAGGGGCCTGACCCCTTTTTTCGCTAAGTTCGGCGATAATTGCCGAAACAAGGCGCTGGGGGGCGTGGTTTTTTATCGGTTCGGAGTAAAAACCGCAATACCGGCACTTTGCCTCACAAAAGGGGATATGCACATATAGACCAACAGGTTCGGAGTCGAATTTTTGGTTGTCCATCCCCCAAGTTTAGCATAACAGCCGATTAATCGGCAGATTTTTGTTTTTTAACCCTAAATCCGGCCAATTGGCGACTGTGGCGGGTTTGCCGACCCCTAAATAGACGAAATTTTGCTTCCGGCCCGGGTTTTTTGTGTGTTTTTTTGTTGACGTAGATACCAAAAAAAGTTTATCATCTGTTCGAGTTTGCCGATGCTACAGTGTGAAGCAGCATCTCTCCTCTGTGGCCTGTCACGGCGGTCGTGGCGGACAGGGGAAAGGTTGCTACGCAGCACGAGTAGAGAACCTTATTGTGGTTCGCCCTGTACATTATAGTAGAGGAAGCAACTTTTGACGTTTTAGCAGGGTGGCGAGAGGCGGGCTTAGGTGCCTGCCCGGAAGGTAGTTAAGTTACATTAAGCTCCGATAACATCGGGGTCAGAAGAGCAATAGTGCGGAGAACAAATAAGAAATTAACGTTTCGCCCAGGCGTATAATGAAATTCAGAATGCAAAAATCACAACAACATATCGAAATTTACAATTGCCGCACCGCGCAGGTGGAATCGCGGCGCTACAGCAGGTTTGACTGTGATTTTGATATTTGATTTTTGACATTTTCTGCCTGCCGAATGGCGGGCGGTTTTACGCTGAAGCGACGGGTTTTCTCCGTAGTTGCATTTCCTGGACCGCGATTAGTTAAGTCGAGTCGTAGCTTTCCTGCCTTTTGTCCCACGATTGGGTTCGTCTGAAGACGGTATTCTAACATTGTGCAATCGAGCATAGGAAGGCGAAAGATATGGAAGCGATACTGATGCAAGTTGACGTTGAAGCTATCTTAGCCGTAATTGCCGGCATTTTGATTGGGGTTTCTATTACATGGATTGTTGTGTGGGTTATCGACAAGGCCAAGAACAAAACCTTCCACGAAGATATCGACCGGCAGTTGGACGGCGCAAAAAGGGAAGCAGAGAACATAATCAGGGCCGCACAGATAGAAGCTGCGTCCGAGACCATCAAGAAGAAAGAACAGTTTACCGGCGAAGCCAACCAGGTTCGCGCCGAGTTGCGGGAAACAGAGCTTCGACTCACCAAGCGCGAGGATGTCCTGGATAGGCAGATTGAGCAGATTCGCCAGAAGGAAAAGGCCATTGAGGAGCAGAACAAGGAAGTCGAACGCCGGATTAGCAATCTCGACCTGAAGGACAAGCAACTCACGACGGTTATAGCCCAGCAGAAAAACCAGCTTTTGAAGATGTCGACTATGAGCGTCGAGGAAGCGAAGGAAATGCTTCTCAAACGGCTGGAGGACGAGTGCGAGCTTGAGATGTCCGCCCTGATTCAGCGCAAGGTCGAGGAGGCCACTGAAACCGCTGGCGATAAGAGCAGGGAGATAATCACCACGGCGATTCAAAGATACGTTGCCGAGCAAACCTGCGAGGTAACGGTTTCGACGGTCGAGATTCCCAACGACGATATGAAAGGCCGGGTCATAGGCAGAGAAGGGCGCAACATAAGGGCGTTTGAAAAGGCAACGGGCGTGGACGTGATTGTGGATGATACGCCCGGGATGATTGTGGTCAGCGGCTTTGACCCCGTCAGGCGCGAGGTCGCCCGCCTGTCGATGGAACGGCTGATTCAGGATGGGCGAATTCACCCGTCGCGAATCGAAGAGCTTGTTGCGCAGGTGAAAAAGGAAATCAACGCCAAGGTCCTGCAATTGGGCAAGGACGCGGCGGTGGAGACAAACATTCGAGGCCTGAGTAACCGGGTACTTAGCACTATTGGCGCGTTGAATTACCGGACAAGTTATGGCCAGAGCGTTCTTCGTCACTGTGTTGAGGTCGCGTTCCTGGCACAGGTTATGGCAGATGAGCTTGGCCTGGACGGCTCAATAGCCCGCAGGGCGGGGTTACTGCACGACATAGGCAAGGCGCTCGACCACGATATTGAAGGCAGCCACCCGGTTATAGGCGCCAATTTCCTGCGGAGGTTTAACGAGTCGCAGACGATACTGAACGCGGTAGAAGGCCATCACGGGGACATACCGCCTGACAATCCATATACTCCTCTGGTTTCCGCCGCCGATGCCATAAGCGCTTCGCGGCCCGGCGCCAGGAGAGAAACGCTCGAAAGGTACATCAAGCGGCTTGAGAAACTCGAAGAAATCGCCAACAGCTTCCCGGGCGTTGAGAACGCGTACGCGATTCAGGCGGGCCGGGAGATTCGTGTAATCGTCAACGCCGAAAAAGTCCCTGATGAGTCGGCGGCGAAGGTTGCGCGCGACATAGCCAAGAAGGTAGAAGCGGAAATGACTTACCCGGGCGAAATACAGGTAACGTTGCTGCGAGAACTTCGCTGCATCGAATACGCAAGGTAACAGCGGACAGCGTTTAGCATATAGCGTAAAGATTTATGAAACTGAACATCTTATGTATCGGCGATATAGTCGGCAGGCCCGGCAGGCGTGTGGTGGCGGAGAAGCTAAAGCAGCTTATCACCGAGCGAGAGATTGACTGCGTGATAGCCAACGCCGAGAACGCCGCGGGCGGCTCGGGCCTTACGCCTCAGATATACGACAAGCTTTTGCGCTATGGCGTGAACCTGGTAACGCTGGGCGACCATACCTACCGCAAAAAAGAGATAGTCACGACGCTCGAGACGCAGGAGAATATCGCCCGGCCCGTCAACTGGTCGGAGCAGGCGGCGGGCAGAAGCGTGGCGATTTATAAGACGGGCAAAGGCCCCATTGTCGCGGCGATACCTCTGATTGGCCGGCTGTTTATGAAACCGGCCGACTGCCCCTACAACGCCATTGATAAACTGCTGCCTAAAGTGCAGCAGCAGGCGGATATTATCTTTATCGACTTTCACGCCGAGGCAACGAGCGAAAAGGTTGCGATGGGTTATCATCTGGACGGGCGCGTGAGCTGTGTCTTTGGGACTCATACCCACGTTCCGACAGCCGACGAAAAAATAATGCCGAAGGGCACCGCATATATCACCGACATCGGTATGACCGGCTCGCACGATTCGGTGATTGGAAGAGTGACCGAAAGCGTGCTCAAATCGTTCAGGACGCGAATGCCTGTGCCGTTTGAGGTTGCTACCGAAGACGTGAAAATGAACGGCATATTAGTTACGGTGGACAGCTCCACTAAAAAGGCCGAGCATATCGAGCGAATCAGAATCAACGCCGAAGGCGACGATGCCACGCGATACGACAGCGACGACGGCAAGCCGGAATATTACAGCAATTTTGAGTAGCGCAGTTATTTGTTTTTGTCGGCGTCAGGGTCTTTATCGGCGATGACTTTTCTTGCCAGCCGCAGAACTTTGGAGCTGATTTTGAGTCCTTCCTGCTCGCAGACCTTTTGATTAACCTCAAAAACCGGTTTGTCGGTCCCTGGTATGAAGGTGATGATTCCGTTTACATCGAGAAAGTCCTCGGTTTCACCGACTGTCAGCACGCCGTAGCCCTTTACTGCGTCGAGGATTGCTTTATAATTCTCGCGTTCCGAGTCGTCGATAAACAACATGTGGCATTTTCTCAATTGCTTGATATAGTTGGCGAATTCTAATTTGCCGGCATCGTTCTGCGGGAAAGATTTGCGGAACCTGCCGAGGTTTTTGATGATTAGCCGTTTATCCTTAACGAGTTTGTCTTTGACGGGGTCGAAGGCATCGCCAAATTGATTCTCACCAAGGAGGCCAATGGTAATAGTATTTGGTTCGGCGACTTTCCCTTCGGGCCATTCGGTAAACTTTATGAAATTATAAAAGAACGCCGCTTTTATGTCATTCTCACTCGCCTGGATACTGGCTGGTTTGCCTTTTGTCTGTGCGGCCTGACCGAGATTGCAGAAGTCCGCCGTCGCAAACATTACCGCGGCCGCGAGGATATTAATAACGTGTGTTTTCATTTTTCGCAAGTTGCTAATCGATTCCTTAAAACGAAAACTGCAGACGGGCAAAGAACGTCCGCCCCGGTATTTCATTCGCAGTAATATTTCCTGCACCCGAGTGAGGTTCGATTGTGTTGTTCAGCAGGTCGCTGACGCCGAACGTCAGTTCGCCACTGCCCTTGTCAATCTTTTTGGAAATGGTCAGGTCAAGCCGATGGGAACTGCCGCTATCTATCCGAGAAAGAGGATTGTCTGGTGTAGTGTCAGTGTACTTATAGTTTGCGTTAAATGTCCAGCCATCGGCTAAAAACAGACGCCCCGTCAGGCCTGCTTTGTGTTTAGCCGGCAGACAAGCACGGACATCCTGGCGGTCACGGTCTGCCTGAAAATCATTGTAAGCATACCAGACAGAGAGCTTTCCTTTTTTGTTCTGAAAGGCTAATTCAAGCTCACTGCCCCAGGCATCAGCACCGGCAATATTATCTGCTGTCAAGTAATTCAGTCCACTCCCATCCGTCATTGTGTCATAGCCAATCAGTCTGCTGTAACTTTGATAGTAATTATCAAATCTGAGAGTTACCCCCTGGGCAAGCCTGCCGGTATAACCGGCTTCGAGAGAAAGAGTTTCCTCGTTTTTAAGATCATCCGGTCTGTTTATATTAAAAAGATACAATCCGCCGCCTACCGGCATCAAATGGCCGCTAAGCTCGCGAAGTGCCAGCAGAGGTGAACGGTATGCCTTGGTGACGCTGAGCCTGAATATATGGTCTTTCCCCTCATCCAGGGCATATAGACTGGTCAGTCGTCCGGACCAGTCTGCGGTTTCAGTTGCTGAATACGAATCGCCGCGAAGCTGGGCTTCAAGGGTTAACCGGTCGGTTACTTCCCAGCTGTCAACGGCAAATAATCCCGTCCAGTATTCATCAAAAGGTTCCTTTTCAAAAACAACCTGCTGGTCATAATCAGCGCCTGTATTAATGTGTGTCCAGCGAAGATTTGTGCCGATTGATACGTGGTGTCCGTTAGCTGGAGCGAAATTGTACTGTCCTGTAAGACTGTTCTCTTTTGTGTCTGCTATGAGCAGGCTTTTAAAATTTATTGTTTCAAAATTTCCCGACCACTCAAGGAATGATGAGCTATCATCCCCATGCTCCCGGTCAATTCGTACAAAGGGGCGTACCTGTTCAAAACGGTTGTTTTGCCGCGGGAAAAAACCCTCAAACTCAAAATCGCCGAGTGTTCCGCCGGAGTATCCGGTGCCAAATGAGATTTTGGTACCGTCCTGTGCATCGTAAATCGCTTCGGAATCAAAACGAAACGGGCGGGCAGAATCCCGTGCTTTGTAACTGTCAAAACCAATCAGATTGTTAAGTGCAGGATAGAAGGATTTTTCGGAAGCATTCCCGAGCGCTTCATCGGAACTTTCCATATCCTCGTAATTTGCCGAAACCCGCCATTGCCAGTCATCTTTCTTTTCCGCATAGCGAAGGTATGTATAGCTGTCGCCGAATTCGGTTATTGTCGTCGAGGCAAAACCCCCCAGAACGTCTTCCGGCTTTTTTGTAATTATGTTGATTACGCCATTGAGAGCATTCGCTCCCCATGCGGCTCCACCGGGACCGCGGACGACCTCTATTCTTTCAATATCCTCTATCATAACAGGATAGGTACAAAATAGCTGGCCGCCGAACAGGGCGTTATCAACCAGGCGTCCGTCAACGAGCGTCTGTATACGATCTGAAAACATGTCGTGCAGGCCTCTGATGCCGATGACATCCCAGTACCGATTGGCTTTATAGAAATCTACGCCCGGTGTGAACTGCAGAATCTCAGGGATGGAGGTCAGGCCGCTATAGTGAATGTCTTCAGCCGTGATAACACTTATCGGAACCGATGCTTGGGTGATTTTCTGCTCCTGCCGGGAAGCTGAAACCACCGACACGTTCATTAACTCCTCAGGGGCCATATTAAAGAGTTCATTAGAATCGTATGTGTCGTCCCGCTCCGCAAGACAGGGCAGAACTCCAGCCAGTAAGACAAAAGAGATAAATACAACTGTTTTGCCGACGGAACTTTCTTTCGTGTGCATAATCAGCTTCCCCTGAAACCAGGCGTGAGTATGGCGACGCTTTCGGCCACGCCCGTTATGACCACCCCATCGTGGTAACAGCATTCATGTAAGGAATATATCGGCGAGCATTGCCGGCGGATTATTTGGAAAAAAAATTGATGTCGAACAACAATATAAAAAGGAATTGGAAACCTTAAATGTTTACTGTTGCGGTTTTTATTACAGGTTTCACTGTAAGGTTTAAGTGATTATAGGACGTTGGGGCTGTCAGGTTGTCGGCGTCGCTGTGTCCTTTTTAGCTAAAATAGCCAATGCCGAGCCGGCCACCAATACCACGCCGAAGACCAGTTGCGGGACGCTCAACCTCTCACTGAAAACGAAGTATGAAATAACCACAACAATAAATGGTTGCGCCAGCTGGACAAGCGACGGCGTGGTTGCGCCGAGCCGGCGAATCGATATGTAATAAAACACGTGCCCCAATGCTATGCCTGTAACTCCGGAAATAACGATTGCGGCCCAGCCGCCGAACGGCATCACAAGACATTTACTCGGCTGGCCCATAAACATTGTTAGTATGAACAACGCGACAACGGTATAAATACTGACGACCGAAAAACCGGTTCGCGAGTCGATGCCGCGGAACGCCACCTTCACCGCGACCGCGTAAAGCCCCCAGATAAGGCCATATAGTATAATCATTGCGATGCCTATTATGGTGTATGAGCGCGTAAAGGCGGGATGGAAGAACATAACTCCCATCAGGCCGACAAGTGACAGGATGATGCTAAGCCGGAAAAGCCGGTTGCTGAGATGCTGTCTTTCGTTGGCGAAAAATATAACGGATAATATTATGACCCACAGAAACGCGGTTGTTGATAATAGCGACGCGAATCCCGGGTCGATGTAGTAAAACGCCGCGGCCCAGAGATTTTGCGTGATGATATTTGGTATGAAGGGCAGCAGTGCGCGTTTCCAGACGGCCTTTGGCAGTTGCCCTTTTTTTGTGGTGATAAACAGAAACGGCAGCCAGAACAGGCACGCCGCACCGTAACGGAGCAGGTTCTGAGTCCACAGGTCGAGGTAGCCGGTCAGGTACTTGATGAAAATCGGCGCGCTCGACCAGCATATAAGCGTCCCTATGCAGCTCAGGGCGGCCAGCGAAGTCAGGAGACGTGGAGTTGATTTGCTCATCGCGGCGGTTAACTCAAAAAGGGATTGTCGGTCTTTTCGCGTCCGATTGTTGTCTCGGGGCCGTGGCCTGGATAAACAACGGTGTCGTCGGGCAGCACGAGCAGTTTGTGTTTTATGCCTTCTATCAGTTTTTTCATATCGCCGTTGGGGAAATCCGTTCTGCCTATGGAGCCGGCAAAGAGGGTATCGCCAACGAAGATGACGCCGTCTTTTTCGGAATAGAGACAGATTCCGCCGGGCGTGTGGCCGGGCGTGTGAATGACCCGCAGCCGGATACCCGCCTTGTCGATTGTATCCCCCTCATCAATAAGGCGGTCCGCTTTGCCGGCGGTGAATGAAGAGCCGGCCATAAGCGACAAATTCCCGGCCGCATCGCCCAGCATTTCAGCATCGAGCTTGTGGATATAAATCAAAATAGACGGGAATTTTTTGCGCAGGGCCTCAACGCCGGCGATGTGGTCTATATGCCCGTGAGTGAGAATCACGGCGACAGGCGACAGTTTATGCTGGTCGAGAAATGCCGGCAATGCCCGCACGTCGAGCGCCGTGTCGATAACCAGACATTCGGTTGCCGAATCGCTGTTTCTCACGATATAGCAATTGGTCTCAAATTCTCCAAGCACCAGCCGGTCAACTTTCATTTACTTTCATCCTTAAAAGAATCGACAGGATAACAGCCGCAGTTGTGGCCGTCAATCTTGCACCGTAAGTAATGATGATTGATAATTGATGATTGATTATTCGCCAATGACAGTTACAATCATCAATAATTGTCAATTATCAATAATCGATTATCAATCTTAGTTGAGAGGCGTTAAGTGAAAGAATTTTCCCGCGTATTCAAGTATATCTGGCCTCAGTGGCCGCGAATCGTTGTTGTTGTGATAAGCGCGATTATTGTTTCCACGCTGTTGTCGATAAGTTTTATGGCTGTTATCCCTCTGCTGCAAGTTATGACGGGGCAGGAGGGGTTACGCGGCTGGGCGGACAGGAAGGTCTGTGAGTTTCGATATGGAGTGGATTTTTACGTTCCGGAGGGCATTGATTTTTCCGGGAGCAAAAGCAGTGATTACGCGAACTCGCTGCTTGTTGTTTCGGTCAAGAAAAAAGGGGGGGCGAAAGACGCGGGTCTTATGAGCGGAGACCGCATTATCGCAGCGGGCAAAGAGCCAAATGCGGGGGCGATGAGTTATACTGATTTGCTTGAAGAAGTTGCCACGGCCGGCAAAGAGGGGATTACCCTGCATATAAGGCGAGGCAGTGAAGAAAAGGTCTTAAATCTTACAGATGCGCACAAAAGCGGCTTGAAGGCGTGGGCAACAAATCTTGCGAAGGAATCGCTGAATTTTGTGCCGAGGGGGCAAACCCAAGCAAGTAAAACAAATGCGATTATTTTCTTAATGATTGTTTTTACGATTCTTACCATTATCAGATGTATAGCGCGCTATTATCAGCAGTATATCGCGGAGAAAGTGGTCCAGGTGGGGTTAAATCATTTGCGAGAAGACGCCTTTGCGCACGTTATAAATATGCCGATTGCTTTTTTTGCCAAAGAAAGGCCAAGCGATTCGGTAAGCCGGCTTATTCGCGATACCGGCGCTATGGGCAACGGCATCAAGATTATGCTGGGAAAGGCCCTGCAGGAGCCATTGAACACGCTGTTTCTGCTTGGAGCCGCGGCGTGGCTCAACTGGCAGTTGACGCTTATATTTTTAGGGGGAGCACCCCCCACACTCTGGATGGTTGCCGTCCTGGGCAAAAAAATGAAGAAGGCCTCGAAAAAATCCCTGATGGCCTGGTCGCAAATGCTCGCGAAGCTGCAGGAAACAATGGCGGGGCTCAAGGTTGTCAAGGTTTACAACCGGCAAAAGTACGAAGAGGCCGCGTTCAAGGACATCAACAAAAGACTGCTGAAACAATTATTGAAGATATCGCGGACCGACGCAGCGACTGCTCCCATACTGGAGGTTCTCGGAATGCTGGCTGGCTCAGTGGCGATAGTAATAGGGGCAAACTGGGTTACAGGCCAAAAAATGGACGGCACCGAGTTTTTGGCGCTTCTGATACTCCTCGGCAGTGCTGCTGCCGCTGCGCGAAGAGCCAGCGACGTCTGGAACAAAATTCAGGAGGCAAACGCCGCGGCAGAACGCGTTTTCGGGATGATGGATAAGCCGCTTGAGCCCCAGCACGCAGATGCGGCTGAATTATCGACGCTGAAGACAAAGCTGGAATTCAGGGACATTGTTTTCACGTATCCCGGCTCGGAGATACCCGCGTTGAACGGCATCAGCCTTTCTGTTTTGGCGGGGCACAGGGTGGCCATCGTGGGACCTAACGGCTCAGGGAAAACCACCCTGGCGAACCTGATACCGAGATTTTACGACCCGGACAGCGGGCAGATTTTGGTAGATGGTAAAGACATTCGCGAGGCGACCCTGCAAAGTTTGCGGGGCCAGATTGCGATGGTCACGCAAAACGTCGTAACTTTCAATGATACGATAGCGGCGAACATCGGCTACGGCAAACCCGGGGCAAGCAGGGAAGAAATTATCCAGGCGGCCAAACGTGCATTTGCGCACGAATTTATCGAGCCGCTCCCGCAGGGTTACGATTCCATCATCGGCGAACAGGGTTCCGGCCTGTCCGGCGGGCAGTTGCAGAGGATTGTCATCGCCAGGGCGATTTTGAAAAACCCGGCGATTCTGATTTTCGATGAGGCGACCAGCCAGGTTGACGCCGACAGCGAAGCAAAGATTCACAGGGCCATCGAAGAAATTATGCACGACAGGACAAGCATTGTAATCGCGCATCGGTTCAGCACTATAGTCGCCGCCGACGTGATAGTCGTTATGAATAACGGACGGATTATCGCGCAGGGCCAGCACGAAGAATTGATACGGACCTGCCGGCTTTATCAGAGCTTGTATGAAACGCAATTGGGTGTAGCATAGATTTGTCTTGCCGCGGAATATCGCCTGCTGTCGCCCAATGGATTGGCGGGGCTGCTGAAAAAGTTGGTATATTGCCGATTAAGTGTATGAAGCCATCATATGGGAAAAGTGGTTTGTTGATGCTGTTTTAGTGGGGTTAAGAATATGATAGACCTCGAACGACAAAAAAAGGCGTACGGACTTTTCAAACGGTACGCGGGCAATCCCATATTAACGACGCACGACTGGCCTTATGCCGTCAACGCTGTTTTTAATCCCGCCTCAGTCAGGATAGACAACGAGACGCTTTTGCTGATTAGATGCGAGGATATGCGGGGCTTTTCACACCTGACCGTTGC
>JBEKAT010000042.1:0-15986 GCA_050015775.1 Sedimentisphaerales bacterium | reverse complement strand
TAAATCGTCATCTTTGACCAGGCGGATTGTGTTGAACCATCTCTGTTTGTTTGATACTGTTGTCATAGGTCATTCCTTTCAATTAGGTTAGATTTGTTTGTTGTGCAACGCTCAAATCATAACCGTTGGAAGGATGACCTTCATATTATCTAAACATATTCTCTGCGGAATCTGCGTAATCAGCGTCTAAAAAAGATGAATTCTCTGTGCTCTCTGTGTTCTCTGTGGCGAAAAAATCCGCCTTATTGCTATTATCCTAATGGCAGGATAAAATCATTGGAAACCTGTGCCATAAGTAGAGTATATGTGGAACAAACGCAGGATTATTCAGGATGCGGGAAAATGCGGGTAAACTATAAGATAATTCAAGCCAAGGATTTCATAAAGGCCAAGCCCACCGGCGAGATAGATCTTGATGAGAGCAAAAAAGTGCTCAGTCAAATCGCGCAGATGGAGCAGCTAATCGGAGATCATGAGATACTGATGGACTTGCGGGAAGTCCACAGCAACCTGGATCATGCCGACCTGCATGAGCTGATTCTTGAACTTGGGCGACACAAGGAGGCATTCCGAAGCAAGATAGCCGTCATTGCAAGAGATGATGAACAATTCAACAAAGCTGTTTTTCTGGAGATGTGCGCGAATATCGACAGATTTACCGTTATGGCGTTCACCGATTTTGAAAAGGCGACAAACTGGCTCCAGTCCGATGAGGATATACAAGACCTGTGGGCATAGGCCTGCTGCCGCAATAAAGACGTAATGTAAGCGAAACTAAAGAGTGTTTACCGCAATAGGTAATCCGTGTCTCAAAAACCTCGACTGTTGGAGCACTTCATAAGTATATACGCATATACTTATATGCTATCCTGCCCCCATGGCCGCTTGTCGCACAAATAAAAAGACAGGAGCATTTCAACTCCTGTCTTTTTTATGTCGTATTCAGCAGACAGTGTCAGCAGGTTTTTGCCGGCCACTGGGCTTATTTGCCCGGTGCATCCTTTTTATTACGCTCCTGTTTTGCGTTTTCTTTTAGTTTGGCCCATTTGGCCTGCTGTTCGGGGGTCAGCAGCGCGTTTATCTTTGTGTCTGAGGCCTCCCGAATGCCAGCGATTTTAGTTTGCTTTTGCTCCTTAGAGAGAGAATTGTCCTGCATGACAGCTGTCATATCATTGACCTCGGTCGCCAGAATCGGTTTGATGGCGGTCTTCTGTTCGTCCGTGAGGTTCAGTTTTTCAGCGATCATAGCCAGCCGGTTATGGAATGCTTCACGCATTCTGCCGCCCGCTTCACCCTTCATTTCGGCAAATGTTTTCTGCTGCTCGGGTGTCAGCAGCGCGTTTATCTTTTCCCTGCTGCTGTCCCGGATTTCTTTTATTTTAGCTTGTTTTTGCTCAGTTGAAAGCGAACTATCCTGGTGAACGGCCTTTATTTCGTTGGCCTCGGTCGCCAGAATCGGTTTGATGGCGGCCTTCTGTGCGTCCGTGAGATTCAGTTTCTCGCTAAGCTCCCGCATAAACTCACCGGCGGGCCTTTGTGCAGCCTGACCTCTATTCCTGTGCGCAGGCGAATTGGGATCCGGGGCAGACCCTGCAAAAGCTACAGCACAACCAAAAGTCAGTGCGGCCAAAATTACCATCGTCTTTTTTATGCAATCGATTTTCATATTGTCCATCCTTTCCGCAATCAGCGATTTTTAAAAGCGATAAGCCATTTATTTCTTCAATACAACTACTGACGCTTGGGAACCTGATAATATTGCATTTGCATTCGAATTATTGCGAAATCTCGGCAATTAGCAAGGGTTTGGAGGCAATCTGCGTCAAAAAACTGTCTGGCCGAGGCTTGATTTTCCCGCCGGTTTGAGGCAAAATTATCCTCGCAGTACGATATACGAACGACGGGTAACGAGAAAATGGCTAAACAGGAATACTCAGCGTATCAGAAAAGCGTAATAACGAACTACTATAACAACCGCAGCGATATTGCCCTGGGCAAGTTAAGCGAATTAGTCAGCGAGTTATTCTTGGCCGACACCGACGCCAAACGAGACCGGCTGTGGGAGCGTGCGCATAAGGCGATGGTCAACCTCAAAATCCAGCCCGCAATCATCGACCACATAATGACCAAAAAGGACGTCAAAATCTTAGCCAAAAACCTCAACGAATGGCTCGCCCGTCCCGAGCAGAGTCGAGGGGCAAAGACCAAATAACAGTCCCAAAAAACAACGCCTAACCGCCAAATTCAGCTTTTCCGACCCCCATTTTTTGCCGATACACCCCCTGCGGATATTAGTGCGCGCAGGGCTTTTTGAAACCCTGATTCGAGAACTTATAATTTGTATAGTTTTTGATAAGGAGCGGGAAATGGCGGTCGTTCGCGAAATCACAAAGAGCGTATATCCCACCGAGAACAGGGGGCAGTTGAGTATCCAGGATATGCTCAACTATTTTGAGCAGGTGGGTACGATGCGGGTTTCGGACCTGCACCTCAAGGTTGGCGCTGCGCCCGCCTATCGCGTCGATGGCGACCTCGAAAAGCTCAAGGGCCCGGTGTTGACGCAGGAAATGGCCGAACAGTTGATATTACCCCTGCTGAGCGATGCAAGCATAGACAAATTACGCGAGCTGCACACTGTTGATTGCTCATATCGGCTGGCCGCAACGCACTTTAGAATCAACGTCTTCAAAGAAAATGACGGCATCTGCGCGGCCATTCGTGCGTTGTCAACCGATATACCGTCGGTGGAGAGGGTCGGATTTCCCAATGATATCTGGAAGGACATTATAAATCGCAAACACGGCCTGGTCCTGGTTACAGGTGTGACGGGCGCCGGCAAATCGACGACAATCGCATCGCTGATTAACCGCATAACCGAAGAACGCGCCTGCCGGATAATCACCATCGAAGACCCGATTGAATATATTTTTGAGCAGAATCATTCGCTGGTCTCGCAGCGAGAAATCGGCAGGGACGTACATTCGTTTATCGACGGCCTGCGCTCGATGCTCCGCGAAGACCCCAACATAATCCTCGTCGGCGAAATGCGCGACGCGGAGACAATCGCGATGACGCTTATGGCGGCTGAGACGGGGCATTTGGTTTTCTCGACGCTGCACACAAGGGACACCGCGGGGACAATTATGCGCATTCTGGATTACTTCCCGCCCGGCAGGCAAAACGAGGTGCGAAACCAGCTATCGCTGGGGCTGGCGTATATCATCAGCCAGAAACTCATTCCGCGAAAGGACGGCAAAGGTCGAATCGCCGCGATGGAAATTCTTAACAATAACTACGCCACCGCCAATCTCATAAGAACAGGCAAGGTCGAGCAGATATATTCGCAGCTCCAGACCAAGACCACGAATCGGTACGATGAGAAGATGATTACGATGGAAAGACACCTTGCCCGATTAGTCAAAGATGACAAAATCGACATAAACGAAGCCCAGAAATGGGCCAACAACATGGCCACCTTCGCCGAGGCAATGAATCTCGAATAACGGACTGCACATCCCACGGCAGTTTGAACCCCCGGCTATCCGGGGGTTTTTCTTTGCGCCGGTTTTGATGTTACTTTACCAGTTTAGCGATTTGGCGGATTGTGGGGGGGCTTAGTTTTGAGTTTTAAGTGTTAAGTTTTAAGTTGAGGATGCTAAATAGCTATTTGTGGCCAGTGACGACGACATTCAAATCCACCTGAACCTGGTCCCATGCGCCTTTGGGGGCGGTTACGACGTTTTTATCGCCCGAGGTCAGGACCGGCTTGGGGATGGTTGTCAGTTCAGGCATCGACCGCTCCGTCGCGGCGAGCATTTTTTCGTCTGGCATAATCTGCTCGACACTGTTTAGCATCGCGAAATCCTTCGCAAGTTTTACACGATTAGCAATTGTGTCCTGTCTGGCAATATCGGCAACCTGCTCCGGCTTTACGGACGCGACGGTGACATCCTGGCCGACGTTATCGGTGCGTACAATCAGCGTTGTCGAATCGAATTTTGACCACACAGTCGCCAAATCGCTCATCATCGCCTCAAGGCCGCCTCTGCTGCAAAGGATTCTGTATGCGCTTTTGCCCGGCTGGTCTTTTGTCGCTTCGTATCGCAGCCAGGGGCTTTCTTCGAGGAGCTTATTTACATAGGCGTCAACCGCGGTAAAGTCGGCGGTCTGCAACTGGAGCGAGTACAGGCCTATGCCTGTTGTGTCCTCAACAGCGGCGACGGCTACCGTCTTTTTTGTCTCTTCCGGTTTCGCTGCTACAGGCGACGCAGTTGGCTTAACGGTCGGTGCCGGCTGCACCGCGACGATTGGCGTGATTGTTTCCTCTGGTCCGACAATCCTATACACCACTGCGCCCATAATGCCCACGAGGCCGATTATTATTGATGCCGCCATGACCTGGCGAACGAACAGGTGCCTTGCTCCTCGCCTACGTTCGATATGCTTAGATTCGCTTGTGTTGGCCAAATGGTTTCGCAGCAGTTGTTTAATTCCGGCGACTACCTGGGCGGGCGGTTCGGCAGGGGGCAATGAGCTTACCAGCGCCTTGCATCTTTCGAGTTGGCGTAAGCGTTGTGCGATAGTGTGGTTTTCACTGACAAGACGCTGCACTTGCGAACGTTCATCAGCCGACAACTCGTCGTCGATGTAACTATTCAGCAATTCCTCAATTTTTGGGTTTTGTTCAAAATTCATAAGGCCTCCAGAATCTGCCTCAACGCGGCGCGGGCCCTGCTGAGCCGACTTTTGACCGTCCCAAGCTCTGTGCCCAGCACTCCCGCGATTTGCGCGTAATCCATTCCTTCGATATCCCTAAGCACAATGATTGCTCTGTGTTCGTCATCGAGTTTGCGAATTCCTTTTTGTATCAGTTCGCAAAGTTCCCTGTTTTCGGCGATTTGGGCGGGGTCAGGGGCCTTATCGTCTGATAATATCGCTGCCAGACCCTGCCTGGCCTGTTCGTCGCCCGCAGCCAGTTCGGCGTCAAGCGAAGTAAACCCGACCGTTGCCTTTCTTTTGCGGTAATTCAGCGTCAGGTTGACCGCGATTCTGAACGCCCAGGTGTAAAAGCCGCTACGGCTCTCGAACTTACCAATGTTCTCTATTACTTTGACAAACGTATCCTGGGTTAGTTCCGCGGCGTCGCTGGGATTTGAGCAGATTTTCAATATGAGGTTGTAGATTCGGCCCTGGTATTTGCAGACGAGTTGTTCAATGGCGTTGGGGTCGCCCTGACGCCATTTTTGAACCAAAACCGTATCCTCGACGTTTATATGTTGACTGTGTGCCACTCGTTTGGCCCTTATCAGACAAACTTCGACCCCAAGACCCCCTCCGCAACAAGTGAGGCCGTTAAATTCGAGGCATATAATCACAGATTAGGTCTTGTAGGTCAATTGAATTTACGGATTGGGCTATAGCCACCCGGCTACGTTTTTGACTACGCCGTGGCAGGCAGATTAGGTGGCTTTGGTCAATTGAATTTACGGATTGGGCTATAGCCACCCGGCTACGTCTTTGACTACGCCGTGGCAGGCAGATTAGGCGGCTTTGGTCAATCTAATTTGCAACCACAGATTACACAGATTTCACTGATTCGTTTAGCCACAAAAATGCACAAAAGGTTTAGACGCTAATTGCGCAGATTAACGCTGATTTAGCCGGAAGACAGAGGACGGATGACCGATGACAGAAAACAGCGCGGATTTTGCCGTTATCGCCTTATGGCGCTAAGTTTTTTTAACCTGCCGGTTTTGTTTTTGAATAGCCCTGAAAAAAGGCTCCTGACCCCTTTGCCCCCTTTTTCTTTTGACACGGATTTACACGGATTGACACTGATTATTTATTTTCGTAATTTATCGATATAGACAAGTTCGCCGGTTTTATCTTTATATTTCCAGAACCTCCAGCCGTTCATTGTCTTTTTCTTCGTAATTGCTATTCCTGCCAACGAAGGGCTATCGAATATTTCGCCATTTACTTTGATTCGACCATTTGAATAAACCCATGCCTTATATTCTTTGCCTTTATAATTGGCATGGATTACTTTTCCTTGCGGGAAATATCCTTGCAACGGCCTCTTGTCAGTTTTTTTGATTTTTCTTTTTCTATGTTCAACTCTTCGGGTATCTTTTTCGTTTTCGCCAAGTATTCCGCCTCTTCGTATTATCCATTCATCCTTAAGCATTCTTTTTAACAAAGGCCGCAAGTTTTTCGACTTTTTAAGTTTTCCTTTGACTTTGTTTCCTTTCGGGCGAGAGATTCTAAGCACCAGAGATTCAATTTCCTTTACATGGTCTTCTTTACGGATAATGTAAAGGCTGAAATGCGTCCATTTATTCTGATGCCTGTCTCTATTATGAGCCTTTACCCTGCTTTTTAGGTTGCTGGCTAAACCAACATAGTAAAGTCTTTCATTGTTATAAAGTGCGTATATTCCTTGCCGTCCCTTTATTAAGTCGGTAATGACCGAGCTGTAATCGTCAAAGACATTTGCGCCAATTTTTTCAAGATGTTCCGTTATTATCGCCCTTGTCTTATGTTTTTTCTTTCTCGCCATTTTATTCCCTCATATTTACGCCAGTTTGTAGGCGATTTGCTCGTCGAGGATGTCTTTGACGGTAAGTGCGATTATGCTTTTGCCGGACTTTTTGAAGAACGCCTGTATTTCACTCATAGCATCGGATGAGTAGTCGAACGCAACAAAGAACCCCTTTGTTCTGTCTTCTCGCGTCATAACCGCCTCGAAGGAATCTATATCCGGTCTGCCGACTTTGTCTTTCTGCTTGACCTGAATGGGATACCAGACATCCATAAAGCCAAGCTCTCCCTTGTCCTTTTTCGGCATAGCCGAGATTGGATAGATACGCCCGTCGATGCCCATATCGCCGACCTTGGCGACATTGGGCCTGCCGCCCAAAGCAATGACCGCCCAGTTCTCAAATTCAAACGGCGGAATTTCTCTAAGTTGCTTTTCACTCCACGGCAAATCACGGACGATAAACCCTCGGCCGATTTGCCAGAGTTTTTCATCCTGTTTCATCTTGCAGATATCGCGCAGACGTTTTGCCATTACATTGCAGGCCGTCGGCGAAACATCGATACCAATCCATTGACGACCAAGATTTTCAGCAGCGACTAATGCCGTCCCACAGCCGCAAAAGGCGTCGAGAACAATATCATTAGGATTACTTGATGCTTTAATTATTCTGTCCAAAAGCGCAAGAGGTTTTTGAGTCGGGTAGCCAAGACGTTCAGCTGCTTGTGAATTGATCGGGGAAATATCAATCCATATAGATTGAAGCGGCACGCCTTTAGCTTCATCGAGATATCGTTTGAGGCGCGGCATTCCGGTTTTTGTGTAGAAGATTCTACCTTCGGCATCGAACCGTTCCATTGTTTCCTTATCGTAGGCCCAGTGCCTACCCGATGGCGGTTTCATGCCTTTCCATTCATAATCGCCTTTTGTTTCTCCGGCTCCCGTAATATTGTCGTCGTACCATCGGCGGCCATCTGGATCAGTCCGTTTGAACCGTTCGATGAAATCCTCTGAATACGCTTGATAGATGGCGTTCCAAGTCCATTTGTTTCCCTTACCGTAGAAGAAAATACTGTCATGGACATTGCCATATTTATCTGGATCATTGTGCGCAGTGGTTCTCTTCCAAATTATTTCATTCTGAAACTGGTTCTCTCCGAAAATCTGGTCGAGCATAATTTTGACATAGTGCGAGGCGTGCCAGTCGCAATGGTAGTAGAATGAGCCGGTTTTTTTGAGGACGCGGTGCAATTCGACGCAGCGGGGCCGCATA
The DNA here is from genome assembly GCA_050015775.1 of Sedimentisphaerales bacterium. Taxonomy (GTDB): domain Bacteria; phylum Planctomycetota; class Phycisphaerae; order Sedimentisphaerales; family Anaerobacaceae; genus Fen-1362. The sequence goes on along the minus strand of JBEKAT010000042.1, from coordinate 8,175 downwards.
AAGTCGATATAGGCCTGCGTTGAGGCGTGGCGGTCATCGAAGGCGCGTTTTTCCTTTGTTTCGCCCCAGAAGACCTCATAGTTGCGGTTTGAGTTAAAAGGCGGGTCGATATAAATCAGGTCAACGCATTCATTGGGGAGTTTTTTGAGTTGTTCGAGGTTATCGCCGCAATAAATGACGCGTGTATCGACAAGGGAAGAAGGTTTGCCCGCAGCGGGGACTTTCTTTGAATTGGATGCAGGTTTCTTAGCCATAGGCAATTAGTGTAAGCAATGTGGAGATATTTGCAAGATAGAATTGGCGGGGTAATCCGCGTGGTTAGAATTTTTTGTTCAAATCGGAAGCCGATATGATTTCAACGCCCTTATCTTTTAATTTCCCCATAAGATAAAACCTGTTAAGATATTCCCAGCGTCAATTGTTATAAGGAGTTACGGACTTATGAAAAGTTACAGAAAAGAGCTTTGGTTCAATACCCAGAGCAGGCGAGAGTTGATTAACATTACTTCGCAGGTCGAGCAATGTCTTGCTGAATCGGGCGTCAAAGAGGGTCTTTGTCTTGTCAACGCGATGCACATTACGGCTTCGGTTTTTATCAATGACGATGAGCCGGGTTTGCATCAGGATTTTGAGACGTGGCTTGAAAAACTTGCGCCGGAAAAGCCGTATTCGCAATATCACCATAACGGCTACGAGGACAACGCCGACGCGCATTTGAAGCGGACTATTATGGGCAGGGAGGTTGTCGTCGCGATTACCGATGGCAAACTGGACTTCGGACCCTGGGAACAGATTTTCTACGGAGAATTTGACGGCAAAAGAAAAAAACGTGTGCTGGTTAAAATTATCGGGGAATAACGGTTGGCCACAGAGTTTCCGAAGCGGGCTCGTCGCTTCGCTCCGTGTTTTAGCCACAGAGAGGAAAAAACTATTTTAGCCACAGAGGTCACAGAGGACACAGAGAATTAAAGGTTTTTAGCCACACCCCCACACTTGTCTTCGGCAAGTAGCCGTGGGGGCAGGAAGGTCACAGAGAAATTTGTTTTTGATTTCGGGTTCAACAGATTTATGATTTGTAATTTCAAATGTGGGACTGAAGATGGTGTTGAAATCAAAAATTTTACGACGGATTTCACCACGTTTTTGAGCTTAAAATTGGCGTTCGTCCGAGAAAAAGCAGAAAATTAACTGATTTTTTAAAAATTTTATCTTGACCTTCAGGATAGGGGAAGGGTAGAATGCATGCTCAGTAAGGTCTGCCTTCTGGACCTAAAAGAAGGGTGGGAGTGATGAGAAGGAAGGAAAGAGAGAGTTGGTTTTGCAGTCGTAGTCAGAATCAGTATCCCCCTTTTATTTTCCACAACATCGGCCATCACCGCTTAAAATCTATTTACTAATATTTTTAAAGGAGAGAGAATGAAAAAGTTAATGACAATTTGTGCAGTATTGGCAACGCGATGTTCAATTCTTGGCATGCTCGCAATTTCACTGCTGATTGGCCTGCTCTTCGGCGACTTGGCCAGCGCCGGCCCAATCACTGTAACAGTGAATAGGTACACTAACGGTACAGTGGAGAGCGTCACAGTCACGGGGGTGAAAGGCGAGTGTGTTAACGTGGCCTACACGGACGAGAATGGGAAATCACAGACGACGAACGACAAGGCAATGACGGGCAGCCCCATTGGAAGCCCTATAACAGGTTCCGCCTCCTTCAAGATTCAGCCGAAGTCTGGGACGATAGTAACTGTGACGAACACAGATGAGCCGGGTGTCCCAGGTGCCTCAAGTTCGTTCACGGCCGCAGTCCTGAACCCCCCGGATAACGCCGCCTTAACGTCTTTGGCAGCGCTTCCTGGTTCGACCGCGACGTTTGGGGGGAATCAACTCACCATGACGGGAAGCCTTAGCGCTTTGTCCACCAGCATGGACTATGATTCCTCCTCGGCAACGTATGGGTTCGAGGGCGGGCACATCCTGACAGGCCAGTTCGATTTTGCAGGCACCGACAGTGGCGGGGCACCTATAGTCGGAAGTATCTTTCTGGCTGCCAATTCGCCGTGGAGCGTAAACCTTGCGCCCGCATGGGGGCAGGATATGACGCCCACAGGAATCTCGGTACCACTGAGCGAATCCCTGGCTGGCACGCTTTCCGTCAACGGGACGTCTACCCCTTTCACGGGAACTGTAACTGGTACCATCAGCTTTTTCGATGACGATTTTCTAACGGTTGACGCGGGGTTGAACCTAACCTCAGACTTCGGCCCGATCACGGGCACGATATTGACTTCAGGGCAGTGCGTGTTGGTGGTACCCGAACCGGCCACCCTCGTCCTCCTTGGTGTTGGTGCCCTTGGCCTGCTGGCCAGGCGAAGACAGGCGGCGTAGGGCAACCAAACCAGTCGAAAAACGAAGCAAACGAGCCATCCGTGTGGGTGGCTCTTTTTATTGGGTCGCAACCCGCCACATCCGGGATTATGGCCTTGCTATCTTAACGATTGTAATTCGAGGAAGATTATGATATTACCGTCGAACCGGATTGGATTATTCGATGGCATTGGCGCTGTTTTTAATTCAGGTATTCATCATTTCGATATCGGGTGCGATGCAGCCGGGGCCTGTTACGGCGACGGCGATTACGATGGGGACGCGCAGCCGATGGGCCGGGTCATTGCTGGCAGTAGGGCACGGCATCGTCGAGTTTCCACTGATGGTTCTGATTATCTTCGGTTTGGGCGCTATTTTTCAGAAGACCTCGGCGCAGATTATCATTGGTATCGCGGGAGGCCTTGCTTTACTTTATATGGCATACGGGATGTTCAAAACGGTTTCGCGTCCCGTGGATATTCAGGCCGGAGCAAAAAAGGACAAGCCAATTCTGGCGGGGATAGTTTTAACGGTCTCTAATCCATATTTTCTGATATGGTGGGCGACTGTGGGGCTGGGACTGGCAATAACTGCGACGAAGTTCGGCCTGTATGCCTTTGCGTTGTTCGCGATTGTTCACTGGTTGGTCGATTTACTCTGGGTTACGGCGTTGTCATTCGCGAGTTTTCACGGCACAACACTGTTTGGGCCAAAGGTTCAGCAGCGGGTTATGCAGGTCTGTGCCGGCGCGATGCTGTTCTTCGGCTTATTTTTTCTCTATAAAGCCGGTGTGATGCTGATTGCTTAACGGGTCTGGTTGTCTTCGTTGCGGATGAGCTGCGTGACGTTGAATTGCGAGAACATTTCCTGTTGTGACTGTGCGATTTTTTGCAGGCCCGCGGGCATGTCCGCCGACTGGCCAAAACCCGCCAGCGAGATGGCGGCGGCGATTTCGGAGAGTTTCATATCGTCAGGGGATTTGGCGGGCAGGAAGCCGTCCTTTGGTTCGGATACCCGTATTAAAATGCCCCTTGCCACCAGGTGCGAGAGGACCTTTTCCGCGAATTCGGGCGGTATATTGAGTTTGTTCGAAATTGTTCCCGCTTCGACCGCGCCGTCGCCTGCCTTAAAGGCGGAGGCGATTTCGCCTACCATATTCATTATGGTCAGGTCGTTAGCGATAAAGTATTCTTCCTGCTTTTGAGCGGCGGCGATTTCAGCGGCATCGAGGGAGCTTAGGTGCTGAGTGGTATATGTGAGCTGAAGGCCGAAGAGGACAATGAACCAGCTAAGATAAATCCAGAATACTCCGAGGGGTATGAGGCCGAGGACGCCATAAACCTCGTTATAGGGGATGAATTTTACGACGTAGAGTTTGAAGCCCCATTTGGCCAACATCCAGACAAGGGCAGCGATAACCGCTCCCCAAATCGCCGCTCGCACCTTTACCTTTGTATTCGGCAAGAGAAGATAGAGCAGGAAAAACCCGGCGACCGACGCGAGATATGAGACCACGATGGGGGCCGTGTGCGAGAGGACAGTTTTTTGTATCTGGTTGATGGCGGCATATTTTGTGGCGACGTATATCGCGGTAGCAAGGAGCAGGGGGCCAAGAGTCAACAGCGCCCAGTAATTGACTATCCTGTGGACGATGCTTCTGCCTCTGCCCACGCCCCAAATCTGGTCAAACGCTCCCTCGATAGTCAGCAGCATCATCAAAGCCGCAAATATAATCAGCACCGCTCCCAAAATAGCGATTGTTCCCTGATTGAACCCGGTGAATACCTTGGCGACGATTGTGTCGAGATTGTCGGTTAGTTTTATGTTGGAATTGGGATTTGCGGGGTCGGGGTATTCAATTGTGGAAAGGTGCAGTTGCGAATAAACGGCATCCTTGATTTTCTGGCCGGCGTCCTTATAAGCGGGGATGAACTGAAACACCATCAGCATTACCACCGCCAGCGGGACAAGGCCGAACATTGTGTAATACGACAACGCCGCGGCCTGCTGGCCTGAGCGGTTTTTCTTCAACAGTCGAAAACAGTGAATCCAAAGTTTGATTTGAAAAATGGCGAATCGACCGATTCTGCCGACCTGGGCTGTCGGGGTTGACAAGACCTTATCAAACATATTTTAGTACCTTCCGGTCTGAGTTACTATTCGTTTATTTTTTGCGGGCACCTTGCATCAAAAGCTCCAGGCCCGTCTGGACGGCCTGATCCTGAAGCATCTTTCCCAAGTCGAGCTTCGGATTATTGGGCGTTCCCTTGACATAGGCGGTTATTCTCTGCGAGCCGCTCTTGACCATCTTGCCGGTTGCGCTGACCGGCAAAGTAACGCTGAAACTTTCTATTTTTCTGTTGGGGTCGATGGGTACACTGCCGCTGAAGTTGATTGGCATAGTGCCGATATCCATCTGCATATTGGGATATTTAACGAAGCCATTTCTGACTGTGAAAGGCGTGGGGTGAATCGTAATCAATTGTCCATCCGATGTGCCGGTAGCGGTCAATATCGCGCCCATCAATCCTGTTGACTGCATTTTGACCTGTGTAAGCGAGATTGTTCCGGCGATATTGGCGTCTTCCGGTTTGCCGCCGTTTATCGGCACAGCCAACTGGTCGCACTGGAAATTGGCGGCGCCGGTGATACTTGATACGCCGAAGAAGACGGGGTTAACTTTGGCGAGGAGTTTGTTGGCCATTTCTTTGTTTATCTGAACGTCCTTGATTATGCTCATCGGGCCTGGCGTTCTGAATATGGCGGGTTTTTGTTTAAAGTCGGCGGAGCCGCCGAAATTAAACTGGCCGCTGTTGACGACGGAGGTGAACGGCGCGATGGTTAAAAAACCCTTATCTACTTTTATATCCACGTTGGTGGTGCCGACGCTGAGCCCCAGATAACCAACCTTGTCGAAACCGACTTTGGCCTGGGCGTTGAGGTTGGCGAGCATCTGGTTGGCGTCTTTAGTGGGATATTTGCTTGCAAAACTAATCGAATCCTGTCGTTTGCCTTCGATAGTCAGTCCCGCGGGCATAAAAGGCGAGAGCATTGCCGTAATCGTCTTCCAGTCGTAATCGAGCTTTGCGGTTCCCTGTATGGAGCTATTTTGCCCCTCGATTTTCTGCTGGACGCTGGCTTTTATTTTTATGTCGGGGCTTGTAATCTCGGCGTTGTTGACGGCCATTGTCGTCGGATTCACCTCGGCATCAAGGACAATCGCGACGGGATTCTGGATAAAGGCCTCTTTGCCGGGGGACTTTATCAGCAGGTTGGCGATTTTTGTTGTGTCGGTAGTTATTCTGTAGCCACCATCCTTGAAATTGACGGTTATATCCGACTCGACCACGCCGCCGAGCACCACGTCCTTTGAAATGGCCTTTGTCATTACAAGGTATGGCTGCACCTTTGCGAGGTCCAAACCTTTTACGGAGGCGGTAAGTGAAATCGGTTCTTTGACGTTATTACCCATCGGGAGGCGTCCGTCTTTGACGCTGAACTGTCCTAGGCTCGTGTCGGCCTTCAATTGTTTCACAGAAAGAACGTTGGTTTGTTTGTCAAGCGAGGCAATAACATCGAGCGAGGCATTCGGCTCATTAATAGTTATATCAGCCGAGGGACTTCCCCGCAGATTCGATATATTCGACGAACTGGTGACCATCGTTGTTTTGCTGTTGTTGGTTATCTGTCCTTTGCTTGCGACCTGCCCGGCAAGTTTGTATTTGCCGAGGTCGGCGAACTGGCCCAGCTCGTCGGCGAGTTTGGCGAGGTCTATCTGTGCATCGTAATTAAACGTCTCCATAGTGCCCGTGCAATTGACCGTTGCGAACGCGGACGACACGCCCACTTTCTCGAATTTTATCTGGTCGCCCTCGGCTGTTATTTTTGCCTGCGCCTGAATCGGCTCGGAAAGCGATATCGGTTTGCCTTCGACCATTCCCGCGAGACCTTCGATACTCACCTGTCCGGCGAGTTTTTTTGCGCCTGCCTCACTGAGTGTTTGCACGCTGCCGAGGAGTTTGCCGCCCGTCAGCTTGGTTTGTTCTTTGAGGCCAAGCGTGTTGGGCAGCATTGCCGCTACCGCCGGCAGATTGCATTCGAGATTCGCCTTTAATTCATACTTCGAGTCGGGCTTCATAAATTCCGAAACAGACGCCATATTCATCGGCGCCGTGCCGTTGGCCTCGGCCTTGAGCCAGTCGGTAGCAACGCTCATTTTTTCGACGTTGACAAGATTTCCCTGCTGGCTCATTTTCACCGCGACGTTCAGCATGCCGGTTTTTATTTTATCCCCTTTCAACTGCGGGGCCGTTATCTCAAGTCCGCTGCCTGTTACGTCAACGCCGACGCTTTCTATCACTCCCTGTTTCAGCTCGCCCTTCAAATGCGCCGAGACTATCCCCTTGGCACCCATATCGATGCCCGCAATCGCCAATATCGATTCCAACTGGCTCAGATTCAAGTTGTTGACTTCGACTGCCATATTTCCGCTTGCCTTTTTGAAGTCCCAGTTACTGCCCGGGTTCACATCGCCTTTTGCGTTTACCGTCGAAGTCATGCCCTGCCCGGCGATGCTGGCGCCCATCTCCAGCGTTGTCTTCTCTCCCGGCGGCCGTAGATTCACCGCGCTGTTTATCTTTGAAATCTCAACGGAACCACGGCTGTCTTTTATTTTTATGTCCCCATCCCTGACGACAAGGTCTATTTTTTTGATTGGCACGCCGGCTGAGGATTTCGCATTGCCTTTGGCTGCCGGTTTAGCGGCGGCAGCAGAGGCGCTTTGCTTCATTTTATCGACGTCTATTTCCACTTTCGGCCCATCGATAACCGTTTCGCCGAAAGACAGGTTGCCCGTCAGCATCGCGCCGTAATCGGGCATGGTCGAGACGCCTTTTACGGCTACGGAAACGCCTTGGTCGGCGTTTTTGAAGCTGATATTGCTGACGCTGATACCCTTAAACCAGCTCATCGACAGCTTAGCGAAATCAATGGCTCCTGCGCCGGAGGCGTTGGCCTTCGACAGTATCAGCTTACGTGCGCTATCACTGGAGACATACGCCGGCACGACGAACGCCACCAGCACAATCAAAAGCAGAAGTAAAATCAGCACCGTGCCGGCCACTATTTTCAGTATCTTTTTGCCGGTTTTTTTACCAGTTACAGTTCTGTTGTTTTCCGAAGGTTCCATAAGGCAATCCCCAAAAATGTTTCAAATCCATCAAATCCATATCATTCAGAGAGAATCAGTGCAATGTAAGGAAGGATAACAGGCCCAATCGACTATATCCATTGTCCATCGGCCTCACTATCAAAAATACAGGGACGGCAGGTATCATCCTTAATTTGCCGTCCGGACCATGGCTAACTTTGCATTATTTCGTCCGACTTGTGTTTGACCACGTGGTCAAGTTTGTCGGTGTACTGCTTGGTCAAATCGTCGAGCTGTTTTTTGCCCTTCTCAAAGTCGTCTTTGGTTATGAGTTTGCCAGTTTCTTCTTTCTCAAGCGACTTTATTTCGTCTCTTCTGATGTTGCGAACGCTTACCTTTGCCTGTTCGCCCATTCCTTTTATCTGATGCGTCAACTGCATCCGCCGTTCCTCGCTCAGAGGCGGAACGCTCAGCCGTATCGTCTTGCCGTCCGTCATCGGTGTCAAACCCAGGTCGCTGGCCAATATCGCCTTGTCTATATCCTTGATTGACCCCGGGTCGAAGGGCTTGACCAAAATCATATCCGGCTGGGGTGTTGACAGAGCCGCCAGCGCCTTCAAAGGCGTGGGGTTGCCGTAATACTCGACCCTTATATTTTCAAC
>JBEKAT010000041.1:0-32532 GCA_050015775.1 Sedimentisphaerales bacterium | reverse complement strand
TGAAAATCCCGATCAAGCTGAACTCCGGAACATTAAAATACAGGAGAAACTGGTGTTTCGTGACACCACAGCACGACCCTGTCGATAAATAACAGTTTATTTTAAAAAGGAGAAGCGCGATGAAAAAGATGTTTGTAGCTGTGAGTTTAATGATGAAAGGAAAGTGGTCAAAAGGAGGAACTGAAATGAAGAATTTATTGGTATTGTTAGTGGTTTTTGCAATAGTCAGCACGGCGAGCGCAACCCTCGTCACCAACGGCGAATTCACTATCAACGCGGCGGGGTGGAATGCAACGGGCGGCGGGAGTTGGGGCGCTGAAGCTCCTACGGTCGGTGGCAACCCCGGTGGGTATGTGGTCCTATGGACGAACCTAGGCGCTTGGAGCTGTTGGTACCAAGCTGGTGTTGAGGATCTTAATACGTTGGGAATCCCCGTCGGTACGGACGTAATATTGCAGGCCGACGTCAATGCGATAGGTACCAGCCGCCTCACCGATGCCTCGCTTAAACTGGAATCGTGGGGCCCTTCTGGCAAAATTGAAGAGTGGGCGACGCCATTTACCCTTGCAGCCAACAACACTTGGGAGACCCACTCGACGACTACTTATACTATCCCCTCTAACGCCACATCTCTAAAAGCTGTTCTTGTCTCCATCCCCACCACCGCCGCCGGCAGGTATGGCTTTGATAACGTCGAAATTCTTGTGCCAGGCGGCACCCCGGCCTTAAGGCCCGTTCCCATTGTGGGAGCAGGGAAAGATCCGGCTAACAAGGTAATAAGCTGGACCAATCCTAAAGGAGCTGTCAACGCAGATGTCTATATGATGGAATTAACTTCGCCCGCCGACTACGGTGTGAATCCCCGCGCCGAAGGCACGTTAGTTGCGCATAATACAACTGATCAATCGGTCACTGTACCGTCCCTTCAGGGCAATCGGTACTATTACTGGATGGTTGATGTTAACATGGGCAGTTCCGTGATTGGAGGATTTATCTGGGATTTCCAGACGATGGATGCGCCTCCGACTGTGGATGCCGGTCCGAATCAATATCTCGTGGCAACTGCAAGCCCTATGACCTTAACCCTTAATGCTACTGCTTCAGATGACCATGGTATCTCAACGTACGCATGGACCAATATTACAGCTGCTGCTGACAAGGACCCGGCCACCGTGGTGACGATTGTTTCCCCGAACACAAAGAATACTACCGTCACGCTTACGAATTCAACTGGCAGCGTTACCGGTTATTACCAGTTTACATTAACTGTGACAGATACTGCCGGTCAGACTACTGCGGATTCTGTAGTTGTTGGTGTCTATGCCACCTGTGCCGCAGCGGCCATTGCAAATCCGGATGATACCTACGATGGAGTCGGCGACTTTAACGGTGACTGCAAGGTTGACTTGTATGACTTTGCGATATTCGTCAGTAAATGGCTTGCTTGCGACTCGCTCAGGAGACCGTGCCCGTAGTGCTGCGATAGTTAAGTTGGTGATATGTACATAGTAAATGTGTGGTAAAAAGCTGCCCTGCGAGGTGCTGTCAGAGCCTTGCGGAGATTGGCTTTGGAATATAGAAAAGAAGGGTGTTAAAAAAGTAACGTTACTTAAACTGTTTTAAGAAGAATGGAGGAGTAGAGTATGAGTAGACTATTAGTAATAGTGATGGTGTTGGCAGTGCTCGCAATGACCGGCATTGCAAGTGCAGACGTGACGGTCAATGGCGCCAGCTTTTTCCCGGCAATGGGCTGGATGAATGATATATCTGACGGTTGGGGCAGCAGTTGGGGTATTCCAGACCTGCGTGAGAGCGGAGCGGCTGGCAATCTGTTGCTTCAAACAAACGTGAACTGTACCAACCCGAATGATGCGTACTGGTGGCCACGGGGCGTAAAAACCATGGAAGCTCTCGGCTACACGGAGACTTACGGGCTGAAGGGACAAAATGTCACGTTTGATTTTGTTGTGGGAAGCAACAATTTGGCCGGCGCCCTCGATGGGGCGGGTAAGCCTATTGTAACCGAGGCATTCATCAAAGTGTTGGATGGTTTCGGTACTTGGGCAACCACGCAGCAGATTTATGAGCCCCTGACGGTTGGTGCACATAGCATGACTCTGTTTAATGTTGATCCGGCTCTTGCTAACCCAGACGTTCAGATTGGTTTCAGGGTCATTAGTGGTAATGACGCAAGTGGTTCGGATACTGCTGGTCTTGGTGCGCTTATCATCCCCGAGCCGGCAACCATGGCTCTGTTGGGACTTGGCGGACTGCTTCTGCGTCGCCGTAAATAGCAGCAAGCAGCACATTAGTTTTGCTCTTTAAAAAGGCAAGCCAGTTGGCTTGCCTTTTTTTGTATCGACAAGGACACATCTTGTTTTACCTATGCCTTTGTGATAAGATGAAACCGCGATTTTCCAAAAAACCCGCTGAACAAATGAAGGGGTAAACGGATTCCATGACATCAAAGGGGAAAAAGACCCATCAGCAAAAACCGGTTCCCTTGAGCCTGCCGCCAATCAGCAAAAAACGGCTGTGGGCGTTTCGCTTCATTGCCATGGTCGGCCTGCCGCTGATCCTGCTGGCGTGCCTGGAGTTGGGTCTCCGCCTCGTGGGGTTTGGGTATTCAACCGATATCGCGACAAAACAGACCGTCGACGGTAAGAGTCGTTACTGTTACAACACGAAACTGGGCTGGCGGTTCTTTCCCATACGATTAGCCCGTGACCTTGCCGGTTTTGCGTTTGACATCAGGAAAGCCCCTCAGACCTACCGGATATTTGTGCTGGGCGAATCCGCCGCCCAGGGCGTTCCGGATGAAAATTACAATTTTGGCCGTTTTCTTGAAATCATGCTGGAACATGAATATCCCCAGACGAATTTCGAAGTCATCAATGCCGCCATGACGGCGATCAACTCGCATGCCGTTTATCAAATCGCCAAAAGCTGCGGGCGGTTCGAACCTGACCTGTTTGTTGTCTATATGGGCAACAACGAGGTCGTCGGTCCCTATGGAGCCGGGACGATTTTTGCCCCCCTGTCACCGAATCTGGCGATGATCCGGGCGAATGCCGCGATGACCTGCACCAAAACAGGGCAATTATTAGAAAGCCTGCTGTACGCTGTGGGTTCCAAGGGTAAGGTTCCGCAGTCATGGGGCGGAATGGAAATGTTTCTCGGTGAACAGGTTCGCCCCGAGGCCGACGCCCTAGGGGTGGTTTACAGCCACTTCGAGCAAAACTTAAAAGACATTTGCAATGTCGGCATAAAAGCAGGCGCAAATGTCATTGTTTCCAATGTCGGATGCAACTTAAAAGACAGCGCGCCCTTTGCCTCGCAGCATCGCAACGGCCTGACGGATTCCGAGAAACAGGCGTGGGAGGACCTTTATCAAAAGGGTGTCAAATTTGAAACCGCAGAAGACTATGAACAGGCGATTGAATACTATCTCGCCGCCGAGAAGATTGATGAAACCTTTGCAGACCTTCAGTTTCGACTGGGCCGCAACTATTGGCAGATGGGCGAGTACGAAACCGCCCGTCAGTACTATCTAAAAGCCCTTCAGTATGATACTCTGCGATTTCGGGCCGATACAAAAATAAATCAGGTCATTCAATCGGTTGCTGAAGGCCGAGAACCGGAAGGTGTTTATTTTGTCGACACCGTAAAGACCCTGGAAGCGAACAGCCCTCACGACACCCCCGGCAATGAACTATTTTATGAACATGTCCATTATCGATTTGAAGGCAATTACATACTTGCAAAAACGATGTTTGAGCAAGTCAAAAAAACGCTGCCTGAAAAGATAACGCAATATAAAAAAGACCTGCCAATATTGACATTGGCCGACTGCCAGGATCGCCTCGTTTACACGGCTTTTGAGAGGTCTCAGAGGGCTGAGTTTGTACTCGAAAACCTTATCAACAAACCGCCCTTTACCAACCAGTCCTATCATAATGATCTGGTCAAAGAACTGGAAAATGAGGCGAAACGCTTCAAGCAGGACATCCAGCCCACCCTGGAAAAAACCGAGGCCCTGTACAATCAACAAATAAGCCAGCACCCGCAGGACTGGAGGCTGCGATGGAAACGGGCTGTTTTTTCTGCCCAGGACCCCGCGAAACTTGGGTATGTCGCGATGGAGTTTAAAAAAGTCCTTCAATACCTGCCCTACGATAAGGCATGTCGTGGGTTGCTCCCTATTCTAATCATGCAAAATAAACTGGACGAGGCGGAATTCTATGGCAGAGAACTTCTCAAGATGAAACCGACTTCGGCAGAGGGCTATTTTTATCTTGGGGATATTTTTCGAAAAAAAGGAGACGGCCACAACGCCATCAAATCCTATTCAAAAGGCCTTGATCTTCAGCCTGACGGATCAATTCTCATCTACGAATATTTAGCTGAAGCTTTTGAGAAAAGTGGTAATCCCAAAAAAGCCATTCAAACACTCTATAATGCCATAGAGATATTCCCTGAAAAACAAACTTCACAGGCACATTCTTATCTGGGGTATTTGCTGTACACCCAGGGAAAATATAAAAAGGCACTCGAAGAACTAGAGACAGCATTGAAAATCAATCCCGATTGCGCTAATCAGGAAATATTTCAAAAATACTATAAACTCCTGAAAGCGAAATTGGATAATTAAAAACAGTGCTACGAATTCATCGGCAAATATTGTATATAGTTAATGCCTGCCCGAGCAAACCCGGGCAAATCTGTTATTAAAAGGAATGCGTGTGGAAAAACCCGTTCACATATTAGGTGTTTCGGGGCTATATCATGACAGTGCAGCCGCACTGCTGAGGGACGGGCGAATTATCGCAGCGGCTCAGGAGGAGCGATTTACACGAATCAAACATGATCATCGGCTGCCCGTGCATGCGATTGAGTACTGCCTGCGAGAAGGGGCTATTGGAGCGGAGGATCTGGATCACGTTGTTTTTTATGAAAAACCTTTTTTGAAGTTCGACCGTCTGCTGGAAACGTACTTCGCATACGCACCGAGGGGGTTCAGGCAATTCCTTATGGGAATACCGCAGTGGCTCAAGCGGAAACTGCATATCCCGCGAGAACTGGACAAGGCGTTGGGGGGACGTTTCCAGGGCAAGTTTGTGTTCACGGAACACCATGAGTCGCATGCAGCCAGCGCGTTCTTTCCATGCCCGTTTTCAGAGGCCGCCATCGTAACACTGGATGGTGTGGGTGAATGGACAACCGCCAGTGTCGGAATCGGACGGAACAATAAAATTGAGTTACTGTATGAACTTCATTTTCCCCATTCACTGGGTCTGCTGTATTCGGCTTTTACCTATTTTACCGGCTTCAAGGTAAACTCCGGTGAGTACAAGCTGATGGGACTGGCCCCCTACGGCAAGCCGGTCTATAAGGAATTAATCCTTGAGAAACTGCTGGATCTTAAGGCTGACGGCTCGTTCCGATTGAATATGGAATATTTTGCCTACTGCTATGCGGACGTGATGGTCGGCAAAAAGTTCGAAGAACTATTCGGCGGCCCGCGGCGCGCCCCGGAGTCTCCGCTGACTAAACGGGAGATGGATATTGCGGCATCCATCCAAAAAGTGACGGAAGAGATCATGCTGCGAATCGTCCGTTTTGCCCATGACAAGACCGGAATGAAGAATCTCGTTTTGGGCGGCGGGGTGGCGCTGAATTGCGTCGGCAACGGCCGCATCCTGCGGGAAAGCCCGTTTGAGGCCCTATGGATCCAGCCTGCCGCAGGCGATGCGGGTGGTGCTCTGGGAGCGGCCTTGTTCGTACACTACCAACTGCTGGAAAACGTCAGAAACGTTGACGAACAAAATGACCTTCAATCGGCTTCCTGTCTCGGGCCTGCCTATTCGAATGATCAGATTCGCCGCTTTCTGGATTCTGCCGGAGCACGGTATCATTACTTCGAAAAAGAGGATGCACTGCTGGAGCAACTCGTCAACGACATTATAAGCGGCAAAGTCATCGGGTGGTTTCAGGGACGAATGGAATTTGGACCCCGGGCACTGGGTAGCCGCAGTATCATCGGCGATGCCCGTAATGAACAAATGCAGTCGCGGATGAATCTGAAGATTAAATTTCGAGAGTCGTTTCGCCCGTTTGCACCGAGTGTCCTGCGAGAAGATGCCAGTGACTATTTCAAACTGTCCCCCGGCACCGAAAGCCCGTATATGCTTCTGGTGGCTGAGGTACAAGAAAGCAAACGGCTTCCTCTTAATGACACCGCGGGGGGACTTTCCGGGATTGAGCTCTTAAAAGTCAAACGCAGTGTGGTGCCGGCTATTACACATGTGGATTACTCCGCTCGCGTGCAAACAGTCGACGCCGATCGTCACGGGCGCTATTACCGTTTGATCAAGGCCTTAAAAGAGAAAACCGGGTGCCCGCTGGTAATCAATACCAGTTTCAATATTCGTGGTGAGCCGATTGTCTGCACGCCCGAAAATGCGTTTCATTGTTTCCAGTCGACCAATATGGATGTGCTGGTTCTGGAGGATATTGTTGTGTTTAAGGATGAGCAGCCCCAGATGAAACCGGTTGAGATTAACGACTATTTAGCTCAGTTTGAATTAGATTAGGGTGTGACGATGGCACTGGTGTCATTAAATTTAAGCCCTTCAGAAAAGCAGCTTAAGGATTTTGGGCTTATTACACTAATTATGTGTGCCGTAATTGGGCTGCTGCTGGCATGGCTGGGTAAAATTCCAGCAAAAGGGGTCCTGATTTTTTGTCTGATAGGTGTTTCCCTGTATGCCCTGAGTCGAATCTCCGCAGGATTGATTAAACCGATTTATCTGGGAATGATGCTCTTAACGTTTCCCATTGGATGGGTTGTCAGCCACCTGGTGATGGTCTTGTTTTATTACGGGATTATCACGCCCGTGGCGTTATTCTTTCGGCTTTTAAAGCGTGACCCTTTGTGCAGGAGGTATGAACCGGATGCCAATACGTACTGGCTCCGGTATAAGCAGAAGCGATTTGCCAAAGACTATTTTCGTCAATTTTAGGAACGATTTATGTCTAAAGAGAAAAGTTTTGAACAGCTTTCAAAAGAAAACCGATCTTCCCTGTTTGGCGAGTTCTGGGAGTTTCTCAAGCATAATAAAAAATGGTGGCTGCTGCCGATCATCCTGATTTTGCTGTGCCTTGGACTGTTGTTGCTGTTGAGCAGCTCCGCTATCGCTCCGTTTATTTATCCGTTGTTCTAGCGTAACTAAATTAAACAGGGTCCGTTACAATGGCTCTGCTGGTTTTGGGCGGTTTGCTGCTTCGCAAGAGAAAATAATATCCGCTTAAAACAGACGACATAGTAGTATGTTTTATAACGAGGCCTCTCTTGGTAAGAGGCCTTGTTTTTTATTCACAAAGATAAGTCATAGATGGTTTTAAGTATTAGATGCTTTCAAGCCAATATTGAACGAATGCCATAATATCGTTAATGTTGACATTGCCGTCACAAGTAAGATCTGCTCCTACGCACCATTTATTATAGATTTGGCAATCTTCATTGCGCCAATGCTCTGCTATTTTTGCAAAATCAGACAGGTTGACATTGGCATCATCATCAATGTCACCCGGCTGATCACTGATTTCTGTCATAAACATGAAGTCCTTAATAACTATTTCAGATTCCAATCCATTGCTCGGGGCAAGTCCGTTGATTAGCCATAAGTTCATTCTTGCATTCTCTCCCCCCGGAGGTGGATTATCAGCACCGGTGTAATACCAGTCCTTAATAACTTTTTCCGGAGATGGAGCCAGTTCAAAATCGCCGTAATAACTCTTAAAATATATCCCGTCAGGCCGCCAGGTCATAACGTGGGTTGTAGTATCGCCCTGGCCGGCATAGCTAAAATCAAATCGGTTTATATTGCCCGGCGTGTACCATGGCTGGACCACATATTGACCGATGTCGTTGGACGGATTCTGCCAGCGGCTGAATTCAAAATCAATTTCGCGATAATTATACTGCGGTGCGTATGTATCCCAGGTAAATAAACCAAGAACAATATTTCTATCCAACAAATCGACTCTGCTGTCGATGGTAAACACATACGTGCCATATCCAAAGGACTCATCCGAAATTACCTCACTACAGTACCAGAAACCGGCCTGATAAGTAATCTTAAGGTGGAGATATCCGTTGGCATCTACCCATACATTGTTCACACTGTCAGAAAAGTAGTTTGGCCCAGGCCCTTCATAACCGGTCTTTACGGCCCAGTTATGATTGGAAAACCGAATTGCCCGGGCAGCTTGCCTCCGCGGAATCTCCGCATAGACAAAGGCGTACAGCTCCGCCGGAAGTACTGACTGGCCCGCCATCTCCCATGAAGATTTATACGAACCATTAGGTATTAGAAAAGCGATTATCCTGGTTGCGAGAGTATCGCCGGGAATAGATGTAGTTATATTGCATGTCCAACTGCCGTTAGAATCAATCGGAGTCGCAGGGTTTGCCCAGGTAGGTTTGTTCCACCAGCCCCCGACATAGATATACACCAGCACTTCGTAATCATTAAAAACAACTCCGGTTACTTGCCCGCTGAGATTGCCCACCGTTCCATAAGGCGGCACATAGGTAAAGTAGATATCGGGTGCATCACAAAAGGCCGGAGCGCAAAACAGGATGCCCCAAAAAAACGCCGATACAAACGGAAACAGCCTGAAGAAAGCATTTCTATGCTTGTTCGAAAACATAGCATCCGCTCAATATTATGATTGATCACGGCCCAATGCTCTGGCCCCAGTTCGCAGCTAATACGGCAAAGTCCAAAAAGTTTACTACTCCGTCCCCGCCCATCGGCTCGATATCCGCTAATACTGGGCTGCTGAGCCACTCGCCTGCCATAATTCCAACATCAGAAAGATCAACCGTTCCGTCAACATTCAAGTCGCCGCGAATCCCCAGAGAAATTTCGAGGTCAACCGGACTGCCGGCCGGGGCAGATGTTCCCCCGCCTGGAGTCTGACTGATTACATTACCATCGGCAACCGTATTACTAAACGATTGGCTTATAACGCCGACAGTTAAACCTGCTGCGGTAATTGCAGATTGCGCACTGGCCTGGCTTAGGCCGTTAACATCAGGAACTGTTACCATATTCGCAGAAATATTGAAGTAATTGATATTAAAATCATTTGTGCCGGCCACAAATCTCATTATCTGTGTACCCGCAGACAGTGTAACTGTCGCAGAAACCGTCGTCCAGTTCTGCCATCCTCCGGTAACAGGCACACTGATATTGCCCGTCTTGTCCACGCCGTTAAACTCGATATGGAAAATTCCGCTTGAAGCAGCATTTGACGCAACGCGGGCTTCTATTGTATAGGTTCCTGCGATGCCTACGTTGACGGTGTATTCCATCCATTCACCTGTTCTTATCCATCCTACGTTGTACCCGCCCCCGGTATCGGTACATGCTTGTATATCGACGCCCTCAAGAGGACGATATTGACCGCCCTGATTAACGGTGTCTGTATCGTGGTAGGCAACGCCCTCACCGCCATAGTCGAAATCTTCGGCCTGGATTTTCCCCGGTATGGCAGATGGACTGCCGTGATAAGGTGACTGGCCGCAGCCGGTGCCAACGGTGATATTAATGGTATTTGTGGCTGAACCCCCAGCATTATCGATAGCTTTTGCCATTATCGTATGACACCCGTTAGGAACAGAGGTCCAGGTAAAACTGTAAGGAGATGTCGTGTCCTCGCCAAGTTTATTGGCGTCCCCATAAAACTCTACTTTGGAAACAGAACCATCGCCGTCTGAAGCGGTGGCCTGTATGATAATATCGCCCGCAGGCACAAAGGCCTCGTTGGTTGGATTCGTGATGAGAACAGTTGTATCGGATATGTCCTGATAGACCCTCACCCAGTCAACCTGAAGCTGTTGCGGCAGGCTCGCTGTAATACATGAAGGGCTTGTACATCCCGTATAATTGCCGCCAACCGCCACATTCATTATGATATAAAAATACTGGTCGAATGGTGCAGGAAATGCCCCGCCTGAACTCCACCAGCTTGTTTTCACGGAATAAAGAAGGCCGTCAACATACCAGCGCATCACGGTGGGTGTCCATTCCAACGTATAAACATGAAACGCCGCTGAATAATTCGCTCCGCGGAGGGTTCCGCCTGAATACACATTATTAGGCCAGCTTCCACCGTAATGAATTGTCCCGCCAATAAAATCGGTGGCATTGCAGGTTTCCATGATGTCTATTTCGCCGCTGGCCGCCCATCCACCGTAAACACTGTCCGTGGGCATCATCCAGAATGCAGGCCACATCCCGCCGCCGGTAGGGACCTTCATCCTTGCTTCGATTTTTCCATACAGGAAATCTTGTTTGTTTATGCTTTTGATCTTACCCGAAGTGAAACTGAAACCTCCGTAGGCCTCCTGTCTGGCTTCAATAATTAAATATCCGCCGGAAACGCTTACGTTCTGGGACCTGTAATACTCAAGCTCATTATTTCCCCAACCGCCGCTTCCGTTACCAATATCATAGCTCCAGTTCGACGTATTCAAAGTGGTCCCATCAAACTCATCCGACCAGACAAGCTGATAAGCGCCATATCCATCAGCACAAAATACCGTAATTGCGATGATCGTTAAAAGCAGCAGGTTCCTAATAGCGGCAGCCATGGTCTTCCTTTCAATTATCTGGCTTGGAATTTTCCATCCGATGCTTGCCCGCCTTCAGCGTGGCGGCCATTACTTCTGTGCATTCCACAAACCCTTATATTCCATCTTTGATTGCCTGGCGAGATTGAACCGCTTTACGCCCCAGCAAACCAAAAGCTAACTTTCTTATACCAAAAGTATCGCGAAAAAGCAACATTTTTTTGGTCTAAATACTAATATTTGGCAATAGCAACCGGTTTCTATGACACTTAGGTGTTTTGTGCCCGCCGTCCTGCTATTGTTGAGCTGTTTCAAAGCATTGATATTCTCAGCAGTATAATCCGGTGCCTTCAATAAAGCTTCCGGTTGGCAAAACGCTCAAATATGAACTGAAATCCCTTAAGGTGCAAAAATTCATCTGGGCTTAAATCCTTATACTTTAACGATTTAATGTTCCGATTTTCGTCGGCTATATTGAAGTAAGCTCTTATGGTGCAAAAGTTCATCAATCAGTGGTGTATCCTGATATGTGCTGCAATAGACATTCGGACGCTGAACCAATTTCTAATGAATTATGGATTACATGAGCCCTGAGTTGCACCAAAATTTGCACCAAAGAGTCTCGGTTGGCTCTCGGTTAGGTTTCGGTTGCTTCTCGGCCAGCTTCATAAGTCTTTTATTAACAGTTATTAATCGTTTATTGACAAACACTTACAAACACTGTGTTCGGATTGTGGTTCCGAGGGTCGCGGGTTCGAATCCCGTCTTTCACCCTTTTTTGTGGTTTCAGATACGGGCGGTCAGGCCGAATTAAAACCCTTCTATCCAGAACGCCGCAACCAACAACTATTCCTTTTCAATCCATTGGCACAAACTTACACACTCCGTTTCCTGCGAATCACACTCAAATCGCCGACAAACCAGCCAAAGGTAGCAAAACGATGCAAAATGCAATTAACTTCCTCATTCTCTTTCTCCTTTTTCTTATTTGTTGTTACATTGCCGCGCGACCATACGCGCACAGTTCAATCTTAACTACACTTGATTCTCTTACTTCTTTCTGCGAATCAAACTCAAAGCGCCAAGGCCGAGAATACAAATCGTTGCCGGCTCGGGAGCAGTTACCGGCTCAGGAACCTGAACCACATAGTCCTGACCATAAATTGTGCTGGTTGCGACCAAATTCCTTGCGAAATACGCCGTGTCACCATTCAACTGGCTAAGCCAGAGATTGGCTGTGGCCGCTTGTTCGATTGTAGCGTGGAAACCTGCACCACTGGTAACATTCCACGTGGAGTCGGTTTCGTAAATAATCTCCCATATAGCGGCGCCGAATGCTTCTGCCATTTGTCTATTTGCGCCGGTTGCCCAGGTGGGGTCAAAATCTCTGCCCCAAAGCTCACGAATGGCGTTGGCTTTGGTGGTTCCCGTAGGCGTGCCATACTGAGCCGGTAGAGGCGCTTCGTCCAGGGGGACAACATTCTGCCAGCCGTTATATGGTTCCTGGGGCAATTCTATACAGAAGCCCCAGTTGGGCACCTGTGTCCCCAAACCGGTAGTACCACTTGCGAGGGTGTTGGTCCACGAATAGACGCCAGTGTAGAAGCTCCAACCACTTTCACTACCAAGGCTGGTAGCCCAGAGTTGGCCTATGTCAGAAAGACCATTATTGTGATTCTGTATGTTTACAGTGCCAAGAATCGTCGCACTTGCTGTCGAGGTTAGTACAATACCAACCAAAACTGCCACTGCACAAATCGTAATTGACTTTTTCATCCTTCTTCTCCATTCTTTTACAAATTTTGTTTGTTCTAAATTCTTTTAATTAACTTCTTCACATTTATCCGCCTGCGGCGGGTAAACTTCACTGCTCGGGCCTGCATACATCCTTTCTACTTTTTTGTTGTTTAACGGGGAACACCACACTAAATCACCTCCTGCGTTGACCCACGAATAGACGCCCGTGTAACAGTTTGCACCGACAAGGCCACCACCCCAGCCTATGTCAGAAAGACTATTATTGTGATTCTGGATGTTTACAGTGCCAAGAATCGTCGCACTTGCTGTCGAGGTTGGTACAATACCAACCAAAACCACTATTGCCACTGCACAAATCGCAATTGACTTTTTCATCCTTCTTCACCCTTCTTCTCAACTCTTTCCCCTCTATTTTGTCCCAATCTTTACCTGGTTTATTGAATCCCCTTTATTGCCTCAGACAAGAAAACCAGATGTGTCAGATGTGCCACGAGACATTTTCGGCAAGATATGTGATTGGACATTTGCATCTTCTCTTCCTTCTTCGCTCATAATTCTCAAATTTCCCATCTTTTCTTCTCATCCTTCTTCGCTCGTACTTCTCGAACTTCTCTTCTTTGTCTGTCCTCCCCACACTTACAGGCACCAACGCCCATAGCAAGGACAGGCCCTATATGATTGCTTTAAGTTTACAAGCTTGGGGGAACTACTCTACTGTGGAAAACCGCAGGTTTTTACGATTTGCTGCACAGATGGTTTTGGGGGAAAAGGGGGACACCGCCGCAGTGATGGCATGTTGGTTAATTGTATGCCGTTTCTTGCGGACTATTTGGCAAGTGACATCTCGATAAGGACTTATGGAATATCTTTCCAGCCGAACACTTGATAGCCGTATTTTCAGATGAGCATTGCCATCGCTTTTTTCGTCAGTTCAACCACATTATCCACCCTGAATTTGTGGTAAATGTTGCTGCGGTGAAACTCAACCGTCCGGACGGCACAACCCATCTTCTGGGCGATGCCCTTATTGCCTCGTCCATCGAGAATAACTTTGAGAACCTTTTTCTCCGTCGTAGTGAGGTTGCACGGGACATTAGAATTTTCAAACTCATAACGCGAAATAATGGACTTGACTTTGTTTATAAGCACATTCGTATCAAACGGTTTCAGCAAAAAATCCACGGCCCCGAGCTTAATTGCCCGAACCACCGTTGGCACGTCCCCGTTTGCAGATATTACCATAACCGGTGTCCAGGGCACTATAGCCATGGTTCTGTTTAAAAGCATCATCCCGTCCGTTCCGGGCATCTCCATAGCAGTTATAAGCAAAGAGCAGGAGCTTCGCTCAAGCTCGGCCAGACACACATTGGTATTCGCAAAACAAGTAACATCAAAGCCAACTCCGCCCAGAACATCCGCCATAGTCGCTCTCGCCGCCGGCTCGTGGTCCACAAAAAATATCTTGTGCTTTTTTTCTTTCATATATTATATCGCCTAACAATTATTACCTTTCAATTCATCGGCACAAACTTAACACACCGTTTCCTGCGAAGCAGACCCAAAGCGCCAAGGCCGAGCAGGCAAATCGTCACCGGCTCGGGAATTACTTCGGGAGCTACCTCAATCGCGTTAAGTTTCAGGCCGCCGCCCTGCTGGTCGGTTCCCATATCTGTGATCCAAATGTATCGGGCGGACGTGAGGCCGCTCGAAGCTATATCCACAGATCTTGAAAACAATGAACCAGGAGGACCAGGTACTGTGTCTTCTTTGGGCAATGAAGTCACAAAGTGGAACGTGGAAACGTCCGCGCTGACCCACACCATAAAACCATCGACAACTCCACTATCTGTAGACCCGCCAAACCAAAATAAAATATCGGGCCCCGGAACATTGGCGAAACCTGCCGCGCCCATATCTACGATTACCGAACCAAAGTTTCCTATCGAACCTTGAACATTCTGCCAGTAGGACCCTATATCGGGCGCCCCCAGGATATTTGTGATTGGCGCACTTACATCATGGGAGCTTCCCGGTGCGAAGCTCACAATACTCTGTGCGTATGAGCCAAACGCTACCGTCGATGTTAATAAGACCAATAGGGCACCACTAAAGCTCGATATGTTGTTTCTTCCCAGAATCGCTCTCACATTGTTCCTCCGTCCAACTCCACAGGGGAATACCAAACTCCCACGTTTATTGGATACACTGCTATTTTTAAGCACAATCGCGCTAACTGTTATGCGAACAGTTCTACCTAGTCTGCCAATCGAAAAAACGGTCAGGCCAAATTAAAACCCTTCTATCCAGAACGCCGCAGCCAACGGTGAATTCATCAGGGTAGCGACTACCAAAAAGGCAATAAGCAGCAATATGGGAAATAGTAACGCGTCTTTGCAAAAGGTAAAAATTTTCGACATGCCTAATACTCCTTGAGGTCAGAAGTTACCTAGTAAACTTCCCGTTTACCTGCATCCTGACCATAATAACACTATCACAAACTGTTTGAATGATACCAATACTTCAACCCGGCTTTCCCGCCTTACGCAAACATACTGGGCCGAACAGGTTCTTCAACCTGCCCGGCCCAGCGACTTTCACACTGCTATTTTTAAGCACAATCGCACCATACGATTATGCGTGCAGCCATGCTGGGCTTGCCAAGTTTGTTTGACAAACAAGCCCAAACCCAGCGAAGAAATGGGAGAGAACTAATATCCCTCCTCCATTACCATTTATCGGTATCACAAACCATAAGGTTCGTGGTTTTCGGCTGCTGGATTTACGAAGAGAGTCGTCGTCGAAAACCCAGCGAAGAAGGGGAGAGAGAATGAGCTTTTATACTTTCGCGGGAAACCCGCGTTTGTATTTGTGCTGGGGAGAGAGAATGAGTTTATTACCCTTGTCGCGGCCGATTGACCGCGTATGGTTACGAGCTGGATTTGAGAAGAGAGAGTATCAAATCCAGCGAAGAAGGGGAGAGAGAATATGTGTAGAAATCTTTATCTTAAACCACCCCGCCGTTTTGCCTCGCAAAAACAAAGCAGCGGTGATGTTGATATTCGTGCCGGGCCTGTAAACCTCGCTTTAGATTTTTTTTCTTTTTCACGGATACAAACCCAGCTTGGGGGAGAGAAAACTCCTCGTGAGCATATTAAATCACGACACACAGGTCGTGTTTGCTCTCAGAAAGCTGACGGCATTTCAGGAAGCCGTCGAAATTATCCTTCTCTCATTAGCTCTTCAACATACCAGCAGAAGAAATTGCCTTTATGGCGACGCCACCCTTGAGTCCGAGCAGATTAGCAACCATGCTTATAAAGACATCATCGGTTGCATCCTCAGCAATGACCGCGGTGACGCCCAGAGCCCTTGCAGCGATTTCCTGTTTTCTGCTGCCGGCCCTTACCAGGGCAATTGTAGGGATATAGGGTTTAGCCGCTTTGAAAGTTTTCAGAAACCTTCCATTGGGCATATCATCCAAATCCCACCTGCTGATTACGCTGTTCACCTTTTCATTTTTCAAAGAACGCGCAGCCTCAAGACCTGACTGCATTTTTATCAACCTTACCGGCAGTTCCCTTAACACTTCACTTCTGCCGTTTAAGCCCACTGTTAAAACTGTCGCTTGAACAAGAACAACCATCTACTTTCCTAAATACTATGCGACTTATTCGCCTTCGGATGCTTTGCTTTTCTTCGCTAATATATAGAGCGAATGGCGTGCCAGACCGTGCCGAGGCAAAAGGGAATTTTTTAAGTCGTTTATAGCAAAGGAGTTATGATTGCTGATTTTTAGAGAGACGCTAAGAGGGCATAAAAACAATGGCGACCATTTCGGTCATAGAAACGAGAGAATAGCCGTCATAAGTTGTTACATAATCTGAGGTTCGAAATGATGCGACCACTTTGGTTAAAGGTGACCAGAATGGAACATAATCATTTATGATTGCCGAAGCGGGCCCTGCGCTCCGCTACGTGTCTGATTGATGATTGCTGATTGACTATTTTTCACCACGAAGACACTCCCTCGACTGGTTCGGCTGCGCTCGGAATGACAAATAACAATGTTTTTCAAAGGAATAATGAAAGAACTCAGGACGTGGTTACTGGTTTGAGTTTTTGTCTGTCTGGTTGGCGCGGATATCGAGCTTATCCATAAGGCGATTTAACTGGCGACGTTCGATGCCGAGGATTTTGGCGGCGGCGATTCTTCGACCTTTGGTGTATTCGAGGGTCTGCGTAATGACCTTGCGCTTTACTTCATCGAGGGTCGGCAACTGGTCTTTTGGATACGCAGGCGAATCGGATATTATGATTTCGAAGGGCATCACGACAGGCTGGATTTCGGAACCATCGGTGAGGACGTAAGCCCTCTCGATGGCGTTTGCAAGCTCGCGGACGTTGCCGGGCCAGGCGTAGTTAAGCAACAGGCGTTTGGTCGCTTCGCTGAATGTTTTTGGCGGCTCATTATAAAAGGCCGACTGGTTTTTCAGGAAATACTCCGCCAAATCAAGTATATCCTCTTTGCGATGACGAAGCGGAGGAACCTCAAGGCGAACAACATCGAGCCGGTAATAAAGGTCTGAGCGGAATGTGCCCTTGCGTACCATATCCTGCAAATCCTTGCAGGTCGCGCACAGGACGCGAACGTCAACGGGGCAGGATTTGGCTGAACCAAGAGGCGTTACACGCCGTTCCTGCAGGACCCGGAGCAGTTTTGCCTGCAGCTCAAGGGGTATTTCGCTTATTTCGTCGAGGAATATGGTGCCGCCTTCCGCTGCCCTGAAGAAACCCAGTGTGCTGTCAACGGCGCTTGTGAATGCGCCCTTGACGTGACCGAACAACTGGCTTTCAAACAACTGGCCTGTAAGAGTGGTGCAATCAACAGGGACAAGGACATGCTTTGCGCGGTTGCTGATGGCGTGAATTTGTCTGGCGACCATTTCCTTGCCGACACCCGTTTCGCCCGTAATAATAACCGGACATTCACGGGCGGCAATAGCCCTGATAACTTCCATTACGGAGTTGAACGCCGGAGAGCTGCCGAGAAACTCATTATGCGTGCGGGTATAAAACGACTCCGCAGACACAGAATCCCACTCCCCGTGCTTGCCGCTTCCATTCTGAGAGCTTAGCTTTGCTGCGCCAAGAGGCACTTTGCGCGAACTCTCACTCATCACCTATCGCCCCATCATTAAGTGCAGACACACACCCTGCTGCACCTTTGTAAAAAAAACATATTTTGGCGAGAAGTACCCTCCGTGAAGGTGAAGGCACTATCTCCCATTTCTTCTTCATAGTTAATTCTACGTTGCTCGACGAATAAAGTCAAGTAAATTATGGGACTTTATTATGATTTTCTACACCCCCAGATTTAAAATGGGCTTGCGGCATTGTCATAATAGGTAAAACGGAACCCCGATTCAGAACGAGGAAACGGGGACCCAAATTGCTCCTAACTTATTTATCCCAAAATAGTTATGCTACAAAGGACTTTGGCAGCCCCCGACAGCAGGATACAGGCCCGTTGGGGTTGTTGTGGATATCTGAGCTATATTTGAATACCCAAAAGCCGTATGAAAAGGCCTATGGCAAAAAACGCCTATTCTCTACTTGCCCAGCAACTCGAAAGGAGAGATATAGTCGCCGAATTTTTCGGCAGCCGATTTAAAACGTTTTCTGGCCTCGGCGAAGGTATCGAACAGAATTTTGGGGGTATCGGGGACTTTCTCCCGATAAATCTTTTCGACGCGGTCGAGTTTGGCGAGATTTTCTGGAATACGAATTGTGAACTGATTTTCGTAATCGTCCTTAGTGAACTGGGTTTTGAGGTTTTCTTTGAACAGTCGGGCCAGGTCCTCATATTTGGGTATGAAGCCGGTCGGCGTTTTGATTGCATCGACGTCGCCGTTTACGCGAAGCTCCGCCCAGAGAATCCAGACGAGCTTGTCGGCCATAGTATTGAGGTATTTGCCGTCCTTGCCTCTGAGGAAGTAATTGACGGAGAAGATAAGGGGCGGTTTTTTGACGCCTTTGGCAAAATCGAGATTGATTTGAACATATTTGCCGAGCGGTATTGAGACGAAGTCGAGATTCGACATAAGGTTGAATGTTCTGACGCCTTGCTTGCCAATAGTCGCTGCTGTCGTTTCCGATTCGAGAGCCGCACCTTTCAGGATAATACCTTCGTCCCAGTCGAAGGCCTGTTCAACCGGATTCCATGTGTCACTGTCCCGGCCGCCGTAAACGATACCGCCGACGGGAACGCCATTTGGGTCGTTGAGGGCGTGGTCGCAGTTGTCGAGGTCCGGGATGCTGAGGGTGTAACGGGCGTTTTTATGGGCGGGCGGAATGGGATTGCCCTGGTCATCGGCTTTACCGTTGAACCATGCGCCGGAGAAATTGGTGCCTTCGGGCGGTATTTCACAACCCATGCCAAGCCAGTAGGGTCTTTTGTTCGCGTCGAGGAGGACGTTAGAGAAGATAACCTCCATCGGGTTTGTAAGGACTTTATAAATAACGGGGTCATCTTTTTCGCTGACGTCCTGAATGATGCCGAAGATGCCTTTTTCAACGTTGACGCCGCGGATTTGACCAGCTTTTTTGCGGAAATAGGCGATGTCGTCGCCGACGATGGTCTGGCCGGGGAGCATCGAGGTTGAGGTTTTGCCGCAGGCGGACGGGAATGCGCCGGTGAAATAGGTAACGCGGCCTTTGGGACCATGGGCGCCCATAACGAACATGTGCTCGGCGAGCCAGCCCTCTCGTGAGGCCTTCTGGATTGCGAGGCGCAGGGCGAGTTTTTTGAGACCCATAGTGTTGCCGCCATACTGGGTGTTGACGGAGTAAACCAATTCGTCTTCGAGGTCAATATAAACGCGGCGGAGTTTGTCGTTTTTACTGACGCCGTTTTCAAGTTCGCCTTCGGAGTGGAGAAATCTGAAGAAGCCATGGTTTTCGCCGAGTTTCTTGAACTGCTCATAGCCGGGGCGATAGAGAAGCGATTCGCTGTGAACGACATAGGGCGAATCGGTAATCTGGAGACAGGGGATAGTGAACTCGGAGCCAACGGGGCCGAGCGTCCAGAAACAAACAATCATTTCCCTGCCTGCCATCGAGTTTTTAAGGAGGTCGCGGATTTCTTTGGTGCCTGCCTGTTTTTCGACGGATTTCAGTGATTCGCCGAGCGAGGAACCGGCGGGCAGGAGGTATTTTGTGCTGAAGGTATCGCGTCCCTGGTCGTTTAAGCCGTCGAAATGGCAGGTGTGTCCCTTGATATTGAGCGGAATTTCCTCGCCATTTTTTACGGCAAGGGCGCGGATATGCGCGATATCTTCGGGTGAGTCGGTGCAAACATAGACGGAGACCGGATTGGTCAGCTCGATGGCGTCCGCGATGAAGCGGTGCATCTTCGGGTGGTCAACCGCAACCAGTCGGTCATAGTGTTTGCCTTTAACCCTGTTTTTCAAAACGTCTTTTACTTCACCAGCCATATCGCCTCCTAATGGGGTTTTTCGGCTCAAAAAATCGAAGGAGTATAGACCGCATACCTGAGGCCCGTCAACTGATTTTTGCGAAATTTTCTTGCCGCAGCGGGATATAGTGGTATAATAGCGAAAGCGTAGGGTTGTTGTTTTTATAGGTTCAACACAGCAAAAATCCACGCCCACAGAGTAAATGAAGAAGAAGAGGGTTTGAGAGATGAAAAGGTCAATTTCTGCAGTATTGGTTATTTCAGTAATCATTATCACTTCGGCAAACGCCGCACAACAGATGGCGATATGGGATTTCGGCCCTAACGCCAGCGGTTACACCACAAATCCAACGGCTGAAAACCTGATTGGAACGCCGACACTGGTGCTTTCGGGCGGGACACTTGACCCAGACGGCAAAGACGGCGTGGCATACACGGACGCAGCGGGAGTTTCTCACGCAATGGGTCAGTCAGCGGCATGGGACGAACTAAAGGTAAGCGGCGACAACGCCAGATGGATTGTTACTCTCAATACGACTGGCTGGATCGATATCGGCTTGCGGTTCGATTACAAGGCATGGAATTCCAAGACAACGTCATTTGATATTGATTACCGGCTCAATGACAATGACCCATGGACAAATATACTGAACAATACGCCAATCATCGGAGACCAGACGTTCCGCAGCTTCGCGTATTCACTTGCCAGTTTGGACGCCATTGAAAATCAGCCGATCGTAGAATTCCGGTTCAACGACTTTGACAACAAGGGCAGCGGTAAATTGGCGTTCGATAATTTTGAGCTGACGGGGACGCTAATTCCTGAGCCGGCGACGATTGCATTATTCGGACTCGGTATTACGGCGATTATCCGCAGACGCCGGAAATAGCCCGCTTATATACCCTCGACGGAACCTGCCGCGTTACGCGCGGAAGGCCGTTGTAATTGTCCGCGCATCGTGGTAGCATCAGCATCGTCGTGGTATTCGCAATAAGCGTTACTGATATGTCCGGAGAATTAAAAAATGGTAAAAGGAATTGAGCCGCGGATTTCACTGATAGTTTTTGTTTTTATCTGCCTAATCAATGTAATTTGTTCACGGGCTGGAAGCCCGTGCTACGCCGCGGGCCTTGAGGGTATGGACAAATCGGTTGTGATGATACGAGGGGCGGGGCAGGAATTCGATTTTGTAACGCCCTGGAAGCCGAAGGCGATGGCGCAGGGGGTGGGGTCGGGGTTTATAATCGAGGACAATAAAATACTGACCAACGCGCACAACGTGAGCAACAACAAATACATTGAGCTTCAAAAAGAAGGTGTGGCGAAACGGTATCTCGCGAAGGTGGCGTTCATCGGGCACGACTGCGATTTGGCGTTATTGGCGGTTGAAGACAAGAGTTTTTTCGACGACACAAAATCGCTTGAGTTGGCGGAACTGCCGGGCGTAAACACGGCGGTCGAGACATACGGATTCCCGATGGGAGGCAGACACATATCTGTAACAAAGGGCATCGTATCGCGGATACAAGTGGATACGTATTCGCATACGGGGGCGGATTCACATCTTGTGATTCAGACGGACGCGGCAATTAACCCGGGCAACTCCGGCGGGCCTGTTATACAGGATGGCAAGGTTGTAGGCGTGGCGTTCCAGGGATTGAGACAGGCGGATAATATCGGGTATATGATTCCGACGACTGTGATAAGGCATTTTCTGGCTGACGTTAATGACGGTAAATACGACGGGTTCGGGTCGCTGGGCGTGATGCTGTACCCGGGCCTGCATAATCCGGCGTACAAGGATTATTTAAATGTGCCGGCAGACCAGCAGGGAATAGTCGTCATTGAAACGATTATGCACAGCTCGGTCGAACCGATTTTGAAGCGGGGAGACGTGCTGACGCAGATAGACCAGTACGCAATCGATAACGACGGGAGAGTGGAAATATACGGGTTGAAGCTTGATATGTCCGAGGTGGTGGAGACAAAACAGATAGGGCAAACGGTGGCGCTTGCATTTTACCGCGACGGCAAACCTATGAAGGCGACAGCGACGGTTGCGCTGAACAGACCTGTTTTGGAATTTGCAAGGCAATATGATATAGCTCCGCGGTATGTTTGTTTCGCGGGGTTTGTTTTTGTGCCGGCCACACGCAACTACCTCGAAACGTGGGGACCTGAATGGGTCAAGGATATGCCGTTTTATCTGCGATACCTGTTCCGCAATTCGATGCAGCTAAACGAGGACAGGGCAAGGAAAGAATACGTCGTGCTGTCAGAGATAATGCCCGACGAGATAAACGCCTACGCGGGGGAATTCAAGAGCCAGGTGGTCGCGAGTATAAACGGGACGACAATCGAAGGGCTTGCGGACGTGTGGAAGGTATTTGAAAAGCCATCTGAGGATTTTTACACGATTATGTTTATGGGGATGGACCGGCCATTGATACTCGACGCAAAAGAGGCCCATACGCGTCAGGCGGTCATACTCACAAAATATGACATACCGCAGCAGGCCAGATTGGAGATGCAACAATGAGAAGAATCCTATCAATAAATCGTTTTGCTCTAATATCTCTGGTTGTGCTAAGTTCGGCGTGCGTTTCGGTATGGGCTGGAGAGGACCAGACGCGCGAGGCGATGAAGGGGTCGATTGTTTATCTGGAGATTTCATCATACGGTTATGACCAGCTACGGCCATGGAAGAATACCGATGTTCAGCAGAAAGGCGGAGTCGGCTGCGCGACGGGAGCATACCAGATGATAACGCCTGCGTGGAACCTTATTGACGCAAAACTAATCAAGGCGAAGGTCTCGGGCCAAAACGAATACGTACCCGTAAAAATAAAGACAATCGATTACGAGATTGACCTTGCGCTGCTTGAGCTCGAGCCGAACACGATGAAAAAGCCGTTGAAGCCAATCAAATTCGCAGACAAGTTTCAACGCGGCACCAAGCTGAATTACTACTGGCTCAATCACGTCGGTGAGATGACCACAGGTCAGGGTTATCTTGACCGGGCCGAGGTGCTTTCATCGACCGTTTCATACACGTATCTTTTGAATATGGTCGTTACAAACACGTCGCAGGAAACCGGCATAGGACAGGTTTTTTGCGACGGCACAACTCCAATAGGAATCGCCTGCTGGGGTGAAGGCACCCGTGAAACTGGACTTATACCGGCATTAACAATAAATGACTTCCTGACCCGGGTAAAAGACGCCAACTATCCCGGCATCCCGGCGGTCGGCTTTGCAACTGAAGGCCTGCTCGACCCGGCGATGCGGACGTATCTCAAGATGCCGGCGACAATGAAAAACGGCGTGCAGGTTACAAACGTGTACACAATCGGGACGGGCAGTGAATCATTAAAGGCGGGCGACGTAATTCTCGCTATCGACGGCAAAGAGCTTGACGCATACGGCAAATTCCTGCACCCGGCATACGACCGCATAATGTTCCATCACTTAATCACCAGTCACAAAATAGGGGACGATATCGTTTTTGATATATGGCGAGACGGGGGCAAACAGCAACTGCGCGTGCAGGCGAAGAATTTCGACGTCGGCGAGATGCTTGTCCCCTACTATGAATACGGGCATCAGCCGGAATATGTGGTTACGGGCGGATTCGTGTTTCAGAAACTGACCCGGTCGTATTTAGCCAACTGGGGCAAGGACTGGGACGGCAAGGTTACGCCGCACCTGCTTCATTACCTGCGGGATATGGCGTTTAAGCCGACTGCCCAGCGCAGGGAGATTGTAATACTCAGCTATGTTCTGCCCGCCCAGATAAACCTCGGCTATACTGACCTGTCACAGCTTGTTGTCAGCAAGTTCAACGGCATGCCGATAAGCCGAATAAGCGATATTGTAAAAGCCCAGAAGCTGAACCCGGGCGCAAAATACGACGTTGTGGAATTCGAGCTGGATAATCCGACTGTGGTTATCCCCCGCCAGCAGTTGCCGCAGGCGGACGCGATGCTTGCGACAAGCTACGGGATTCGCAAACTCGTAAACGTCAACCCGTAAGAAACACGGCAAAAGCAAGAAAGAGATTGAAAATCGCCCCGCTGAGGGGTAATTTATTGGAATTTTAAGGCCGTATTTTGTGACTGAATTATGAAAGTATTGCTAAGCTGGCTCAAAGATTATGTTGATATCGAACTCTCGGCGCAGGAGGTAGCGGAGATTCTAAGTAACCGCGGATTCCCATACGAGGGTATCGAGGTTCTCAATGGTGACGCGGTAATCGACGTTGAGGTAACAAGCAACCGGGGCGACTGCCTTGGGTATATCGGCGTCGCACGCGAGCTTGCTACGGCGACGGGCAAAGAACTGAAACTGCCGAAGGTCGAGTTGGCGGAATCCTCAAAGCCCGCGTCGGAATTCGCGAGCGTTGAGATTCGTGAGCCGGAGTTGTGCCAGCGCTATACGGCTCGAATCATCGAGGGGGTCAAGGTTGGGCCGACGCCCGACTGGATGAGAAATCGGCTTGAGGCGATTGGGATGCGGAGCGTCAATAACGTAGTTGACGCGACGAATTACGCGATGATGGAGACGGGCCAGCCGCCGCACGCGTTCGATTACGTGAGATTATTCGGCGGAAAAATAATCGTTCGTAAAGCGGAAGCAGGCGAACAAATCATCAGTATCGACGGCTCGAAATGCGAATTGACGACCGATATGCTCGTAATCGCCGACTCGAAGTATCCGGTGGCGGTGGCGGGTGTTATGGGAGGCCTGGATACGGAAGTAAGCGACGCGACGACAACGGTACTGCTTGAGGACGCGTTTTTCTCGCCTGTGAGCGTTCGGACAACTTCCCGCAATTTGTCGCTGCCTTCGGAGGCGGCGTTTCGGTTTTGCAGAATCGTCGATATCGAAAATATCGACTGGGCATCAAAGCGGACCGCTCAACTGATGATACAGGTATCGGGCGGCAAAGCAGCCAAAGGCGTCATCGACGCGTACCCGGGAAAGCCAAAGCCCAAACAGGCAACGCTGCGTTTATCGCGTTTGAAAAAACTGCTTGGTATCGAAGTGCCGGGCGATAAGGTAATCCAGATTCTGACAAGATTAGGATTTGGGCCAAAGCAAAACGGCGAACAGATAACCTGCTCGGTGCCGACGTGGCGAAGTGATGTTTACCGCGAGGCGGATTTGATTGAAGAGGTCGCCCGCGTATATGGTTACGACAAGATACCGACGGAAAACGCGATAACGATTGAGGTTTCGCCGACCGATACCCGCAAGAAGACAATCGACGCGATAGGGACATACCTTACGGGGTGCGGATTTTACGAGACGGTAACAATCAGCTTCATCGACAAGCGGGACGCGGAGCTGTTCGCGCAAAATGAAGATAAACGGCATTTGGCCGTGAAGGACGTTACAAGAACCGGAACGAACCTGCTTCGACAAAGCGTGCTGCCTTCGCTGTTCGGCGTGATAAAGACCAATCACAACGTAGGCAACACCCCCTGCCGGCTCTTCGAGATAGCCGACACTTATATACCGGCAGAAGCAGGAAAGCTGCCTGTTGAGAAAACACGTCTGACGATTACCTGCGACGGTGATTTTAGGGACATCAAAGGCGTTGTCGATGGCCTGCTGAAAACAGTAGCCGGGGATGCAGTGGTCAAATTTGAGCCAACAGAAATTAACTGGGCGCAGGCGGGCGTTAAAATCACCGCCAACAACAAACAAGTCGGCTTAGTCGGTATGGCATCGCAACAGGTTTTAGATAGATTCGACTTCAAGAATACGACGATTTGCGGAGCAGAGTTAGACCTCGAACAATTGCTTACGCTTCGTGCCGGCTCAATAAAGGTGAAGCAATTGCCAAAATTCCCCGCGGTAAAGCGAGACCTGTCACTGATTTTAAATGAGGACGTTGTTTGGGCGGATATCGAATCAGCCGTTCATAGAAAGGCCCCTGCTGAATTAGAGGAATTGCAGTTTGTCGATATCTTCCGTGGCAAGAGCATACCCGAAGGCAAAAAGAGCGTAACACTATCGTTGTGGTTCCGTGACGCGGATGGCACACTGACTCACGAAACGGTTGACGGCTTCCAAGCCGATATTCTGAAGTCACTTACCGAATCCCTCGGCGCGGAACTGCGAACAGCGTAGACACAAAAGAATTTTATCGCAGAGACCGCAAAGAACGCGGAGATTTATTTTTTTCAGACACGGATTTTCACAGGATTAACACTGTTCAAAGAGAAGTAAAAAGGCAAAAGGAAAAAGTAAAAAACTTAGTGCCTTAGGGTCTTTGCGGCAAATTACGGCAGCTTATCTGCTTTTACTTCAAAATTAATACTTGTATAATGTCCTCAAAATTGTGGGGCTGTGTCACTTAAATAATAGCTATTCGGAACTGGCCCCATTACGTCATTGATTCTACGCAAGTCAAATACAAATTTGTTAAAAAGTTTAGGAGTTGCAAGTAGCTTGATTATCGAGTTGCTATGCGCTATTTGATTTCGAATCTTTCTTGCTGTTTCAAAAAAGGCATCTATTTCATTTTCGCTTTCGAATATCGACTTATTACTGATTGCTGGATATAGTTTTAATATTTGTGTCCTATCTGCAAAAGAAGTACATCGCAATAACCCCAAAGGGGACTCCTTTTTATCCTTGTAGTTCCATTTAAAGAAATCTTTTGCTTTTTTTAATTGTGGGGCAGGTAAAGAATGTAAGAGGTCTTCAAGTTCTTTTTCTGATTCCTGCATAAATAAGCCAAGCATTTTTGCTTCTAATTCCATAATAAGGGTAAAAAGACACAGTTTCATCGGCAGCTCATCTAGGTCTCGAAAAGATACAACGTGCGATATATCATTTTGAGTCAAAACAAAGTAAAAATAATGCTTCTCAAATAACGGAGGTAACTCAACCAGTGGCATTGAACTTGGCACAATTTCGTCTGGAGTAATTGGGTAGGCTGCTTCCCCCGCATTTTCTTTTAATGACACATCGACATCAAAGTAATCTATATAACCATATATGCGGGCGTTATCTTTAACTAAGATTATATCATTTAGCACAGGATCAGATTCCATTGCACATTCTCCGACGCTTTCTATGGAATCATCCGGATTAGCTATAACTTTAATTGGCCGGGATATCTCAACTACTCGAAATGAATTTGCCACGATTTCATAATGTGATAATTCTCTCTTCGGCATTTTATTATCTCCTCTAAAACTCAGAACAGCCCTTAGATTCCACTGAAAATACTATCTTATATTATCTGCAATGCACATCTTCAGCAAGTGTTAGACAGGTGTAACTTTGAATAGCGCCCAAATACTAACCAGCTTTTTCCTTGTGTGCATAAAGGCATTGCGTTGATTGAAATAACAAGAAAAAGCCGATAATTCATTTAGTCATATTTAGGAGTGGAATAATATGCGGCATCGACATTTGACTGATGGCAAGTGGCTTGGAAGGGGAAAAACGAAAATATTGATTACAATTTGCTCGGCGATAATGCTTTTGTGTACGGGTTACGCAAGGGCAGGCGTTTGGATTACTCTGGACTATCCTGGGGCAACAATTACAGAGGCGTATGACATTAGCGGCAGCAACGTTGTTGGATGGTACATGGACAGCTTAGGGATACACGGTTTTCTCTACGACGGGACAACATGGACTACTCTGAACTATCCTGGGGCAGCTGTGACAATCATAAATGGCATTAGCGGTAGCAACGTTGTTGGAGTATACCAGGACAGCTCAGGAGAGCATGGTTTTCTCTACAACGGGACAACGTGGACTACTCTGGACTATCCTGGGGCAGCTGCTACAGAAGCTCGCGGTATTAGCGGCAGCAACATTGTTGGAGTGTACGGACACGGTGGCCTAGAAAAGCACGGTTTTCTCTACAACGGGACAACATGGACTGAATTGTACTATCCTGGGGCAAATGGTAATACATACGCTAACGGTATCAGCGGCAACAAAGTTGTTGGAGGTTACTACGACAGCTCCGGTAATGGGCACGGTTTTCTCTACGACGGGACAACGTGGACTACTCTGGATTATCCTGGTGCTCTTCTTGCTACAGAGACGTATGGCATTAACAACAGCAGAATTGTTGGAAGGTACAAGGACAGCGAAGGCCTGCACGGCCTGCACGGTTTTCTCTACAATGGGACAACGTGGACTACTCTGGACTATCCTGGGGCAAGTAATACATACGCTAACGGTGTCAGCGGCAGCAACATTGTTGGAAGTTACGAGGATCCTAACTTCAGGTTGCATGGTTTCTTCTTTTGTTCCGAACCAATTCTTGGCGACTTAAATGGAGATTGTAAAGTTGATTTCCAGGATTTTGCAATCCTTGCTTCAGACTGGCTGAAAAATAGTAGTAACGTTAATGTCCCCTCTGTCAAAATTACGCTCGACAGTGACCCCGGCTGGACAATAGAGGGGCAATGGCAGTTCGGAACACCAATGGGAATGGGCGGCAGTTCACACGGGTATCCTGACCCTAACGCAGCATACACGGGCCTGAATGTATATGGTGTCAATCTTAACGGCGATTACGCTTTGGCTGTCGGCGGGCCATACCGGCTAACAGCCGGGCCGTTTGACTGCAATAGTTATGAATCAGTCGAATTAAGTTTTGCCAGATGGTTGAATACCGATACAGAAAACTATGTCCAATGCAAAGTTGAAGCATCAAATGACGGAAGCACTTGGCAAACGGTTTGGTTAAATCCCACCTCAGTACCGATTACAGATAACCAGTGGCTGGTTGTTCAGTACGACATCACCCAAATTGCAGCAGGACACTCGCAAGTCTATGTGCGGTGGAGTTATCAAATCATCAGTGACAGAGCATATCCTTATTCGGGCTGGAACATTGAC
Source organism: Sedimentisphaerales bacterium (assembly GCA_050015775.1). Lineage (GTDB taxonomy): Bacteria > Planctomycetota > Phycisphaerae > Sedimentisphaerales > Anaerobacaceae > Fen-1362. The sequence continues at coordinate 3,780 of JBEKAT010000041.1, read as the reverse complement.
GATGTGGAACTCCTGGGCATAGATTGAATGATTCCCCGAACCGGCCTCGCTTTTGCTTCTCGGCCTCGGTGCAGCGATATTTATCCGCCGTCCGTTTGGCGGAGTTTCTCGCCGGAAGAACGTTACCTAATTTATTACCTAATTAACTGCGTATTACTTAGATTAGAAATTCGGGGGGGGGTAAACCCCGCCCTACAATTCGACCCTTTTCCCCAAGAGGCAACATCTGCATCTCAAAGGGTTTAAGGTTGGCCAAAAATTCCTTTGGAGAAAATTGCAGGTGAAAGCCGAATAGGCGCAATAGACCGGAAAGCAGAAGACAGAGAACGGAAGGCAGTTAGAAGGTCCTAAAAAAGGGGACATGACAAGTTAATTATGAGCGATTTTACTTGCTTTTTTCTTTCAAAATTCGTATAAATAATAGCGGCAGGCACCCCTGCGGTGTTAGTATAGAAAGCCATATTTGAAAAAACCGATACCCTTAGCACTGGGGAATCAGGCCTTGAGGCCCGAAAACGCCTATAAAATTTGGACTTTCGGACCCAAGCAACGATTTTCCACTTGGATTGAATGGGTTTTTCAATTCGCTTTCTTACGGCATCTGCGGAGGAAATCCTGCTAAACAGGAAAGGCCTGTAAGGACAGGCCTTTTTCCATTCCCCATAAAATCAGCCGTAATGCCAATCAAAAAAAGCGTCTAAGCTGTACAGGCATGGCTTTTCGATGGTTTTTGGCGTTAAGCCGAGTCGCTATTTTGACGATTTATACGTAGGGTGAAACCGTGTATGTTTGTGTTCTTTAGTGCTTGAAATAAAAAGAGTTACATCGCGCTCGTCTCGGCGAAGGCCGAGCCGCAGCCGGGGAAAAGGTGAAAATGCTTAAGATTCGCAACTATACCGTCCTGCCGGCCCTGCCGGAGGTTTTGAATGACCTTCAGGCGCTCGCCGTCAACCTGTTTTGGTCGTGGAATCCCGAGTTGATCGATTTGTTTTCGCGGATTGACCCGGCATTATGGACAAGCTGCGGGCACAATCCCGTCAAGCTTCTGGGCAACGTCTCCCAGGAGCGGCTGAACGCACTGGCGGAGAACCAGGGATTCCTCGCTGAATTGAAAAAAGCGTACGACAAACTTCAATCATATCTCGAAGGGCCTACGTGGTTTCAAACCGTTTGTCCCAAAACAACCAAAATGACGCTTGCCTATTTCAGCGCGGAGTTCGGGATTCACGAATGTTTGCCGATTTACGCCGGCGGCCTGGGCATACTCGCGGGCGACCACATTAAGAGCGCATCCGACCTTGGTATTCCATTAGTCGGCGTAGGCCTGATGTATCAAAAGGGTTATTTCCGCCAGTATCTAAACGTCGATGGCTGGCAGCAGGAAGTTTACATAGAGAACGATTTTTACAATATGCCGCTCGAACTGGTTCGCGGCGACAACGGACAGCCGCTGCTTATCAGCGTTGAGTACCCGGGCAGGAAAGTATCCGCCCAGATATGGTGCGCCTCGGTGGGACGCGCCAAGCTATATATGATGGACACAAATCTGCCGAACAATTCCGCGACCGACCGGATGATTACGACGACGGTTTACGGCGGCGACACGGAGATGAGGATTCGACAGGAGATTATGCTCGGCATCGGCGGTATGAGGGCGTTGCTTGCTATGGGCATAAAGCCGACAATATGCCATCTTAATGAAGGACATACCGCTTTTTCTGCGCTTGAGCGGATACGATATACGATGAACGAGTCGAAAATGTCCTTTGACGAGGCGTTAGAGGCCGTAAAGGCCGGCACTATTTTTACAGTACATACGCCGGTCCGTGCAGGCGTTGACGAATTCAGCACGGAGTTGATGCACAAATACTTCGGCGATTATGCGCCTACCCTGGGAATAGACCCAAAGCGGCTGGTTTCGCTGGGCAGGATACTGCCTGATGACGAAGGCGAATCGTTCAAGATGCCGGTGCTGGCACTACGGGTCAGCAGTTATTCAAACGGCGTCAGCGAGCTGCACGGGCAGGTATCGCGAGAAATGTGGTCGTGCCTGTGGAGACGGGTTCCGACCAACGAGGTTCCAATATCGTCAATCACCAACGGCATACATACGAGAAGCTGGGTGTCGGAGGAAATCAGCCGGCTGTATGAACGGTATCTCGGCCCCAACTGGGCGGATGAAAAAGCCGATTCGCCTATATGGAACAATATCGACCAGATATCCGACGAGGAGTTCTGGAGATGTCACCAGCGCTGCAAGGAACGCTTGATAGCGTTCGCCCGCAAACGTCTTAAGGCGCAGATGGAAAGAAGAGGGACGTATCACAGTGAGCTTAACCGGGCGGAAGAGGTTCTTGACCCGGAGGCGCTGACAATCGGTTTCGCGCAAAAATGCTGAGCGACACCAAAAGGCCTGTGCAGTTCATCTTCGCGGGCAAGGCGCACCCGAGAGACACCGAAGGCAAGGAGCTAATCCGGGACATCGTGCATTTTTCGACGCAGTTCGACGTCATGCGCCGGATAGTGTTCCTCGAAGATTATGATATCAACGTCGCCAAGATGTTAGTGCAGGGCGTGGACGTGTGGCTCAATAACCCGCGAAGACCGCTGGAGGCAAGCGGCACGAGCGGTATGAAGGCGGCGATAAACGGCGCGCTGAATATGAGTACGCTTGACGGGTGGTGGTGCGAGGGCTACAAGCCAGACAACGGCTGGGCAATCGGTGCGGGCGAGACATACGACGACGCCGCTTATCAGGATATGGTCGAGGCACAGGCGATATATAATCTATTCGAAAATGAAGTCGTCCCGCTGTACTACACCCGTTCCGCCGACAATCTTCCCAAGGCGTGGATACACAGGGCCAGAAAATCAATGAGGCGACTTACGCCTCAGTTCAGCACCTCAAGAATGGTAAACGACTATGCGCAGAGATGCTATCTGCCCGCCCAGGCAAGGTGGAACTACCTGACAAGCGACAATATGAAAAGGGCAAAGTCCCTTGCCGCGTGGAAGGCGAACATGCGGGGCGCCTGGTCGGAACTGGCCATTAAAGATGTCCAGGTGGAAATGGGCAATGGCGACGGCGCAAGTGAGTTTGACGCCCGAAATCCGCAGCTCAAAGTCGGCTCAAAACTCAAGGTCAACACCATAGTCAAGCTCGGCAGATTGAAACCGGATGATATTTCAGTGGAGCTTTACCACGGTCCGCTGGACTCCCGCGGCAATATCACCGAAGGGGCGGTAATCAAAATGGATTACAAAAAATCCACAGGCCAGGACAACGAGCATCTGTTCTGCGGATTGACCCCCTGCTGCGCTTCGGGGCGCAGAGGCATAGCGGTGCGAATCGTGCCGAAAAACAAGGACATGGCTGCCCCCCACGAGCTTGGGCTGGTCCTGTGGGAATCACACGCGGAACAAGTGGAAGAGTAGATTTACTCGTTTTCCTTGGCGGTGAAAAACTCGCAAACCTGATTGGCGGAAGCCGCCTTCTGGAGTTTATTCCTGAACGATTCGTCGAGCATCAGCCGGCTTATCCTGGCGAGGGCCTGAATATGCGGGCCGGTCTGGTCAACCGGCGACAGCAGCAGGATAATAATGTTCACCGGTTTTCCGTCAACACTGTCAAACTCAACGGGCTGGGCGGCAATTCCTAATGCTATCACCAGTTCCCTTACCGCATTGCATTTGCCGTGAGGAATCGCTATGCCCGAACCAATGCCCGTACTTCTGACCTGCTCACGACTGAGGACCGCCTGCAGGGCAACGTCCTTATTC
>JBEKAT010000040.1:0-16262 GCA_050015775.1 Sedimentisphaerales bacterium | reverse complement strand
GCGTCTTCGCATTCGTTATGAGAAACGTGACGACATTCATCAGGCGTTCCTGACAATCGGCTGTATCAAAATCTGCTGGAACCATTTGTTAAATTATCCATTATGTTAGAGGCTCTAAGTTTTATTTGATTTTTTAACTTCTTTGTGTCTTAGTGGCTAATCAGTAATCCACGAAGACGATATCTTCCGGTATCGCGACAACGTCCCTGCGTTTGGGGCCTAAGAGCTTGCGAATTTCGGTAGAGTGTTTGCCCGCCAAGGTCTCTAATTCTGCGCTGCTGAAATTAGTTACGGCCTTTGCCTTGTTATTGAGCCAGATACAATCGCCCGCCTCGAATGTCCCTTCTATTGATTTTATGCCGCTGGGTAATAAGCTCTTTTTATTCTTTACCGCCCGAATAGCGCCGTCGTCGATATTTATCACGCCCGCAGGAGAACTGTTGAGAATCCATCTTTCGCGGTTACTTAGTTTGCGTTTGGGTAAAAATAATGTCCCGATTGTCTCGCCCGCGATGATTCGCTCGATGACGTTTTCGGTTTTGCCGTTGGCCAGGACGATTTTGCAGCCCGCGTTCGAGGCGACTTTGGCGGCCTCGATTTTGGTCTTCATACCGCCCGTGCTGAATTTACTGCCTTTGCTTCCAGCACTTTTCAATATCTCTTCGGTAATCTCAAATACCGTATCAATCGGCTTTGCGTCGGCGTATTTTTTGGGGTCTTTGTCATACAGTGCGTCGATATCGGTGAGGATTATCAGGAGGTCTGCGTCGATTTTGCTCGCCACAAGTGCGCTTAGGCGGTCGTTATCGCCAAACGCCGTGCCGATTTCAGCAGTTGAGATACTGTCGTTTTCATTTAAGACAGGCACGACGCCAAGTTTCAAAAGCGTCTCGATCGAGTTTTGCAGGTTCAGATAGGTCTTTCGATTATTAAGCACTTCAGCGGTCAAAAGCACCTGGGCGACGGTAACGCCGAATTGCTCGAATGCCTTTCGGTATTCCGCCATTAACATCGGTTGACCTATGGCGGCACAGGCCTGACGCATCCTGACATCGGTGGGCTTGGTTGAAAGCTTCAATTGTCCCGCCCCCATCCCGATTGCTCCGGAAGTAACAATCACTACCTGCTTACCCATTTTCAGCAGTGAATTTACCTGCCCGGCCATCAAGCCCACATACCCGGCGTCGATACTGTCATCTTTCGACAGGATGTTCGTACCGATTTTGATTACTACCCGTTTTGCTTTATCGAAATTCCTCATTTTTCACCGCATATATTTTAACCACAGATTGCACGGATTACACGGATTTTTTTGCTATTACGGGCGTAGCAAAGCGAAGTCTAAGAATCTGATTTTAACAGACCCCTCCGCTGCGGTCGGGGTGACGTTTTTTGCAGGGCGGGGGTTGTTTCGATGGTTATTAGATGTATAATCATTGCAGGAGACAAAAAATGAATAAACAAATAAAAAAAGTCATGTCTGTAGTTGCTATTTTTATTGGATTAATATCTCTATCTGCTGCCGGTGCGGAACAAACTGTGCAATCCACGAGTCCGGAGGTTAATGAAGGGCCAATTGTCTATCGTGACTTGTCTTACGTTCCAAATGGGCACGAACGCCAAAAGCTGGATATATTTCTGCCGAAAGAAGGGAAAAATCTGCCGCTGATTATCAGAATTCATGGCGGCGCATGGCTATCTGGCAGTAAGGAAGGTGAATGGCCGGGGGACTATATCCGTTTCGGCTATGCAGTGGCGAGGATTAATTACCGCCTCAGCCAGCACGCAATATTTCCTGCCCAGATTGAGGACTGCAAGGCGGCCGTTCGCTACCTGCGTGCTAATGCACAAAAATATAACCTTGACCCCAATCGCTTCGGCGTCTGGGGGGCATCTGCTGGAGGTCACCTCGTTGCGCTTCTTGGCACAACAGGCGATATAAACGAATTTGATGTTGGAGAAAATCTGACAGTATCCAGCAGGGTGCAGGCGGTCGTGGATTATTTCGGGCCGACCGATTTTCTTCAGATGGAGGCACATCGACTGCCGAACGGCATGGTTCATAACTCGCCCGATTCGCCGGAGTCAAAGCTGATTGGCGGCCCCGTTCAAGAAAACAGAGAAAAGGCTGCCAAGGCTAATCCTATTACTTACGTGACCAAAGATGATCCGCCTTTTCTTATCGTTCACGGAAATACAGACCCGCTTGTGCCGCATCACCAAAGTGAGCTTCTTGAAGCTGCACTGAAAAAGGCGGGTGTTCCTGTAACATTTTACACCGTCAAAGGCGGCGGACACGGCGGCTTCAAAGACCCGAATGTTCCGCGATTAACAAGGGAGTTTTTCGAAAAGAATCTGAAAAATAAACAGTAGGTTCTTAGCCATCCGTCTCATCCATTCGGGACGGGCGAGATCTCGCCCCTCGGCTCGAAGGCCGCGAGGCCTGCGGCAAAGGCGGACAGATTACACAGATTTTCTTTGACAATGTTAGATTATTCACTATAATTCGAAAGTGAGAGGATATACTTTATTTGTTGTAAGGAAAACGAATGTGATGCCTACAGATTTCTAATTGTATAAGGAGTTTCTTATGGGATGGGGAAAAATTAGCGAACGTGAAGATCAACAGGGCGGAGTATGGAAAACATATAAAGATGAAGACACTAATGAAAAGATAATAACTCGAGAGTCGCCCAATAGTGATGATGTAGCTATTTTTAAGGATGGTGAAAAGGTTAATAGAAAAACAGGTAAAGACGAAGATGATGATGACTAAGATGATTTTTGAATAATGAGATCAGTTACCATTTTTTATTAATCTTTTGTGCCTCTTTGCGGCAATCAAACTAATTTTTTATGCGTGAATTTTTTTTTACCTTCGGCGTAGTCGGCGACGATTTGGCCTGAGCCAAGTAATTTCCATTTATAAATCAGAAGGCCTTCGAGGCCGACGGGGCCGCGGGCGTGAATCTTCGTTGTGCTGATGCCGACTTCCGCCCCTAAGCCATAACGATAGCCGTCGCTGAAACGCGTGCTGCAATTCCAGAACACACCGGCTGAATCCACTAAATCCAGGAACTTTTCAGCGGTCGCCTTATCCTGCGTAACAATCGCATCGGTATGATGCGAGCCATAGTGGTTTATGTGTTCTATTGCCTCATCGACGCCATCGACGACCTTTATCGACAGGATGTAATCGAGATATTCGGTTGACCAGTCCTTTTCGGCAGCGGGTTTGACTTTGATGATTGAACGGGTTTTATTGCAGCCGCGAAGCTCGACATTTTTTGCGTCGAAAGCCGTTTTTACTTTTGGCAAAAACGCTTTCGCGATTTTACTATCGACGAGAAGCGTCTCTGTGGCATTACATACGGCTACATACTGGCACTTTGAATCGAGGGCGATTTTCACCGCCATATCGAGAGCCGCGGCCCCATCGACATAAACATGGCAGATACCGTCCGCGTGGCCAAGCACGGGTATATTTGTATGGTTCATTATATAGCGGACAAATTCATTTGAGCCGCGTGGAATGACGAGGTCGATGTCCTCATCCATCTTGAGCATTTCAGCGACATCCTGCCGGGTTTCGAGGAGTTGAATCCAGCCGACGGGGATTCCTGTTTTGCTTGCCACGGCGTAGTCCTTTGACGAAGCCGGGTCAGTTGCTTCAGCAATTACCTTTGCCAGGATTTTATTTGTATTGGCTGCCTCGGAGCCGCCTTTTAGGAGGACCGCGTTGCCGCTTTTGAGGCACAGCGTTGAAATCTGCACTAAAGCATCGGGCCTTGATTCGAAGACGACGCCGATGACGCCGATGGGGCAACTGACTTTGTAGAGGTTGAGTCCTTCGTCGAGTTCGGTTGCTGTTAAAGTTTTGCCTACGGGGTCATCGAGTTTGATTAAGCTTTCGATACCTGCGCATACATCCGCTATTCTGCTTTCGTCGAATTTCAGGCGTTTGAGCAGGGGCTTTGCGAGTTTATTTTTCTCGGCGAGCCGAAGGTCTTTTTGGTTGGCGGCGATTATCTCCGCACTTTTGCTTTTCAACGCCTCGGCTATTTGCGCAAGGGCGGCGTTCTTTGTTTCGGTTTTAACGGCCGATAACAGTATTGACGCCGACTTCGCTTTTTTGGCTATTTGAGGAATACTCATTTTGTCTCGTCTTTACATTCCGGTATTTTGAGTTTATAATTGACGATACTAATGACGACTATAAATAATCGATAATCAATTAGCAATAATCAATTGTCATTACGCGGGTGTAGCTTAGTGGTAAAGCTCCAGCCTTCCAAGCTGGTTATGTGGGTCCGATTCCCATCACCCGCTGTTAAGAAGAGCGTAAGTGCAAAAGAGCACAAGGGCAAAAGTAACCTGTGACTTGTGCTCCTATGGCTTGTGCACATGTGGTTTATTGGAGGTAAGTAGCGTTGGGACAGAGACTTAAGTCGCAATTTAATATTTCCCTATGCTATAGCCAACTATTTTTGCCTTGACTTATCAGGTGCGTTCTGGGTATAAAAATATACATCGGGAGGCGTTTTAGGGTTAGCAAGAGACAAAATGAGCGACCGATGGCCCAGAGAAGAAGTTGAAACCCTGCCCGCGGCGAAGTTGACGCCCGGCGGGATGAGCGCTGAATCCACGTATCCATACCGGCCAGGTGGTGCTGGTCTAAACGATTATTCAAAAAACTACTGATGAAAGGGTTAGTTATGAAAAAAGCGATGCTGTTGATTGTCTGCCTTGCGTTTGTTTCAGTCGCAATCGCGGAAGAACAACCTGTCAATCTGTTAAAATCCCTGCAACGCAGTAGCTGGGAAATAGGCCCGGATGCTTATTATTTTCAGTATAAAGAGCCGGATATGAAAGAAACCGGTTATTTTTACGGTGTGCAGGCGGCATATACTTACCGCGAATGGGTGCCGATGTTCCCGACAGATGAAGCGGGCATTAAATGGATGGCGAGAATCGAAGGAAGGTTTGACTGGGGCGTGGTGAATTATGACGGTGGAGTTACTGATCCATCGACAGGCGCGTCCACACCTTACTCATACGACAATATACGAGACACGACAGGGGAGTTTCGGCTGTTGTTCGGTCCGGATTTTCCCAAGGCAACCGTTGTTGATACGATATATAGCGGTCTCGGTGACAGGTTTCTCTATGATAGCAAGAGCGGCGACCCGGCCAGTTACGACAGGCAATCACATTATTTGTATCTGCCTGTTGGTGTTAAAACGCTAAGAAATTTTGCCGGTAATTGGCTTATATCTGCGAATGCGGAATTTGATCTTTTATTGATGGGCAGGCAAAGCACCGATCTGAAAGACTTCGGGTTCGGGACAATACACAATAGACAAAATAGCGGCTACGGTATACGAGGGTCGGTTGGCTTTGAACATCCGGGCAAAGATATTGACGTCTCAATCGAGCCGTTCGTGAGATACTGGAACATTGCTAAATCCGAAGTTGACCCAAGTGGCGGGTACGAGCCAAAAAACAATACCACTGAACTCGGTCTTGATTTTATTTTCAGATTCTGACGAGTCGAATCGACAACATCATTGCAGGACGCCTTGGGGACATTATAGGACAGGGACATAAAAGTGTGTTTCATCGATGTCTGGTGAACAGGATTGATTTGAGAAATGCCACGGTCAAAAGCCGTGGCATTTTTATTTTGACGTTAACGGGTAAAAACAGAAATTCGCAAAAAAACAAGTCCGCCGGAATTACCGCGTTTATATCTAACTGTTTGTCCTTGTTCGAGTTAGGTCTTCGGGGTGAGGTCCTATAATAAAATTTTGAAAAAATTTAGAAAAAGGTGGGGTTTTGTGTTGACGAAGTGGTAATGAATGGCAATAATTCCCTATAAGTGGTAGATGAGTGGCAGATAAGTGGAAGTGAAACCATGATTTTAATAACAGGCGAATACGAACACACAATCGACGGCAAGGGCAGGGTGCTGGTTTCCAACAAGCTCCGCAATCAAATCGACAGCCAGGAGCACGGCAGCGATTTTTATCTTGTCGTTGGGGCAAACGGCATATTGTCGCTGTATCCTGAGAAGTGTTTCGAACGCATGACGGTTGCGATGGCAGAGAAAAACGCGGCGCCGGATGAAATCGTAGCTTTTGAGCGAATGAACTTCGCTTTGGCAGGGAAGGTCGAGTTAGATAGCCAGGGACGGCTACTTTTAAATGAAAAACTGCGCAAAAGGGCAGGATTGAAAGATAACGTGACATTAGTGGGGGTACGGGACCACATCGAGTTTTGGAACACGCAGGACTGGGAGCAGTATCTGTCGGACAATATGGCGCAATACCAGAAGCGCGTGGCCCAAGCCCGTCAGGAGATTTTGCAAAAGCAGAGTCAGGATTTAGAGGGGTGAAAGGAGTCCAAATGTTAGAGTTGTATCCGAACCATTGTGAGGTCGTCAAAGACAGCTTAAATGGCACAAGAGCAATCGATGAGCAGACGTTTGCCTCATTGGAGGTGCTGAATGACCGGCTGGAAAGGGTAAAAAAGCTCGGCGGGAAGTTCGCAAGCGTCGCGTTTTCGCCTGCGGTCGAGCAACTAAGGAGGAAGCCGAGCAAGGTGGCGGTTGGTTAGGGTTGATGGCGGCTGTTGAAAGTGGATGGTTCGGCAACGGAACATATACCGGTTCTTGCAGATGTGCTTGTTGAGCAGATAAAGCTGCCGCAGGACGCGGTGATGGTCGATGCGACCATAGGGCAAGGAGGCCATAGCTTACTGTTTGGCAAGGGATTGGGCCCCAAGGGAGCTATAATCGGCCTGGATGTTGATACAAATGCTATCCGAAGGGCCCAATCTGTTTTAGAAGGGCTGCAATGCAGGGTGATTCTGGTAAATTCCAATTTTTCTGAAATAGCGGATGTAGTGCGCGGGCAGGGGATTGAAAAGGTTGATTTCATACTGGCGGATTTGGGGGTTTGCTCGGCGCAGTTAGAGGATGACCGGATGGGTTTGAGTTTTCAGCGAAATATGCCGCTGGATATGCGTTTGGATAAAAGATTAAAGACCACTGCTGCCGATATAATTAACAGAGCAGATGAGAAGACACTCGCGGATTTGATTTACAAGTTCGGTGAAGAAAGAGCATCGAGGCGGATAGCAAGGTTTATTGTTGAGCGTCGTCATCGTGAGCCGATTACAACGACGGGTCAGCTTGCCGCGATTGTGTCGAGCGCCCTGACAAAAGGCGGACAATGGTCGAAGATTCATCCCGCGACTAGGACGTTTCAGGCGTTGCGAATCGCGGTCAACGGCGAGCTGGAAAACCTCGAAACGCTGCTCGGTTCCGCCCCGGCACTTTTGGGACAGAATGGTTACATAGCGGTCATCAGTTTTCACAGTTTGGAAGACCGGATAGTGAAAACGGATTTTAAGAATAATGAGAACAATGGGATTTATCGAATTGTTACTAAAAAACCGATATCACCTTTACGTTCGGAAATATTGAATAATAGACGGGCAAGGAGCGCCAAATTAAGGATTGCGCAAAAAGTGCAATAGAAAGGTTGAAGGGAGTCGCGTTATGACATCGGATGCAAAAATTGGGTTGTTGCTGGGACTGGTATTCATATTTATTATCGCATTCGTAATTAACGGCCTGCCGGGCCTTCATCAGAAGGATAACAGCAACAAGCTGACGACCAATATGGTCGGGCTGGAAAGTAATCCGTCTGGAATCGGCGCCAACGAACGCAGGGTTCAAATGGCTCTGGACCAGCCCGCCGCTGGTGTTGCGGGCGGCGTTCAACAAGTCGAAGTCGCACCAAGCGCGACAGTAACGCCGTTGCCGCAGGGAGCGCCGGTCGCCGCGGGGTCCGCGCAGTTTGGTCATTCGTCCGCTCAGCCGGCTCCGAGCAACGTTGGGGTTGCGCCGGCAGAAATGACCCCGGCTGTATCGATAGACCCGACTGTTTCCGCTCCGGCACAGAACACCCCCGCAGTTAATACACAGCCGACGGCGGCACCTGAGCCGGCGAAGGTGTATGTAGTTCAATCCGGCGACAGTATCAGCGGAATCGCCAAAAAAGTTTACGGCGTCAAGGAAGGCGTAAAACAGAAAAATATAGACGCCATATTCGCAGCCAACCGAAAGACACTTAACAAAATTAACGACCTTCAGGTCGGCCAGAAACTGGTAATACCGTCGATACCTGGTTCAACTGCCGCATCGTCAACGCCTGCTGAAGTTCTTACGGACAAGAATTTTACAAAGGTCGAATCGGTCGGGCAGAAGCATTCGACGGCCAATACCAACAAGCCGGCGGCAACGGCAAAGTCGGGAAGCGTTTATGTCGTCAAAGAAGGCGACAGCTTATGGAAGATTGCGGCCTCGCAACTTGGCGACGGCAATCGTTATAAGGATATAGTCAAGCTGAACAGCGATATTTTGTCCAGTGAGGATGATATCGCGGTTGGAATGCAGTTGAAGATGCCGACCAAGTAGTCCGGGCCGGCCGGTTTCTTTGTGGTTACTACGCGGTTTATGCGGTTGGGGTTTTGCCTGGTTTTTGTTGCGTTCTATTTCACGTCGGTGATGCTATTCACCGCTTCCCTTCGCAACGCCAACGACAGAATATTCTACAAAATCTGCGCCGCGCGTGTTTATCAGAGTCGGCTCAAACAGCAGCTTGCCGGAAAACAGCTGCGCTTAGAGAGTGTGATTAACCCCGCCAGCGTTTCTCAGCAGATTAATCAGCAGATTAAGCAAATTAAGCAAATTAAGAAGTAAACGGGATTTTCCGATTACAGGGTTTTTTCGGGCAATGAGTATCGAGCATCGATTATCGAGCGGTCGTGTCACTGTCTGGCTGTTTGCGGCTTTAATCGTTGCTTTTGCGGCTCTGGCGACGCGATGTCTTTATCTCCAGTATTTCAGAAACGAGTACTATTCCGGCTTATCCGCCAGGCAGCAGCAAACTGTTGCGACGATATCTCCTCAGCGAGGCGCTATTCTTGACTGTTGCGGCAGGGTATTGGCCGCCAGCGAGGAAATCCAGACGGTTTTCGCTGAGCCGAGAGTTCTTGATGACCCCAAGGAAACTGCAAGTGAACTGGCGGACGTTCTGGATATTGGCGCTCATAACATTTGCAGGATTATTACTGATAGTGAAAATCTCGGCTTTGTCAAAATCAAAGTCGGCGTTGACGCCAACCAAGCGATTGCGGCCCGCAAAATTCACGGTGTGGGAATCCAGTCCGACTGGGAACGGCATTATCCGATGGGGCCGCTGGCAACTCATATTGTGGGGTTCACAAGCGCAGACAACCGAGGTCTTGAGGGTGTGGAGCTTGCGTATAACAAAGACCTGGCGGGTTCGGCGGGGCGAAACATTTTTGTCGCCGACGCATTCCGCAGACCCATCCGGCTAAGAGAACACGACGCTGACGTTACCGACGGCGTCGGAATTATCCTGACCATCGACGCGACGATACAGCAGTTTGTCCGCGAGGCGCTTCTGGAGCAATATAAAAATTACCGCGCAGAATCGGCGGTTGCGGTAGTAGCTGAGCCGAAGACGGGCGCGATTATGGCTATGGTGTCCCTGCCCGATTATGACCCTGCCAATTTTAATATCGCGGATGCAAATTCACTTCGCAACCGTGTGATAACAGACCAGTTTGAGCCGGGCAGTTTGATAAAACCGATGGTTATGGGGCCTGCTATCGAGGACGGAATCGTCAGCTTGAAGGAAAAGATATTCTGCGAAAACGGCAACTACTGCGGCAAGGGGTTTGGCTGTATCAGCGAGTATCGAAACGGCTTTGGCTACCTGACGCCGCGGGAGATTCTGGTCAATTCGAGCAATATAGGAATGGCGAAAGTCGGCCAGAAAATGGGCAAGGAAAAAGTTTACCAGGCACTTAGAAATTTCGGTTTTGGCAAAGAGACGGGGATTGATTTGCCGGGCGAAGTTTCCGGATTGCTCTGGCCTCCGCAGAAGTGGACCGGCTACAGCGTTACGCGAATACCGTTTGGGCAGGAGATAACCGTTACTGCGATACAGCTTGTTCGTGCCTTTTGCATACTTGCCAACGGCGGGCATCCAGTCAATATGCACGTGGTTAAAGCGGTTGTTGACAACGAGGGCAATATCGTGAAGCTGACTCAGGCCCCGCCGCCGCTTGCTTATTGTATTGACCCTGAGGTTGCCAAATGGCTTGTTACAGATGCTATGGTGGGCGTGGTCAACGAGGGGACGGGCAAAAAAGCGAAGCTGAAAAAATGGCATGTGTTCGGCAAGTCGGGCACCGCCAATATCGCTAAAGTCGGCGAAAGGGGCTACGCCGAGCACCAGTATATCGCATCATTTGTCGCAGGCGCACCGGTCGAAGACCCGCAGGTTATCGTCCTTGTATCGGTTCGAAGACCTGATATGTCATTAGGCAAGGGCTACACAGGCGGAGCAATCTCCGCACCTGTCGCGGGCAAGATAATCGAAAAGACGCTTACCTATCTCGAAAACAGCCACCGCCTGGATTCGCTGAAGGGTCGTCTGGCGGCAAGTAATCCTCAGGCCCGCTGATTATTTGTAGCCGAGGTATCCGGCTTCAGCGCAGAATTGCAGAATGTCCCTTCCCAATGGCGCGGCGTCGGTTGAACCCTGCTGGCCTCCTTCGACAACGACCGCGATTGCGATTGTTCTTCCTTTTGCGTCTTTGGCAAAGCCGCCAAACCAGGCGTGTTCGGGCTGCGAGGTTGAGCCGGTTTTGCCATATAGTCGTATTCCCTGCGAGGAGAAATTTCTTAGTGCAGGCGCAAATTCCCTGTTGGCGGTTCCGCCCGATTCTTCCACGACGGCGTGCATTCCCTCATAAACGGTTGCCAATGTCACAGGCGAGATATTCAGGTTGACCGGCTCAGGTTTCGGCGAACAGGGGTCGGCTATTAGCCGGGGCGGGAGATAAATACCGCCTCTGGCCAGGCAGGCCATCGCGTTTGCCACCTGTAAAGGCGTTACCCTGAGGTTACCCTGGCCTATTCCGAACCAGCGTTCTTCGCTCGGCTCCAGGGCGGGCAATTGCTCGAAACTTGTAACCGTATCCTTTGCGGGGGTGTTCGATATCTGTCCCTGTACCTGCCTGAAGAGGCGAAGCGGGAGATTCGGTTCCGGTGATTCATCTGATGAGAGCGGTGGGGCGGGAGTCGAATCCGGCAGGGCGAGACGCCCATAGCCGAATCTGAAGAGCCAGCTTTGCAGAACGACGGGGTCTATTCGGTCGGCCAAGTGTGAAAAATATATGTTGCAGCTTCCTTTTATGGCGTTACGAGCGGTGTTTGACCACATACTATCGTGTCCCCAGTGGTTTCTAAGATATATGAGGCAGTTTGGCCAGCCCTGGGGGGCCCTGTGCGAGGGGCAGCTTATCACTTCGCCCGCGGTAATTTTGCCGGATTCCATACCGGCTATCAATATCAGCGGTTTTACAGCCGAGCCGGGCGGATAATGCATATTTATCGCCCTGTTGCGCAACGGTTCGCAGGGGTCGCCGGCGAGCATGCCGTAGGTCTGTCTGGCAAGATTCAAGTCGTAATCAGGCAGCGAAACGAGAGCGAGAATATCGCCTGAGCCGGCGTCGATAACAACTGCCGCGGCAGGAGCCTTGCAGTTGCGATTGAGCGAGCAGTCGGCTATACGTCGCTCGATTTTTTTTTGCAGCTCGATATCGATTGTCAGGCGGACGTCTTGGCCGAACTGCGCCTCCGTCTGACGCACTAACTGGCGGTCTATGTCATAGACGACCTCGCCTCTTTTGCCGCGAAGAATCTGTTCGCAGACGTATTCGACGCCGTCTTCCCGTCCGCACAGCTCATCGTCCAGATAACTCGACAACCTGTCTTCGGCAAAAAGGTCTTTATCCTGCTGGCGGGGCGGGCCTACCCAGCCGATGGTCTGTGCCGCCACCGACCCGAAGGGATATACGCGCTGGCCCTTTGCTATAACCTCCACGCCGGGGACGTTGATAAATTCCACTCTCGCGGCGAACACGGCGTCCTCTGTCTTCAATTCAACAACGGGCTGCGTTTTTTTAAGCTCGGCGATGTTATCCACTTTATTTATCAGCAAAAGGCGGTCGCACGGGTCAGGGAATTTTTTTCCAAAATCTGCTACCGCCTCAGCGAGAGGGATATTATTAAGATTCCGGCCGTATTTCTTCATCAGGTCGGCGCTAGGGTTGTTTCTGGCCCAGGCAAAGAACGTCCTCAGGTTCCAGATTTTGTCATTTATCTTTTGAAGCCGAAGCACTACGTCCTCGCGGGACATACCGAATTGCACGCATTTGTTGATCAGCAGGTCAAGGTCTTCCTGCCGGTCGGCAAATTCCTGCTGCAGGGGCGATGTGTTGGCGTCGGGGTTTTTCGATTTGACCCGGAGAGACATTGCCTGAAGCACACGTTCGTCGAGAAATCGGCTTAGTTCATAGTTTATCGCCAGCCAGAACCTCGGCTCGTCGGCGGCGAGGATTTGCCCTTTTCTGTCAAGTATCCTGCCTCGCATTGTTCTGACCTGCTGGAGGGAACCTTGTTGAATCCGCAGTTGCGAGACCTGTTCCCTGTAAAACGAGGTCGAGAGCAGCTGCATATCCGCCAGGCGAAACACGCAGACGCCGAGCAAAACGGCCCCCGCGATTACCAGAATGGTGATTCGTTTTCTATACATAGCTGACGTTTAAAACATGTCGAGAGGTTTGCGGGCTATTTATTTTCGTCCGCGGCGCCGGGTTTTTATACGCATCAGCCAGTCCAAAAGCAAGAACAAAACAGGCCCCAGCACCGCCGAATAAATCGATGTCCCCAATAATGCGCCCATGCCGCCCGGTCTTGGCGATTGACCCGCCACGCGCGCCAGCAGCCAGGCCAGGCATCCTGTGCCCAGTGCGATGACAAATATGGTAATCGCCTCGTGAGGCACCTTTTTGATGGCAATCAGGCGGTGCAGATACGCCAGGGCGGTTCCGAACAACCCGAAGCTGATTATCAGAGGCCCCATAGAGAAACCGCTTGCCGCTATGTCCGCGGCGAAACCAAGCACAAACGAGGTGATAATCGCCTCTGATTCGCTACAGCGGACCGCGAAAAAAACCATCGCAATCAACAGCAGGTCAGGCGTGACGCGGAGGTTCGTTACCGCGATTGTGTCAATCCAGCGTGCCTGCAGAAGTGTGGCAATCAGAACCAATACCGCAAAGCGCGGCCAGTGCATTTTACTTCTCCGTGGTGATATAAAAGGAATAAATGATTGGCGGGGAGGCGAGCTGCATATTTATTTCCCGCCGGATATTTTGGCGTTATCGACTCGACCGATATTGCCGGGGCCCTGTGGGTTCATTAGTACGATAGCCACGTTGTTCAGTTTTGTAATATCACAACTCGGCTTGACGGTGATATCCCACAGCGCCGGGTTTTTGTTGTCTCTTTTGCACTGCTGCACCTCGCCGACAATCATAGCAGAGTCCAGAACCCCCGGTTTTTTGCGAAGCATAACCGGCGAGCCGATTTTGATTTCGTGTTTGACCGGCACCATTTTTATCTTTGCCGTGTTGTTTCCGTTGCCCTGCATCAGCATGTTTATTTCCACATCCGGTATATTTACCTGCACCACCGACGAGGAGTCGCTGAAGAGCCGCACTTTGGCCGTGCGGGCATACAGGTCGGATATGGTCCCGATGACGCTATTGTCACCTATGACAAAGAGGTCTTTGGTGAGCCCGTCGTCTTTTCCGCGATTTACAATAAATTCGCTTCGCAGTCCCGACACCGAGGCGACGATAACGTCCGCCGGCACTAACTTGGCCCCCTCAAGGCCGCGCAATCTTGTCCGAAAGCCCGACAATTGTTGAATCGTCTGGTCTTTCTGGCGCAGTTCCTCTTGGAGGTTTGCGATGTAGTTTTGATACTGCGATTCTTTTCGGCTGAAATCATCCTTGAGCGAAAGCTCGGTTTTGGCTGAAAGCGGCATCTGTTTTCCCGCGTTGAGGGGCCGGTGAAAAAGGCGGGCGAACGCAAACTGGAACCTGCTGGTAATCGCAAGAGGGGAAAAAAGCAGGATAAATCCTGCCAGCATAAACCAGGCGAACAACATCCTTCTGGAGATTCTGATTCGCTTCCGTGCCATAACCGCATTATGAATTTCTGGTTACTACAGCATCCTGTGCCGTTACCAGCCGGAGTCGGAATGCTCCATTGTGTCCTTCCACAACTCCAGGTTCTCCAGGTAAACGCTCGTGCCTCGCGCCACCGCCGTCAGCGGGTCATCGACGCGAATGACTTTAAGGCCCGTCGCGTTTGCCAATACCGTATCCATACCCCGCAGAAGCGACCCACCGCCGCAGATGTGAACCCCGTTATCGATAAGGTCGGCGGCCAGTTCGGGCTCCGCCTTTTCGAGGGTCCTCGTTACCGCGTCGATAATGGCCGCAACCGGCTCTTTCAACGCCTCGCGGATTTCTTCGCTTGTGATAACTATTTTTCGCGGAAGCCCTGAAATGGTGTCTCTTCCTGAGACCTCCATTGTCAGCTCTTCCTCTAACGGCGCCGCTGAGCCGATTTGTATCTTGACCTTTTCCGCCCTCGGCTCACCAACCAGCAGGTTATAAGTGCGTTTGAGGTGATTGATAACCGCCTCATCCATATCGTCACCGCCGACGCGAATCGATTCGCAGGTTGCGATGTCCGCCAAGCTCATTATCGCCACTTCCGTCGTGCCCCCGCCGGTATCGACAATCATCGATGCCGTCGGTTCGGTAATCGGCAGCCCCGCTCCGATACCCGCCGCCATCGGCTCATCGACCAGATATACCTTCCTTGCGCCGGCACGCTCTGCGCTGTCGATGACCGCTCTGCGCTCAACCGCGGTTATCCCGCTGGGCACGGCTATTACAACGCGGGGCCTTATAAGATTGCCTCTGCCGTGGACCTTGCGAATGAAGTAGCTGAGCATCGCCTCGGTGATTTCAAAATCGCTGATTACGCCGTCTTTGAGAGGCCTGATTGCGCTGATTGAGCCGGGGGTCTTGCCAAGCATTTCGCGTGCGACGAGTCCCACCGCTTCGCCGTTGTTGAGGACAATGTTGGTGCCTTTGCGGACCGCGACGACTGATGGCTCATTGAGGACGATGCCTTTGCCTCGGACACAAACCAGCGTGGTACAGGTACCGAGGTCGATACCCATATCCATGCTGAACCTGCCTAATATCGCGTCCAGAAACTTCATCGATTCCGTTCTCTACATATAAAAATACCCGGGTTACCCGGGCATATTCTATAGCATCCTGCCAGCCGACTCAACAAGGAAATTTTATGGAATTTTGAATAGTGTCTCGTAGATGAAATAGCACTTAACGGCGACGAAGGCCGCCGTGGCCAACACTACGCCGAATGCTACCGCCAGAAGGGCCGTATAAATATTGCTCGTTGCCGCTGGTTTTGTGCTGTGTATTTGTGCTTCAGGACTCATATTCCATCCTCAATAAACGTATCTTAAATCCGGCGATTCGGCTTACAGGTTGGTCGCGGCGTTATCGCCGACTTTTGGTCCGCCTGTGGCGGATTGTACCAACTCAAGAACGCCTACGGCCCTTTCGGTATCCACGTCAACAATGAGAACGTCGCAGACAAATTCGCTGCCTCGTGTAACGTGGAATTTCATTCCTTCCTTTACGCCGTCCGCTGAGCCGATTGATATTGTGGCCAGCGAATTCTTTGCGTCAACCTCGGAAATCAACGCCTTGAGGTTTATCACCGCGGCTGTGGTCTGCGCGGGCAGTGCATATCCCTTTTCCTGTGTGACCGGTGTGCCTGCCGCCGCAACCTTGCCGCCGGCCTGCATCGCCTTGTCTAACTGGTTCTGCAAATCCGCTTTCTCTTCAATCAGCCGGCGTTTCTCCGCCTCAGCCGCCTCTATTATTGCCGTCTTTTCAACGAGTGTGGCACTGGTCTGCTCAAGCTCTTTGCTGAGCTTTATCTCCTCGGTCTTTAACTGCTTCACATCTTCCTGGGCGGTGCTTAGCAGCTGTGTCTGCTTTTCAGTGGTCGCCTGGAAGTCCTTGGTGATGCTTGCCCAGCCGTTGACTCTTTCAAGAAGCTCGGACCTTTCTCTTTCGACGGTGTTAATCTTCGCCTGCAGGTCGTCGGCCCTGGTTTTCAGTGTTGAAAGCTGGCCGTTCAGCGACTTCTCAAGGTCGTCTTTTTGCTGAATCTTTTCCTTGAGTTGATTGTTTAAGCT
>JBEKAT010000039.1:0-35258 GCA_050015775.1 Sedimentisphaerales bacterium | reverse complement strand
GCGTGCGCTGACCGATGTTCCCGCGGAAGAGGCGGTGCGCAAGGCGATAATGAAAATCGAGGCCGAAGAAGCGGCCACCCAGCAGGCACAGGAGCATACGCCGGAGCCAGTGCCTGCCCAGACTGAGGAATTACCTATAGAACAGGAGGAGCTTGAAGAAGAAATAACTGAAGAGGTGCACGAGCTGCCTATACCAATTGTGGAAATACCCCCGGCGGATAATTCGGTAATCGAGCAGCCCATCGAAGAAGCACAAACGGAATCGCCTCTGCCAATACCTATTGCCCAACTGCCTCCGAAAGGCGGGCACAAACAAGCCGCCGATGAACCAGCTCTGCCGGACGGCCAGACAAAAGAACAATCATAAGCAGAAAAACGAAATAAGCGTTTGACAGTTATTGGCCGACTCTATAAAATCCGGTTAATCCAAGGCCAATTTGAGAAAGGAATCAGAAATGGCTGGCAATGTAGTTGAGCTTACCGATGCGGATTTCGACGATGTTATTCATAAATCGGATGTGCCCGTGCTTGTGGATTTCTGGGCGCCCTGGTGCGGCCCGTGCAGGATGATGGCACCCGTCATTGAGGAGTTCGCAAAGGATTACACAGGCAAGGCGAAGGTCTGCAAGCTCAATACCGATGAGGCCAGAGACAGCGCTATGGAGTTCGGCATAAGCGCGATACCCACCATCATTCTATTCAAAGACGGGCAGGTCCAAAAGAAATGGGTAGGCCTGACCGGCAAAAGCGACCTCGCCGCGGCTATAGACGAACTGCTTTAAGTGAAAATTAAAGTCCCCCGGCCACCGGCTGGTTCCACCACTTTGAATCGCGGAAATAATTTTTCAGCATCATCGCTGCGTTTGCCCCGTCGCCTGTAGCCGTCGCGAGCTGCATCGCGGCTGCCACCCGGCAGTCGCCCGCCACGAATACGCCGGGGACACTTGTCCGAAGGTGCGCGAAATCACACTTGATGAAACCATCGTCGGTCAAGTCCACAAAACCCTTGAGAAACCCGGTACTGGGAATCATACCGACGAAAATGAAAACGCCGTCGCAGGGGTAATCCTCTTCTTTATTTGTTTTAACATTTCTAAGCCGGACGGATTCGACCCTGTCCTTACCGTCAATGATTGTCGCCACGGTGCTGTATTTAACCAGCAGATTCGTATTCGGCTCCTTTGCCTTTGCGAGCAATTCTTCCTGCAGGACCTTGGTTGCGCGGAATTCGTCCCTGCGATGGAGCAGCGTTACCTTCGCGGCGAATTTGCACAGGTGCAGCGTTTCTTCCAGCGCGGTGTTGCCCCCCCCGATTGCGACGACGGATTTCCCTTTGAAAAACGGTGCGTCGCAGGTTCCGCAGTAGCTGACGCCCGCGCCGGCGTTGCGAAACTTGTCTTCGCCCGGAATACCGAGCTTGCGATAAGCACTGCCGGGGGCGAGTATGACCGAGCGGGCAAGGTATTTGTCTTTATCGCAGGAAATTTCGATATCGCCGTTGCTTAATTTTTTCAGGGCCGTAACTTCCGACCCTGTTTTGATTTCACCGCCGAAGGCGACGGTCTGCTTTTGCATTTTTTCGATAAGCTCATAACCGCTTATGCGCTCGAAGCCGGGATAGTTTTCGATTCTGTCGGTGTTGTTGATTTGCCCGCCCGGGACAAACTTTTCGAGCAGCAGCATTTTGAAACGGTCTCTCGCGGCGTATAATCCGGCCGCCAATCCGGCGGGGCCGGCGCCGATTATTATGCAATCATATCTTTCTGACATACCCGTAACCCCTTACTATTCGTAATTTGCCATAAGATAACATAGCGGGCTGATAAGTGCCAGAGTATTGACAATCGATGATTGATAATTGATGATTTAGAAAACGTTTTAAAGATAATCGATTGCGTGGAGGTATCCGGTGCGAACGATTAAGGGCACAATCATATTGTTATGTCTTGCGGCGGTTACAACCGTCGCCGGCAAACCCATAAAAGACCTGCATAGTGAGCAGCAAAAACAGGACGTTAATCAGACGGACACGAACGGCCTGGGCGAATACTACGGATTCGGCGAGATGGAGATAATCAAGCTGGACTATGGAATCCAGAACTTGCAGATTGCCGATTTTGACGGCGACGGCCGAAACGACATCGCCGTGGCCAACAACCGAAAAGCCGCGATAGAGATTCTGCTTCAAAAGGATTCAATCGGCCCGCAGGACCAAGACGTGGCGGTTGACCCCAATGACATTGATATAAACGCGCTGATAGGCCCAAGTCGATTCACCAGACAGACCGTGCCGGTCTCGCAAAGGATATACAGTATGGTTGCCGGCGACCTCAACGGCGACGGGCTGATCGATTTGGCGTACTACGGCGAGCCGCGAGGCCTGTATATATTGCTGCAAAAACCCCAGCAGGGAAAAAACAAGTCGAAAACACTAACCTGGCAGCCGAGAAAACGAATCAATATCGACGACGCGCTGCCCAATGAAAATGCCCTTATCTGTGAGGATATAGACAACGACGGCAAAAAAGACCTGCTTGTGGTCGGAAGGGATGCTATATACGTCGTGCTCCAGAAAAAAGATGGTTCTCTTGGCGAGCCGGTCAAATACCCGGCTGCGGCTCGAATCATCGGTGCCGAGGTCGGCGACCTCACCGGCAACGGCATAAACGACCTGCTGCTTGTTACCGACGATGCCGAAAGACCAATTCACGTCCGTCTCGGGCAGAAAAATAACCAGTTAGGACCCGAAATACGCCTGTTATCCGAGCCGCCACTTGTACTGGAGCTTGCCAACATGGGCGGCAAAGAAGGCAAAGATATAGTTGCGATTGACGCTATAAGCAGACGGCTGGTCTGCTATAAATTGGTCGCGGACAACTCGCAGGGCGATGACTGGCCAGTGCTGTTTTATCCCCTCGCGGCAGGGCAGGGCAGCGAAAAACGAGACCTCGTAGTCGGTGATTTTGACGGCGACAAACTCACGGATGTTGTCATCAGCGACCCCGGTGCGGCGGAACTCGTGTTATACAGGCAAATACCCGGCGTAGGATTGGCGGAACCGGCAAGATTCCCGAGTTTGGCGGAGGCCGACGCCTTATCGGCAGCGGACATCGATAGCGACGGTAAAAGTGAGCTTGGTGTCTTGAGCATAAAGGAAAAGACAATCGGCATAAGTAAATTCGAATCGGGACGATTGACCTTCCCGAAAGCAGTCGATTTGACGGGCGAACCACTGGCTATGGAGCTTGCAGACATAGACGGCGACAAGTCGGTTGACTGCGTATATATCTCCCGTTCACAGGCGGACACAAGGTCGCTTCGGGTTATCTACAACGTGACAAAGGCCGACGCCAATGATACCCTCGCCGTTGAGCTTCCGAAGCTCGCTACAAATCCGCAGGGCATCAAGGTCATCGACGTTGACCACGACGGCTTAAAAGACGTGCTTATATTTGTCAAATATGAGTTGCCCATCCTCGTTCGCCAGACAGAAAAAAGGAAATTCGAGGTCGTCGATTCTCCAAAGGCACAGACAAGCTTGATAAAAGAAGCGACTCTTCGCTCCGTTTATTCGGCTGATACTGATGGTAAACCAGGCGATGAGCTTTTGGTGGCGCAAAACAACTTTGCCAGAAGTATGACATTCGCCAACGGTGAATGGACAGTCCTCGACCAGTATAATGCCAAAAGCGCCGAGAATCGTATCTCGGCTGTAGCCGCAGCAAAGATGAAAGTTGACGGCGCAAAAGACAGCAAAGCGATACTGTTATTGGATGGCCAAAAGGGCCGGCTGCAGATTCTTACACCGGGCACAGACAAAACGTACCGCTTCGACAAAGAGCTGGACGTCGGGTCGTGGAATCCGGCTGGGGGAATAAAAATGATGCTCGCCTCGCTGACGGGGGGCGGACCTGCGGATATCGTGCTGTTTGACGGCGAGAAATTCGGCATTGTTATCCCGCCGGGAGCCAAAACAAATCGGTATCGACTCGAACAAAAATTCAGCTATGAAACCAAAATAAAAGACGGCGCCTACGGCAATTTCACCACCGGGGATATCAACGGAGACAAACTGACCGATATCATAATGGTCGAATACAAACATAACCATATTGAGATACTGACGCTTGACTCGGCGGGCAAACCCATACCGGCGATGCGATTCAAGACATTTGAAGACAAGACCTACCGAGAATCCAGGCCGCAGGCGCCGATAGTGGAGCCGCGACAAATGAAGGTAGCGGATGTTACGGGCGACGGCAAAGCCGACCTGGTAACTATCATTCACGACAGGATTATCATTTACCCCCAGGATTAAACCGGGCTTGTTCCCAGTAAAGGCAGGCCCTTCTTTTTAGTGAAAACAAGTATATCCTTTCAGTATTAATACTGACATTTTACGAAATAACAAAAATTGCCCAAATTAACAAACAATGCTGCGTCGCATAACCTCTTGATAATACAGCAGTTACGCAACACAGCGAGGCCTGCAATTTTTTTTGCATCCTATAATAATTTCTCTTGACATACAGGCAGCGAATGTGGTATCCTCATTATTGTAAAGAGTATCCTCAGAAGTGTGTAGATGTGGCTCCCTCACGAGAGGAGGGTGCAGCCAATTGAAAAGTGAATAGATGAAGTGAAGAAGTTGTCGCTTTATTTAACGTTAGGCGAGCGCAAGGTTATAAAAAGGTGAAAGTCAAACTGTAGTGCTTGTTGTTGTTCGAGACAAACGCATTTCTTAGAGAGAATGAATGTCGCGAACAACGAATCTCATGGCTTGTAGCCAGGGATTAATGACGAAGAGAGTGATAACAAACGTAGAAGGAGGAGTAAGAAATGAGTAGATTAGTAGCGGTTTGTCTTGTTTTGGCTATGGTCTCGGCCTGCTATGCAAATGATAGTTGGAGCTGGGAAGATGGCCAGTTGGATGGCTGGAGTAGTTGCTGGGGTGGTCCTTATGTGCTGATACCAGCCCAATATGGTAATGGTTCAGCCACAGATGGAACCTGGAGCGTTGGAATTCTTCCTGTAGCCGGCCAATACTGGAGCGTAGCTTATAATGGTAACGCGAATGCTGCCGGTGCCACGAAAATGTCGTTTGATGTGACGATTAAACTTGCAGACGGATGGTCCGACGATTCGTGGGTTAATTCTGATAAACTTGTCTTACAGAACCATACTACCTGGGCTTGGCAAGAACTCAGGGACGGCCAGATCTCCATACAAGTTCTCAGCGGCGGTTCCCCTGGATTGCCCGATAACAATGGGAACACAGCGTATTGGAACACTGGGATGGGTGATATAACGTGGAGAATCACCTACGATCTTTCTAGCATGTCGCCTGACTCTCTAATCAATGGTGCGTACAGCATATACTGGGCCTTGCAATATAGTGGCACAACGCCAGGGCTTGTATATGTGGACAACGTTCAGATCACTCCCGAGCCGGCAACAATGGCTCTGTTGGGATTAGGTGGCCTTGCTTTGATTCGCAGAAAGAGATAAGTTCTGCCGACAAAGTATAAGGTTACAAAGTAGTATTAAACCGGGGCCTGTCACAAAGTGACAGGCCCCGGCTGTTTTTATGCAAAAAAAGAACGTCAAGCGCCCCGTGTTAAGCTCGTAATCAATAGTAATACTTGAACGTCAGGTCAACATCCCAGGCGTCGGGCAGGCCCTTGTTCTTTCTGAGGGCTATCTTGGTGCACTGAAGACCCGACCAGCGTAACTGGATTGTGGACAGGAACCTGGCGGCCTTGGTTATTTCAACGCCCTTAAGCGAGACGTTGGCGGACTGGTTTTTCTGGCCCTCGGATTTGGTAATTATGCCGGAAGACAACTTGTAATTGCCGGCGGGAACGGAGCAGAATTCGGCGGCCTGCTGGACGGCGGTGGCGTAATCGAAGCCGCTGGCCGTGTTCTTTCCCTTTGTGAAATTCAGGCGCTCGGGGTCGGCCGCGAGCAATTCCTCAATCAGTTGCTCGGCCTTGGTGAACTGGTCCATTTCTTCACTGAGATTGGCCCGTGCGGCCGGCAGATAGACGCCCCAGATAATGGCCGGCCAAAGGGCGGCGAGAGCAGGGACAAGTATGTAATAAAACATCGGGTTTTTATATATTTCTCTTATGTCTTTCATTGGCCGCCTCCGCCTTGTTTTGTGGTGGGTTCAACCGTTACGCCGAAGGTGCTGCGTCCGCCGTCGGGGCTGATTCGCTGCTGTAGAACGTTTAAGCCGGCCTGCCTGAGAGCTTCGAACACTTTGAGTGTGTTTTCCGGGGGAGTGTCGCCATTGATGGTTATCATTTTGTCGGTTATGGAGACGGATTCGATATTCAGCCCCGTGGCCGCCGCGCACTTATTGAATGCCTGAAGCACAAGGACAAGTTTCGCCGCGATGGCCTCTTCCCCGGTAGGAGAAAAGCCCTTTTGTGCCTCTTTGATGCGCCGTAGCGCGGTGCTGATTTTTCTGACCGCCTCTTTTGATTTGTTCGGCATCTTCTCGCCGAACATAACGGCCGAGAACTCTTTGGTGAATTTCACCCGCATCTGGGCACGATACTTGTTGAGTTGAATCGCCTGCATCAGACCATATAGGCCGGCGGCGAACATAAGAATGACGGCGGCAACGGTGAAGAACTTGAGGGTCCGCTGCAGACGCATCTTCCTGCCCTGGTAGGGCATAAAATCGCTGCGGAAGTTCGTACTGTGAGGCAGGTCGAGGTACGCAATCGCGGCGCCGTAAGCGATTGCGAATTCAACTGCGTCGGGGCAGTCAGCCAGGTTCTCGGCAGACAATCTCGCTGAGCCGACTATGTCGATGCGATTGGTTTGAACGGTGAGTTTTTTGGCGATATCATCGCAGACCAGCGAATCGGCAACGTCGAAGATTTCGAGGCGATTAATGACCCCGGCTGTTTGAAGCATCGCGGTGGTCATAGATACCTGTTTTACCAGCATCTCATTTCTGTTTTGTGATGCGCTGAGCAGAAAGGTTCGCATCGAGGCGGCCGGCGTCGGAGATACGCCCTGCCAGACAGAAGAAACGGGCGCGATAAAGTAGCCGTTTCGCCGGGACAGGAACGCGAACAACGGGCGGGCATCAGGGGGCAGCGAGATACTCTGGCAGACGAACCTTGCCAGGCAGTTGACGTCGGGCTCTAAGCTGACGGGGTCAATGTTGTTGCTTTGCAGGGCGCCAAGCAACTCAGCGAGCAGTTGTTTTTGCGCGGTGAAGGCACTGATATTTGAGCCGGTCTGGTCGGTAGAATCTATTTTGAATGCGATTGCAACGTCTGTGGCGTCGGTACCGAGGGCCTCTTCCGTATCGAAGCGGACCGTCTGGGTGATTTTTTTGACGTCTGAGAACTCGCTGTGGATGCTGTGCTGCATAAACATCGCACAATCCAGGGCAACCACCGCTTCAGTAAATTTAATCTGCTTTTCGGCGCAGGCGGCCACGATACGCTGGGCCAGCATCTGGTGGCCTGGTTGTTCGTCCTGCTCTATCGAAACACTAAAGCAGCCAACGAGGTTTCTGTCGCGGCCCTGGACGGCCAGACAGACAACCGTGGCGTGGTCTTTGGCCAGGTATATTCCAAGAAAGTTAGTAGGTTGCACTTTCAGCAAGCTCCTAATCGACTATTCCTGATGTTCGGCAGCAAATCCATTTTTCAATCATCTCCTTTAAGTCGGCAACGGTTATCCGCACACAATGGCGACTCGTTCGATTTTGCCGCCATCTTTCAGCACAACGACGACAGCCGAGGCCTTTGCCACGCCGCTTGAGGCGGTAACGCGTATCGCAAATACGCTGCTGGTCGTGTTAATGTAAGGTCTGCTTTTTTCGATAGAGTCGGAAAAAGCAAACAACTCTTTTTTCAGTTCATCAATATTGTCGAACGTCTTTTCTCGCCTTTTTTTTATGATTTCATCTGCTATCTTGTCGGCGTCGCCCCCGAAGGTAAAGGCGGCTTCGAGGACGTTTCTTGGCGCCGAGTTGATATTGACCTGAGTCGTCCCCCACAAACCCATATACTTTAGCGCCGATTCTTTTCTGTCTTCGCTTATAATTGTGGGTGCGGCGAGCATTTGCGTATCGAGGAGGGAACTGTGGAAAAGTTTTGAAAAATCTTTGATTTGTTTGGTCGAAAGTTCTGCCTGCGAAACGCTTGTTGTCCTATAAACGACTCTCTGTGTCCTTGCGCCTCGCCTGGCCGGGGTGGGGGGAACTTGGGTTGTAACAGGCGTTCTCTGCATGACGGGTTTGAATTCGACCTTGAAGGGCTTTATTGAGCCGATTTGTTTTAGCTGTCCCTTGACGGATTCTATTTGGTCAGAATTAAATCCCATCCATTCGCAGAATGTTTCGAGGCCTGCCTGTGCCTCGCGCTGGACTTTTTCATTATCGATGATGGCCCAGCCCACCGGGTATTTTGCATTTTCATCTTCGATTTCTATTTTCACGGTTGTAGAGCCGATTTGAAATTCGACCGGCTCGGTTACGAAAGGCCAGGCCGGTCCATAAGGCCCGCGTATCTTGATGGCATTCGAGTCGGCGGCATGCTTCCCGTTCGAGTCGTTGGCCTCCGGGGCGGAGAGGAGACTTGTGGTAGTTCTATTTTCGTCAACTCCTACCGAATTCGGAGATTCCGGCGGTTCGCCGGAGTTATTAAGTACCTCGGACTGATTTTTCGCAAGTTCTGCAGCCCATTGTTCAAGCAGTTGGCGGTAAGCCGGTTCACTGAGATGGAAAAGGTCGGAAAAATCCGGCTCATTGGGACGGGAAACAAACTTAATGTTGTTCAGATCCTCCAGCGAAGCCAACGCGTATTTAATCGCCGAATCACGGGCGTAACAGGCGTTGGTGTAATCGACGACGTAATTGTCCCTGTGGTGCTGAGCCGCGACGCGGCTAGCCATGGTGTATCCAAGAGTCACCAGAATCAGCAGCACAACCATCGTTATCAGAAGCACGATGCCGCTGGACTTCGACGAGTTCAGTCGAGCCGTGCGAACCGACGGTTCGGCTTCTACGGCCGGCGGATTATTCTGACAACTAAACAGGTCACTACTCAAAGGACTGCTCCTGTATTATTTTATTTTCGTAAAAATGGCATAGGACTCGCCGATTCCCCAACATCCGTCGGCTGATTGGCATCGGACTCCTCGTTGGCATCGGCTGGCTGGTTGATGTCAATCGCCGGTATATTAAACGCCAGCTTGCGGGTTCTGTCGATAGCGATGGTGCGAACCAGCTTGTCCTGCTCCGGGACATCAAATGTGCCGGTTACCGTCTTATACGGCTGGGCGAACGACAACGTCACTTTAACCGCCGGCGGAAGAACTTCGCCCGTCCACCGGTCGATGGAAGTTTCCCCTTGCGGGACCTCGATTCTGAACAAGGTAAGACCCGTGCAAATCGGCACAAAAACCTCTCGCTGCCAGGCCTCCTTTTGCGTGTCGAGCAGTGTATCTTCGAGCGCAATTCCGGAATGGCTGCGGTACAAAGTGAGCAGCCCGCCGTCGGGGTCAACGCTGCTCTGCCAGACGATTTTTTCAAATGTTTGCGATTGTTCCTTGGCGTCGGTAATGTTCCGGAGTATTTCAATCTTCGCGGCGGAAAAACCATCCTGAAGCTTGTTTAAGATATCAATTTGAGTCCCCTGCCCTGCGCTGACAGCCCGGTCAAGATCTTCAGCGATTCGCTGAAATATTTCGCGAGGCAGGCGGTTGCTTTCCATCCTGTCCATGACAGCGGCTGACCCGCTCTGCCCCCTGTTGTAGAGAGCCATGACTACGATTAGAACCATCGTGCCGACGGTCAAGGCAGCAAGCACCTCGACGAGCGTGAAGGCCCGTTCAAAAGAATATATTTTGTTTTTTATTGGTTGCATATCGACAACAAATTGCCGGTTACTGGCCCTTCTTCAATTTATCTATTTCTTTCTGCAACTACGGGTCGAGTTTTTCCGGAGTCGTTGTTTCGGGGTTCGATGAATCGGAACCCGGCCGCACCTGCGATCCCGGTGTCGCTGGCGACTGCGACCCAGGTGTTGTTAGTCCGCCCTGGGTTGCTTTCTTCGGCCTGGTAATCGACAGTTCAGGATACTCAGCCAATGTGTCCTGCCTGTCCTGTTCCGTCGGGTTGCCGTTGGTTTGCAGGTACAAGTCCAGCCAGGGCTTAAGATATTCATCGGATTCCGTCATTGGCATACCGTTTTTGACCCACTGCCGGATAGTTTGGGCATCAACACCGGCGTATTCGGCGGCCAGTTCCTCGGTCGCGATAATATACTTTACAAGTAATTGTTTCTGCATCGCCGACCTTGCCATCAACTGCTGCGACTGTGCGGCGGTCAGGTTGGTGAGCCAGTGGGTAAGCTCGACATTTTTGGTTTCGCCAGCCGAGTCGGTATATTCGGCGGAGCAGACCGCGCGAGCCCACATATGCTGCGATGTAATCGGTTCGTAGAAGCTCTCGACGGAGGTCTGCCAGCGGATGTCCTGAAATTTTTCGCTTATGCCGTACTCGGTTCCTTCCTGCACAGAGTCGGAACCAAGGAGCTTTTCCATATTTTCGCGGGCAATTTCGAAGGCACGCATACGCTGGGTCGAGTCCGCCGCGGAGGCCGTGCAGCGTTCCAGCACTAACCAGACATTTGCGCCGATGAAGGCAAGCAGCGCGACAGAGACCATACTTTCAACCAGCGTAAAAGCCCGATGACGGAAGACAGATGACGGATGACAGACACTCGTCCCCTGTCTTCTGTCTTCTGTTCTCCGTTTTCTGTCTTCAGAAGGGCAGTTCATCTTTGCTCCTTGGCCAGACGATTTGCGCTTCGCCGGGCTGCACACGAACAATGTTACTTAGTCGGTCAACGATGATGGACCAAGGCTGCCCTTCCGAGTCGAGCAATACGATTATGCCGCCAAACTGCCATCCCGCCCGGCTTGCGCGAAACTTGGCCCTGTCTTCGTTTGTGAACTGGCCGTCGTCAAACATAACGTATGAAACCGTGCAGTTGGCGCCGAAATCCTCCTCGGCAATGATTTCTTCCTCAAGGACATCGGCAAGGTTGGAAGAAGAAATTTCGCGGAGGAGATAGCTTTGCTGCGGGATGTCTATGATGACTTCGTATCTTTTGTCGCTCTGACCGGCGCTGGTCGAGGCGGCTTCGAGAGCGGCGATAAGCCCCTGACTTTTGGCTTTGAAGGAGTTTTTGGTAATGACGCCTTTCAGGTTTGTGGCGGCTATCAGTATCAGCAGCGAGATGATAACGACCACTACCATCGACTCCGCCAGCGTAAAAGCCCGAAGACGGAAGACGGAGGACTGAGGACGGAGAACGGTCAACCGCTTCCTGTCTTCTGCCTGTCCTGCCACCGTAAGGCGTCCCCTATGGGAGTAGCCCTTTGGACGAAGCGGGGTTCTTTGTCTTCTGTCATCTGTCATCTGTTTTCCGTCCTCTGTTACTGGGCGTCCGTGCTGTAAAGGTCTGCGTTGTAACCCTCGCCGCCTTCCTCGCCATCCGCCCCATAGCTGATAATGACGAAGGGTTTGCCGCTTTCAGGGGACAATTGATAAACGAAATCGTGTCCCCAAGCATCCTTCGGCAGTGTCGTTGTTTCGAGGTATCCTCCCGTATTCCAGCCGGTTACATCGGTGGGTTGTTCGATAAGTTCCTGCAGGCCGGCCTCTTCGGTGGGGTATCGGCCCGTGTCGAGCTTGAACTGAATGACTGCGCTGTGAAGCATTTTCAAACTGGCCTTGGTGGCGGTAACTCGCGCCTGGTCGATTTTACCAACGACGCTGACGGCTACGATGCCGGCGAGAATGCCGATAATCACAATGACCGCCATAATTTCTATCATTGTGAATGCCCGGCGTTTCGCGTTTCGTATTTCGTATTTCGTATTTTGTAGTTTTTTCATAATCGACTCCAGTTCCGGCTATCTGGGACTACATAGCCATTTGTGAAATTTTCAAAATCGGCAGCATTATAGCCAGAGCAATGATGCCGACAATTACCGCAATAAAAACGATGACGACCGGCTCGACGGCGGCGCTCAACCGTTCGATGACAATGTCGGTGTTTTCTTCAAGACCGTCGCTGATGTTTTTTAGCATATTTTCGAGCTCGCCGCTTTTCTCGCCGACGGTAACCATATGGGCTATCGACGGGTCAATGACGCCGCTGTCGCGCAACGGCGTGGCGACGTCTGCGCCGGCGAGGATTCTCTCTCTGGCCTGCTCGATAGCGCGTTTCATCAGGGTATTCCCCGTAACCTCGCCAACGACGCGGAACGACTCAGCCATACTCAGGCCGGACCCCAGCAGCGTCGAAAGCGTAGAGGCAAAACGAGAGACCACACGCTGTTTGATAAGCGGGCCAAACATAGGCAGCGAGAGCAGGAATTTGTCCCGCATAAGAGCTCCTCGCTGCGTTTTGAAGAACCGCCTTAACCCCCAGACCATCCCGATTATAGCCGCGATGACAAGCAGTACCCACCAGCTTGTCATAATATAGCTTATATTCATCAACTGCTTTGTAATCCAGGGTAATTCCTGTTTGGCGGCGACAAGCTGGGCGCCTATTTTGGGTATTACGAATGTGGTAAGAATAAGGATTACAACGACGGCGAAAAACATAAGAATCGCCGGATAAACCATAGCTGTAATGATTTTCGATTCAACCTTTTGGCGTTTGCCCATAAAATTACCGATAGTGCCGAAGACGGTTCCGAGCGAGCCGGTAACCTCGCCGACGCGAACCATACTGACGTAGATTATGTCGAAATAATCGTCGTAGTCCTTCATAGCGTCGGTCAGCGATTCGCCTGTAATCACACGGTCGCGGATATCGGTAAGGGCGTTTTTGAATCTCGTATCCGGCGCCTGCATTGTCAGCACCGTCAGGGATTCGGTAAGTTTTATACCTGAGTTGAGCAGCGTGGCCATCTGCTTGGTGAAGTCGATTATCTGTTTTTTGCCGGTCCTGGTAAAGACCGAGGCAATGGCGGATTTGCCCTCTTCGGCGGTTCCAATCTCGTTTATGGAGGTTGGGTGAATGTTGCGTATGCGCAACTGCTTTCGTGCGGCGTATGGGCTTTCGGCGGCTATAGTGCCTTTGGCCTTTTTGCCGTCGGCCGCTATCGCTATATAGGTGTATCTTGGCATAACCGGAATTCCTATATCACATCGGCCTGTGTGACTCTAAGCACCTCAGAAATAGTTGTTATTCCCGCGAGAACCTTTCGAGTGCCGTCCATTCTGAGGGTTTGTAGCGCTGGTCCTTTGATATATCAGGTTTTGAATTTCCTCGCTAATCAGCATCAGCTCATAAATACCTGTCCTTCCGCGATATCCGGTCTGGAAGCACTTGTCGCAGCCGGCACCGATGTAGAACTGGGTCTGCGAAGGCAAATCTCCAAGCCCCAGCTCTCTAAGCTCGCGAGTCGAGGGCTTATATTCTTTTTTGCAATCCGGGCAGACCCTTCGCAGCAGCCGTTGTGCCATTATGGCAATCAGTGAGGAACTGACCAAATATGGCTCCACTCCCAGGTCAAGCAACCTGCTTATGGCTCCTGCCGAATCGTTTGTGTGCAGGGTGCTGAACACAAGGTGGCCGGTAAGAGAGGACTGTATCGCCATTCGTGCGGTTTCCGCGTCACGAACCTCGCCGACCATTATCACGTCGGGGTCCTGTCGCAAAACGTGCCGCAGCGCGTTTACGAAGGTAACGCCCTTTTTGGAGGCAACCTGCATTTGGCTGATACCTTCGAGCTGGTATTCGATTGGGTCTTCTACGGTCATCACGTTCTTTTCCGCGGAATTGATGCGGTTAAGGCAGGCATACAGGGTGGTGCTCTTGCCGCTGCCGGTCGGGCCTGTCACGAAAATAATCCCGTGGGTGCGACCCAGCAGTGTATCGAATCTTTTGAGGTCGTCCTCCCATAGTCCGAGCTGGTCAAGCGTGAGAATGCCTGAGCTTTTGTCCAAAAGACGCAGGACGCAGCGTTCGCCGAAACTTGTGGGGACGGTGCTGACGCGAAGGTCTATTTCCCGCTGGCCGAGTCGGACGCTGCATCGGCCGTCCTGCGGCATTCGGCGCTCGGCGATGTCCATACCCGCCATAACCTTGATACGCGAGACAATCAGAGGCAATACGTTCCTGTTCAAACTTAAAGTGTCATAAAGAATGCCGTCGATTCGGGTGCGAATCTGTATTTTGGTTTCGTATGGATGGACGTGAATATCGCTGGCTCTCAACTGCAGGGCGCGAAAAAGGATGTCGTTGACTAACCGGATGACGGGCGGACGATTGACCACGTCGAGCAGGTCATCGGAGCCGGCGACCTCATCGGCAATCTGGTCGATGTTTTGCGAATCCAGCTCCTCCACCACCTCATCTATTACGGTCGTCCGCTGCTCGTAGGCGACGTCAATAATCGAAGTTATGGCGGCACGCGTGGCAATTCCCGCTCGAACCGACATACCCGTCATCTTCGATACGTTATCGAGCGCGGCAATATCTAATGGCTTGGAAAGCACAACGGTCAGTTCGCCGTTGTTCGCTTCTGTCTTTATCCCTATCAATGAATGATGCTGGGCGTATGTCGCAGGGACGGTCTGGATAAATTCCGGGGGCACCTGCTTAGCGGGTATCTCGGAGAAAAATTCGCTCCCCATAGCCGAGGCGAACAAACGCAGCACCTGCTCCTCGGTAAAATTGGGGCAGGCAAGCAGAACCTCGTCGATTCGTTGGCCGGCAGAGTTCTCCTCCAAAAACTTGGCCAGCACCTCGGCGTCAACAATGCCGGTCTGCTTCGCGGTTTGTATTAGAAGCTCTTTCATTTACGTTTCACGGGCACTACCTTACAATTTTCCCACGGCTACTCAGCGTCAAGCACCTTCTCCGGGTCCACCGGATGGGGCTTTATCCCAGGCCAATCCTCGTATTTTTGGAACCGCGTTTCGTTTTCCTCCAATGCCTTACGGTTTCTTTCCGAAATTTTCTCAAGCTCCGGCAGTCCCGATAGCGTAGCTTCAGGCCTGAGTATATTGGCCTTTACAAATACATACAATTTTGAATCATCGGCGCTATTCGAGGTGCTTCTAAACAATCCTCCCACTAATGGAATATCTCCGAGCAGGGGAACCTTGTTGCCGCCTTTTGACTGGCTAAGTTTAAGCATCCCGCCAAGGATGATAGTTTTGCCGTCTGGAACCGTTACTGTTGTATCAATATTGCTCGACGTTGTATCAGGAGGTTTTGTTAAGTCAGACCTTTTCAGAAAATCCGTTCTTTCGAGCTTGACGATAAGAAGCAACAGGTCCCCTTCGCTGATATTGGGCTGAATGGTAAGCGTTATGCCAGCATTGTACGGCTGGTAACTGGTACTTCCCGGGACGGTAACGCCGTTCGATACGACGGCACCGCTGGTTAGTTGCACGTTGGTGGTATCGGCAGTCTTGATTATGCCGACTTGGCCGTCGTTGACGAGGATTTTTGGTTTGGCCAGCACGCGTCCGTAGCTTTTTGACTCCATTGCGGTCAGAAGCGCCTGTATATGCTTGTCGCTATAGAACCCTTGGGCAACACCTGATACGGGACTGCTATATGCTTCGCGAACAGTGCCGGGCAGGAAGGTGGTCTGAGTGGCGGTGCCACTACTCGAGGCGCCGCCAACAATACCCCCGACGACGTTCATATGCCCGGTGCCAGGCACCATTTCCGGGAATTTGCTTGCCAGTTGCAGGTCGAGGTTAAATGCCTCGGTTCTGGTCACTTCGACGAGCGTTACATCTATAAGAACCTGAGGCCTGCGTCTGTCCAAGGTCTTTATCAAATCCGCAATCCAGTCCTGATTTTTCTTGTTGGCGTACACTATCAGCGAGAAGGTATTGGCGTCGGGAACAACAATGATGTTTTCTTCGGTCTTCTTTACAACTTTTTCAATCTTGCTATCTTTATCTTTGACGACGTCCTCGAGTAACTTCTTGAGGACCTCCGCGATATGGTCCGGCGCCTGATTCTGAAGCGGATAAACCTTGTAGGGTATCGCTCTCTGTTCACTCTCGCTATCGACGTAGGAGATGATAGTTGCAATCAGGGCATGCTGTTCAGGCGAGGCATTGACCATCAGGGAGTTGGTTGCCTCGATGACCACCACCTGCAGCTCTTCGGTTGGCAATTCCCCTTCCGAACCGGGGGTTGTCATTGGAGCAGGCGTCGGCGATGCGGCCGGCTGACCCGGTGCGCCGGGAGCGGCGGTTCTGGCCGTAATC
The DNA here is from genome assembly GCA_050015775.1 of Sedimentisphaerales bacterium. GTDB lineage: Bacteria > Planctomycetota > Phycisphaerae > Sedimentisphaerales > Anaerobacaceae > Fen-1362. The sequence continues at coordinate 18,967 of JBEKAT010000039.1, read as the reverse complement.
CTACCTGATGTTGCTGTTGTCGCCTTGCTGGCGCCTATTACGCCAAGCTCTTCCAGTTTCTTTCTTACCTCTTCGGCGTCAACGTGCTGCATTTCATACACGCGAAGCGAACGCAGGTCCTGTTGCGCGATGTCAAGGGCGTCAATGAGATTTTCCACAACGGTCAACTCTTCCTCCTGCCCTATCATCAGGATGCGGTTGGTCCTTTCGTCAGCGTCAAGATATATCGACGGTTTTGAAGAGCCGGGCGCTGCCGCAGGCGTCGGCTGGGCAGGCGTCGGCTGGCGAACTGGAACACGTCTTGGCGGCTGAGACGTCGCGGCCGTGGGAGTAGAGGAAATCGCAATTGACATATCTCCGAGTTGTTCGACAAGCGCCTTGACCTTCGGGGCGAGCGTGCTGGCCATAGTGTATTTTAACTGTCGGAACTTGAACTGCTTGGGGGTGCCCGGCTTGTCGATGACTTCAAGAAGCTGCTCCACCCTGTTCATACGATACGCGTAGCCGGTAACAATAAGCGCTCCCCTCGCCGCTATTTCTGTTACGGCCCCTATTTTCATACCTTCCAGCAGGGCTTTGGCGCTGGCGGTGTCGATATAGTTAAGCTGGAAAATACGGGTAACTATCACGTCGCCTGCCTTAACCTGGCCACTGTCGGACTCTATTAAGGCAGGGTCTATGTCCAAGGTATCGGCAATGGGAACTATCGTAACCAAATTACCCTTACGGGTCATAGCAAGGCCTGTAAATCTCAGGACCGATTCAACAAGCGGGTAAAGCTCTCTTACCTTGATTGGCCCCTGCACCTTCAGATTGACCTCCATGCCCTTTACTTTTTTCTCATCATACACGTAATTGAGGTTAAGATATTTGCCGACCAGTTCGAGCAAACTGATGACATCAAGTTTTTCGGGCAACGCAAGCTCGAGTGTTTCATCGGCGTTGACGGCATATTCCGGCTCGTATGGATTGCGAACCTTTTCCTCGTTTGGCTCTGTCGATATGGCTGTTTCAAGGTTTGGCTCGGCGGCTTTTTTATCTTTGCTTGTTATTTTGTCTTTAGCCGCTTGTTTTCTGGGTTTGGTCACGACCCCCTCTGCTTTGGGCTGTTTGGTCTGTTGTTTTGCGGTATAGGTCGATTTTAGATTACTTTCGGCTTTGGATATAGAATCGAGAAGCTCGCCGAACGCCTTATTCGGGTCGGCGGGGCTTGATTTCACAACGGGCCGAGAGGCAAGACCATCCTCCAGGTCAGGTAAAGGGCTGGCTCGTTTTACCACATCGGCATATTCAACAAATTTGTCCATAACCGCGACCGGTGCGACGGCAATAAGCTTATCCTCGTGAATATCCACAATCGCCCGCTGCCCAGTGCCGCCCGGCAAATTATAAAAGGTTCCTATGGATATCTTGCCGATTTCGGCTGCCATTGCTTCCGCGGACGGCATACGGTTTGCCTCGGAGGCGGGCAACAGGACCTTCACGGCATATTCTTCACGCGAATCAGCCAGTGTTAGCAGGGCCGCGGCTTTGAGAAGAGCATCCGGGCTGGCTGTAACCAGCAACGTGTTGGAATCATTGAGCTGAGAAGCATTCGTGATGTTCACGTCAGCCAGAAATTGTTTGGCCTTCTGTGGTGAGATGCATTTAAGTAAAAAAGCTCTGTATCTGTCGGGGACAGGCGTTGCCGTTTCGTTGGGCGACGCAAGGTCGGCAGCCAGCCCCAATTGACAAGGGGCAAAACTGCCGAGTATTAAAAGTGCAAAGAAAGCAAACTTGACCATCCGGCAGGCGGGTCTCAGCTTTATTGCCATAGCACGCTCCATATCTCTCCTTACTCGTCTCTAAGGACCAGCCCTGATTCGCCATGAGCACACGGTGTCTCGGCAATTCTGGACAGGCACGGAATCACCACACTAAATGAGACAAAGAAACCATCAAAAAGTTCCGCCTGTGGCGGGCTTGGCGACCTCGTTTTTGGGTTATTTTCAGGCCTCTGTCGGCGGAGGAAGCTGTATGGCCAATAGTCCTATAAAACAACGGTTTTTATCAAAAGGAGGCGAAAAATAAAAAGGTTGCCCTTCGATTGGTTCGGCTGCGCTCGCCACAGGTCGGCTCCCCTCGACTACGCTCTGGACAGGCAGGGCAAACTGCCCTTTTTTCGCCTCTACTTCGATGAGCGGTTAGGTTCTGTGACTCTGATTATGGAAACCGGCTCTCTCCAGTGGATGATTTTCTCAAAGTACTGCTTCTGGTTGGCTGCGTATTCCCCACTATGCTCAGCGGTATGGCAATCGCTGCAGGTTGACATAGGGCCTGAGGTCTCGATTGCGCCGAGCGACCTGAGATGCTCGGAACCCGGCCCGTGGCAATTCTCGCAGCCGACGTCCTTCAATTCGGGGGTTTTTGCCGGGGAGATATAGCCAGTTTGGTATTGCATACCGACGACGTGGCAGACGACGCATTCGGGGTCATATTCGGAGCCGACCTTTTCGAGCGTAGCGAAGGCGTCGGCGTGCCTGCTGTCCGACGACGCCTGTTTACTCAAACCGGGTATAAAAACCTGTTTGCTTGTCATCCACTTTTCGTATTCATAGTCGAAAATGAAACGCGGCTGCTTTTCAATTATGTTGGCGTCTTTGACCAACCGCTGGTAGTCCTTATAAAGTTCGACAAGCGGCTGATGCTGGGGAATATCCTCGGTAACCGGCACCGAAGTAAACTTCAGCCGGGGTTTTTGTCCCGCGCCGTCAAATATCGCCTGGGTTTTGCCGACGTATTTGCCCAGCCGGCCCGACGAGATTACCAGAGGGCTGGCATTGGCATCGCTAACGAGCGTCGGCTCATCGGACTGCGGAGGAACAATCAGTAAATCGAAGAGGTGTATTTTCGAAACGGCAGCGACTGTTTTTGCGTCGGCGCGGTTAAGAATCAGAATTTTTACCGCCGAAGGCGACCCGGCGGGCGATGAAAACAAGTCAGGCAGCCGGGAAATCTGGTCTTCGGTTTCGGCGGCAACAACAGCTATATCAATGAAAGTTCCATTTAGCGTAAATCTCTTTGTGAATTTTGCGGGCAGTTTTACGTCATCGGGGCTGCCGACGGTTATACAGTTGAAGAGCGAACCGAGGCCATCAAGAAGTCCCGCCTGGCGAGCGATAAGAATATCCTGTTCGGTGAGGTTGACTACGTCATAGCCAAGCTGGGCAAAGGCCTGTACGATGATGTTGAATTTAATGAGGTTTTGCTCGGTTGATTCCGAGACCAGCGAGCCGGTATCAATGATGAGGCGATTTTGCGGGCCGACGGCATTCAAGACGGCATAACGTCTGTCAAGGCCGCCAAGTTGTCCGCCCGAGCAGCCACAGGGCTGCATTGAGCCCAACTCGTTACCTGTAAAGAAAATAGTAACAAGCTCTCGCGTTTGCCCAGGCGCTACTGGGACTGCGAGCACCGTTGTCGCGGTCAGCAGGAAGATAAAAGCCGTTTTTCCCGTCATTGCCGGCAAGATTCAGTTTGTGTCGCCTTTATTGTCGCTGATAGAACCCACGGCAGGCGACCTCTATTTTTTCGCCGTCTTTGGTGGTTATCGTGAGCGTATCCGTAAACATCCTCGTTGAATTTTGAGTCGGAGGAGGGACTATCGCAAGACCGAACTTGCAGCGATTACCAATTTTTTCCTGACTGAGGACCTTTATGATACCTTCCTTGGAGGTTGCTGAGGCGACTTCAAAATCTTCGCTGTAATTATTGAGCAGCCACAATTCCCGCTCGACGGACTTGTTGACTTCGGCGTTGAGTATATTTATGGCAGGCGGGTCAACCTTAAATCTTGCCAGAACGCTGAAAGGCACGGTAATCGTAGGACACTCCGGATGAGTGGTTGTAATTTCTACGCGGCCGCTGCTGTTGACGCCTGTTTTTTGTATGTCTATTTTGGTCTTAAGGACAAATTTCGCGGCCTTTTGGTTCGGGTCAAAGTCCGCGGAGACGGCGTTGCCGGTGGCGTTGAATGCGGTAATCGCAAAATTCTGGTCATCGACGCTGTGCAAGGTTAGTACAACGACACCTGCGTTTTCGCCCTTGATCGTATAGTCCAGCTTTTCCGGGTCGTAAACAATCTTCTGGGCGATAGAAGCATTGATGGTCAACTCGACTCTCGGGTTATCCTTATCGTTTGAGAGCACATAGAGGTGTCGAGTTCTGGGGCCGCTGGCCTTGTCAGCGTTGTATATGACATCAATCGCTCCTTCCTCACCGGGGGCATATTCTTTCTTTTCAAGCGTTGGTACGGTGCAGCCGCAGGTTTTGGTGACATCACTAATTTTGAGGACACCGGCGCCTTTGTTTTTGAACTTGAACTTGCAGGCATTGGTGGAGCCGGGCGCAACGGGACCGAAATCGTGAATGGTCTGCTCGAAAACAATTTTCGGGGACGGCCCGTTGGGTTCAGCCGCGGGTTTGGAGGCAGGCGCCTGCGCACCAACCGCCTGACCGGCGAACCAGCACTGCAAAACCAATACAGAACTAATGATACCAGTAATTAAACCCAATCTTCCGACCTTCATTTTTGTATCTCCCAATACAATATTAAGCGCGAGGTAAAACCCCGTTTGGTTAAGTTGCTCAAAACTCACAATATATCATAAATTCGGCTCATCTACAAGCAGTTTTCGCTGGTTTTGAGGCGGGCTGGAACAGGTCTCCATCGCCTCCAGACATGCTGGATATTGGGTTAAAGAACCAGCTTTGCGCCATGTCTGTTATTTACCAGCCAGCCAGTTATCGCAGAGGACGGCCAAATCTTTTATATCTACGATGCCGTCGCCTGCTGGTGCGGGAGCAATGTCCGCCAAGGGATTATTTTGCTTCCAGGAATCGGCCAAAACAGCAAAGTCGAAAAAGTCAACATCACTGTCGGCATCAAGGTCGCCGGGGAAATTGTCGAAGAGGTATGCCGAGCCGGTTGAGTTGCCATCGTTAAAGTTATAAGGCGCACCAATGATGATATGGCGACCTGATAATGCGAGCGAGGAGCCGAATTTATCGTCTGTATTGGCGTCGCCAGCCGTGAACCGGTCGCTTTGAATCCAGGTTGAGCCAGTGCGGACAAATTCAAATACTGACCCGGTTTTATTACCGTCGGTGAAATCATAGGGGCAGCCGGCGAGTATTGTGTCGTTTTTTATGGCGACTACCCAGCCGAAGTCCTTGCTGTAAGCGGGAGAGTTGGCGTCAAAAAGCTTTTGTTGTTCGACCCAGCCGGCGTCGGTATTGGCGAAGACATAAGCCGTGCCCGCACCAGAAACAATATTGGTATTGCCCTCATACGCACCGATAACAGCCCAGTTGCCATCGAGAGCAACAGAAAATCCGAAATGGCCGGCATCGCCGCGCAGAACACTTTGTTCGAGCCACGTCGTGCTTTGACGTTGATAAAAATAGGCGGAGCCACGCGGATTGTTCCAATTTGGTGCGCCGATGATGATTGTGTTGTTGTCGATTGCGACGCTGTAGCCGAAATACTCATCCAGCTGGGCATCTGATGCAGTAAGCTCCTGCTGGAAATCCCAAGTCAAACCTGTTCTGACGAAAACGTAGGCGCTTCCGGTAAAGCTGTTGCGGCGATAAGCGCCGATGACGATTGTATTATTATCGATTGCGACGGAGCAGCCGAATCTGTCATCAGGGGTGGCGTCGGGAGCGATGAGTTTTTGCTGCTGTGTCCAAGCACCGCCCAAACGAGAGAAGACATAAGTGGAGCCGGTATTCGGCTCATTGCTGTCGCCGTAATAGCTGCCAACAACAATTGTGTTGCCATCAATGGCGACTGACCGGCCAAATTGGTCATTGACTGAACCATCAGAAGGCGTGAGCTTTTGCCGCTGGAGCCATTGCGAGCCGGAAAGCTCATAAACGTAAACCGCGCCGCAGTCGCTGCCGTTCGAGTCATTCAGATACGCGCCTACAACTGCAATATTACCGTCGATTGCGACCGAAGCGCCGAAACTGTCGCCGGCGTTGGCATCGGGAGGGAACAGTTTGGCTGTTTTAAGATGAGCGAGGGCTGCGCGGTTAAACACAATCTGAAGTAAAAACGCTGACGCTATGAGATACCTGGCTTTGGGTGCGGTAATCATCTTTTCCTCCTTATCTAATAATATTTTTTCTCCAGGTTCAGACCTCGACTTCGCAGCCGGGCCTTAGAAAACAGAGCCATTTGCTGTCTATTTTTTGGTCAAGGATTATGCTTGCGGCCCGGGCGTAAAGGTCTAATTGTCCGCGGTATAATTCAGCACGCCTGAGTGTCTCCTCGGCGGACACATCATCGGTTTTGAAATCTATGATTACGAGACCTTTGGGCGTTTTGACAAGTAAATCAATTATGCCCTGGACGATGATTGTATCTCGTATCTCGTATTTAGTATTTCGTATTTCGTCTAAGTTGTCCGATTTCCACTCCGAGGCGGGAACGGCAAAGGTGAAGGGCCATTCTCGCCGGACGACAGTTTTTTTGTCGAGGACTGTTTGGCCAAGTTTGCTTTTGAAGAATTTCGCAATTGATTCGGCATTTATTTGTGACGCTATTTCCTGAATAAGAGCGCCATCTTTTACGAGTTTTTCAATAAGTCGAGTTACAGCTTCTGTCGTTACGGATTTAGCCAGGTCAAGTTTTGACATAACAAGGTGTGTGGCAGTGCCAACGGACCTGCCGTCGATTTGCTTAGTTGAGAAAACAGCTTTTGGTTTTCGGTCGAAGGCAAGCGAATAATCAATTTTTGTGAATTCGTCGTTGCGGTGAGTCCATTGGGTAACGGTTCTTTTGGCGGGCAGCGATGGTGCGTTGCCGAATGGGTATTGCCAATTAAGAGAGCGTTTAAGGCCGGCCAGGTTATGTTTAACGACTGGAGTTTTGAGTGTTGAATTTTGAGTTTTTAGTTTTGAGTGCTGGATAATAGCGGAAAGTTTCGCCAGCTCCGGCTGGTCGTAAAAATGAACACTGAATAAATTATCCTGCGTGGCTTGCGTCGGCAGTTCGGTTTGAAATACCTGATGCAGGAGCGGCTTGCTGCCCAGCGCGGATAAAATCCAGTCGAGGTGATTTTGACGTGTTTCGAGATGCCAGGATGGTATTGATTGGCCGGCGAATGAATGTGCCGCGGCGAGAATGTTTCGGCAGCTATCCCGGTCTTTGCAGCCGACGAGGATAAGGCGATTCATCGCCCTTGTCATCGCGACGTAGAGGATTCGCATTTCCTCGGCCAGCGACTTTCGACGGTTTCGCTCCTCGATTACCTGGTATGCCGGCGAGTCGAGGCGTGAGTTGCTTTCGGCATCGATGATTTTCAGGCCGAGGGTAAGGCGTTCATCCAGAACGCAATCACGGCTGAAGTCCTTTTTGCTGAACCGGCTGTCGAGGTCGGCAATGAAGACGACGGGAAATTCGAGGCCCTTGCTTTTGTGAATGCTCATAACGCGAACCGTATTGCCTGTTCCGGCTTCGGGCTGGGGCTTTGACCAGTCCTCCCCGGCGGCTATGAGCTTCTCTAAAAACACGATGAAGCGGGCAAGCGAGGGAACACCCGAATTGCCCGCGAATCCCTCGAACTGGATGGCCCTGTCGTGGAGTTTCAGCAGATTGGCCCTGCGAGCGGGACCATCGGGCAAAGCGCAAACGAATGACAGGTAACCGGTTTGACGGAAGATATGCCAAATCAATTCCGCGAGCCGGCCCCGACGCGCTACGGTTCGCCATCCGTCGAGTGTGTCGAGTGATTTCGCAAGTTTGTCGGTCAGTCCGCGTTCGCCTCCAGATTCACAAAAGGACTTTGCGCAATCGTAGAAGCCGAGGTTGCGATCATTTTTTTTGCCGTGCAGGCGAATTTTCGCAAGTTCGGTGTCGGTGAGCCGGAAAAACGGGCTTCGCAGCGTTGCGGCGAATTCGATGTCGCGTCGCGGGTTATCGAGAACCTTCAGCAGGCATAGCATATCGGTAATTTCGGTCGCCTCGAAATAGCCGGCGGCAGCGTCGCAGCTTACGGGAATACCGGCGAGTCGCAGCGCCTCGATAAATTCGCTCTTGCCAGCCAGCGAACGCATCAGGACAACAATGTCACGGTATTCGACAGGTCGCGGATTTTTTGTTTCTTTGTCGATGATTTGCTCGTTTGTGTCATCGCCGACGAACTGTTTTATTCGCCGGGCAATCATCGCCGCCTGCAACTGCCTGCCGCTGAAGAGCGACGCATCGGAGTCGGCTTGTGCTTCATCGAGAATGTGCAATTCAACGGCAGGAGAAATCGCGGTTTCGGCGGTATCAGAGTGGGGCTTAAGATATGCTGACTCATCGTAATCGATTCCGGCAAACGAGGCGGTCATTATCCGGCCGAATACCTTATTGGCGAAATCAAGGATTGGCTTGACGGAGCGGAAATTGACATTGAGGTCAACCCGAAGGCCGGCGTTACTCGATTCCGGTGTTACCCCTCGACCCTGCTCGGGACAGGCCGACGCTCGGCCAAGATGCTCGATAAAGATTTCGGGTCTTGCCCCGCGCCAGCGGTAAATGCTTTGCTTCGGGTCGCCGACGGCGAAGACGTTGCCAGGCGAGCCGACCATATCGATGATTACCTGCTGGACGTCGTTGATATCCTGGTACTCATCTACAAAGACGTATTTGTATTTTTTACGCAGTTTCAATGCGGTTTGCGACGGTTCGGGAGAAAACGGCTCCTGACCCCTTTTTTCCAAAAGGCGCAGGGCGTAGTGTTCGAGGTCGGCGAAATCCAGGCAGTTGACTGCCTTTTTGGCTTGGCGATACGAATCATCAAAACGCCTGACCAGCTCTACGAGGACTTTTGTCTGTGTGCCGATTGCACCGGCGAATTTGTTAAGGTATTCGGGATTTAAAATCGCCAGGTTTTTGAGTCCCCTGACAGAATCAAGCGCGTCGCCGACAATTCCTGCGATAAAGTCCGCCTGCGGGACATCCGTTGGTTTAAAAACTTTTGGCCTGACAAATTCCCACCGGCCGGCGTTGAATTGCTCGATAGATTGCTGAACAGATTTTATGTATTCGTTTCTGCATTTCGCGGCCCATTTGCCCGACGGATTTTGGTCATTATAAACTTTCATCGCGAATTCAAGCCGGCCAAGGGCGTCCTGAAGTTTATCTGTTACGATTTGCTTTTGGGCCTGCGCGATATCGGTAGCAAACGGGTCAACTGCCTCGGCTAAAACTTTTGCCCGCTCAAGCCAGTTATCGCGTGATACGACGCCGTCTAAAAAGTCGCTTATCTCGATTATGGTCGCGGGAAAACCTTCCGTCATTCGCAGGTCTCTGCGAGTCATAAGCTGCCTGAGGGCTTCGGCAATATTATTTTGTTTCCAGGCCCAGTCGATTGTTTTTTCGAGTATCTCGGTCTTTAGCAGTTTCGCCTCGTCGGCGTCGATAATACGAAAGGTCGGGTCAAGCCCGATTTCGTAAAAATGCTCGGTGATAATGCGTTTGCAGAATGAGTGAATTGTGCTTATGTCCGCGGCGCCGAGCAGAATCAACTGCCTGCGGAGATGCCTGCGAAGGGTGGCGTCCGAGGTCGTTTCCATCTCAGAACTTAACTGCCGGGCAATTCGGGAGCGCATTTCTTCGGCGGCCATTTCAGTAAAAGTAACGACAAGTACGCTCCAGACGTCGGGGCAGGCAGACGGGTTGGTCACGACGTTGACGCAACTGCCCGAGAGCACAGCGGTCTTACCCGTTCCGGCTGAAGCGGAGACAAAGACGTTCCTGCCGTGCTCAACAATGGCACGGTTTTGCTGTGTCGTCCATTTAATCTTACTTTGACTCATCTGCGTTTTTAATCAAGTCAAGGACCTGCTCTTTATTGACGCGGGTAAGCAAGTTGTAATTGTTTATCTGCCAGTCGAATTGGCAGACGGGTTTATATTCACATTGTTTGCAGGGCGAATCTGTGCCGAGGCGATAGGGCAGGGCGGTGATTTTGCCGGATGTAATTTGCCCGGCAATGTCGGTTATTTTGCGCGAGCCGAAATTCATAAACGCCTCGAAATCCGCCGTTCGAAGAGAGCCGAGGTAATTATATTTACCGTATGGGTCGCCTTCTTTTGTAACGAAGAAATTATAATAGTGACTATCTTTTGCGGCTGTGCCGTCGAGCGAAGAGGAATAATTGCCATTGAATATCCCTCTTGCCTTATGAGCGAATTTGGGATTGTTATCGATGGATTTGCCAAGCTCGATATTTTCCGGGCTGACCTCGATCGGCATATAAAACGCGCCGGCGATATCGTCAACAAATTTCCCAGCGGCGTTGCGAACAGCGAGCATATAAACCGCGAGCTGAATATCGAGGCCATAGTAAAATTCCGCCCAGCTAAAAGAATCTTTGGAGCGTTTTTTGTAATCGAAGACAATGGCGGCCTTTCGTCCGTCAATTTTCGCGATATCCAGCCGGTCGATTCGGCCATTGAGGGTGAGTTGTCGGCCATCCGAAAGTGTTAATGTCAATTCGCCGATTGAATCACCCACGGATTTGGATTTGCCGAATGAAATCTCGGACATCGCGGGACGAAAAGCGCCCGCGCGAATCATCTGCGACACATCGATGACGCAATCCCGCAGATATTCCCGTGCGGAGCTAATCATAAAAGCGTTGTGCGGGCTGTGGGCGGCGAATTTGGAGAAGAAGGAATCCTCCCGGCAAACTCGTTCGGTCTCTTCATCGAGAATTTTAATCAAGGCATCATCGGCGATTGTCCCGAAATCGATTTTGTCGGCGATGGCCCTTTTGGTAAACCTGTCGAGGACACGGTGATAAAACTCGCCAAGGTCAGGCGGCTCAAGTTTGAACTCTTCGCGTTTACTCAGACCGAGAATGTATCTTGAGAAGTACCTGTAAGGGCATTCGGCGAAGGTGCTAAGGCGGGACGCGGAACTGGACAACTGCTTATCGAAAAGCTCCCCGACAACTGAACTATCCAGCGTCGCTTCATTCTTATAGCCGACTGCTCCCGCTGCTCTTGAACCAATCGCTGAAAGCTGGTTATCGCGGACAATTTTCTCCAATAACTCCTCCGATTGCGGCGAACAGCAAAGAACATCCTCAAGTTCGTATGTGGTGCAGACATCTTCAATAGCCGGCGGCGAGGAATCGACCGACTCCTCTTTGAGGTCATCAAATAACCTGCACAGGTTATCGACAAAAGGCGAACGGGCAACCGCGTTTGATTTCTGGTCGGCAGCGGGATAAGTAACGCATAGAAATTCCGAAGGTCTTGTGAACGCGATATAGGCAAGGTATGGCCTGTTGGCAAGCTCCTGTCGGACGCCAGGCGGCAGGTCAACGCCTGATGATTGTGCGGCGAGGCGGTCTTCTTCGCTTAGTATGCTGTCGAAAACGACAGGCGAGGGGAATTGTCTTTCGGTTGTGCCAATCAGGAAAACCGCTTTCAAATCGGGATGTCGGCTGCGTTCAATCGAGCCGACGAGCACCTGGTCAAGATTGGGAGGAATGAAGGCAAGCGTTATCTGCGAGAAGGCGCTTCGAAGAATCGCAAGATAATCCTCACAGTCAAGGGATACGCCCTCAAATGCCGCGACCATTTCGTCAAAAATATCGATTAGCCGGTCATAAAACTGGCGATGCTCATCGGCAGCTGCGTAGTCGCCTTTTTGTATCGCCTGCTCGACCCAACTCGACAACTGTTTGCGAACTTCTGCTACTTCGAGGAAATCGAAAATTATTTTAGTGAACTGCTCCGGGGCAAGCGACTTATTATCGCCAGCGGTATCGCCAAGTTCCTTTTTCAGTTCCAGCAGAGGCGCGATTGCTTCCTTGCGGATTCGATTTACGCGCTCTTCGTCGAATTGTTCGGCGTTTCGGGCGGCGTATTTCCAGGGCTTGTCGCTTTTCCAGTCGTTGGCGGTGATGCCAAAGGCGAGACAATAATTTTCAAGCAGGTCAATTTCACCGCGCTCGATATTCAGCAGGTCGGTCTTGAGATACGCGAATATCTCGCCTGCGGGAAAATCATTTGTTACGGTGTTCAGCGCAGAACAAATCAGCTCGATTACTGGATGCTGATTGAGGGGCCTTCGTTTATCTATAAAGACGGGGATACTGTAATCCTCGAAACAGGTCTTGATGTAGTTTTCATAAGAATCGAGGTCGGATGCGATGACGGCGATGTCGCGATACCTGAAGCCGGCGTGCCTGACTAAGTTTGTTATCTGCCGGGCGACAAACTGCACCTCGGCACGGGTGTTTGGCGCTGATACGACGCGAATTTTGCCGCCTGCGGATATCACACCGGCATCTTGATTGAATACGCTTTGCTCGACGTGCGCAATCGCAGAACTGTTCGCAAAACGCATCGGCTTATTCAAAATCAATGGCGGGGAAAGTTTGAGTTTGCACTTTTTTATCCGCTCGACAAGTTCGGCGTATGTCTCGGCGATGTGGCCAAATAAATCGGTCGGGTCGATTTTGCTCTTGTCCGGGTTGGCTATGTCGGTCGTCGCCGGGTCGAGGCAAAGGGCAATCTGGGCGTCTTCGACTACTTTGAGCAGTTCGGTAAGCAGTGCAAGCTCGGCCGTGGTGAAGCCCGCGAAACCATCGACCCACAATTTCGCCCCGCGCACCAAATCCGCACCCGCAACGGCCTTACAGGCCGAGGCCAGTTGTATATCCGGGTCAAGAAATTTACCTTCGATAAACTTCAGGTATTCCTCGAAAACGATTCCCAAATCAGCGAACTTTGCCGTTGCCAGATTATCGCCCTGTTGTTTTCGCAGATTTTGCACGAGATTTTTTATATCGTCCGGCGTGTTCGCGTACTGCTGCAACTGGGTAATCGTATCGGCTAAACGCTGGCCCAGACCGGGCATCCTGGCGGAATCGGTAAATACGTTTAGTTTGCCTGCGCACTCGCGGAGTATTCTTTGGATTACCATTGTCCTGCCGAGGCGCGAAATAGCGGGCCTGGCGATATTTTTGCCGAGAACAAGATAAACCAAGCGGTCAAAAGACAGGACGTGCAGCCGATTATAGCCGGTTATACGCGTATCACTGAGTATTGCCTCGCTCGCCTGATAGGTCGCCTGCTCGGGAACAAGAAGTAATAATGGCCCATTATCCGGTTGTGACAGAGCATCCACTATTGCCCTTACGCAATGGTGTGTCTTGCCCGTGCCGCTCCTGCCAAGTATAAACCTAACCGCCATATCAATCCTTTATCGATTGGCGTAATGCCCATTCAAGATGTTGCCACTTTACTTTTCTGTACATAGACATCAATTTATTGCCCTGATTGGGATCAAGCCACTTTATGTAAGTAATCTTACCATGATAATGCTCGCGAGGCTTAAACTCCCCTTCAGGTTTTTCCCTTCGACTCTGTACGATCGCATTTTTCAATTCAACTTTGAATGCATTAACGTAATCCAAAGGAGCCGAAATCCGCCCATTTATGATCCCCACTCCAGTTATAATCCTCTCCATCGCATTATCGCCTGGTTTGTAATATATAAGTTTCTCTTTTTTTGTTTTGAAGCCTGATTGCTTTAATACTTTCATTACCGTCCCTGTAATCCGTTCTAATTCAAAATTACCGGACAAGGTAATGTCATCGACATACCTTGTGTATTTCAAACCAACCTTTTTAGCCATTGCGCTGATTCTCGAATCTATAGGTCTTACTATTTGATCAGCAAGAAACGGACTTGTAGAAGTCCCCAAAGGAAGAGCATGATTACGTGTGGTCAATTTAGTTAGTATATGCGCCACATCTGGACTGCATTCTTGGCTTATGAAAAACTCATAAACTTTTGTATTATGAATGCTGGGATAGAAATTTTTTATATCAAGCTTTACTATGAACTGTGAATGACGGTGCACCATCGCATTATCTTTAATGCTCCTGCCTTTTGTTCCTCCAAAGGAACTCGCAGAGGGAGGTATCCTCAAGAGAATATCGTGGAGAATTCGACGCTGGAGGGTTTTTAGTGGGTCGATCGATTCGACCAGCACTCGATCCTTGCCTTTTACTTGCAGTTCGAACTCCCGATAGTATTTATCTGGGTTCTGTGTTATATGCTGGATAGAGTCAAGTGAAACGCCAAGAATTATAGGCAGGTGTTTAATGTACCTAATCCTTAGAGTTTTATATGTCACGTCTTCTTTAAATGCTTGCTGACCGCCGGGAGATACGCAATCTTTGGAGTTCATGTACAAGGCTCCTGATACGTTCGTATAACTCTGTCACTTGAGGGCTATTCCCCTCGGCGGCCATATTGTCTTCCCAAAATAAGAAACTTGCTGGAACTCCGAAGGTAACCGATATCTTTTTAATCAATGTGAGACTAGGTTCGGCTTTATTGTTCTCTATAAGAGATAGGTAATTTTGGCTTATCTTGAGACGCTTTGCCATTTCGCCTTGGCGAAGACCTGAAGCTGCACGAACAAATTTTATACCTTTTCCTATACTCAAAACTCATCTCCTCTATTATGATTCACGGGACAATTCCCGATTATTAACGGAGTTTTGGACGTCCTTTTAGCCCCATAGCAATCTTCTAAACACGATGAAGATTAAGACCCAAAATGCATCATTAAGATGTCATAGGCCTTACTCTCGGCTTCGCGATACCTTTTTTTCCAAAGGTAGTCGTTCATTTCTAATCTTGCTTTTTCAAGAGCGTCCAAATTTGAAGCTCCAGGGTCCCGGGTCACCAAAATATCAACTTCATGGCATATTGCCCGGACCAGTTCGATCTCACGTTGGTCCATGTTCTGACTCCTTTCTTTTTAATTTTTAAGACGGTCATTTCTGGTTTCCTTTCGTAAATTAGGAACCTCATTTTATGTGGCCACACAATGCGGCTCACTCCGTACCGACCAATTCTTACAGAAGCAGAGGTCGGTCATCGCAGATGCTCAAAGCCGCACACAAGAACAGAGCGGCCCAACACACCTAGGCAGAAAACAACTGCCTTTCAGGCCCTTACCATGCACATGGGTAAGGGCGACGCCCCGAAGAGCGTGACGTTAGGAATTACCCAACGTGAGATACTGAAACTTTAACGAAATCTATTTGGTTGTCAAGGGTTATTTTGAAAAATAGAAGGAATTTTTTGATTGCTGGTTATAAATTTTTGACTGTGCGAATATATTCACGCAAACCGCTTAATCCGCAGGATGATATAATTCGTTTCAAAACAAAGACTTATGAGAAACGACTGATGTGTCGTATAAACTTAACCGCCATACCAGGTACCCGAGAAAAAATACGAATCGAGGCAATGAATCTTTTACCACAGTGACGGTTTTTTGCAAGACCCTGTGTAAAACGGGAGAAACTTTTGCAAGTTTACAGCTTAATCCACCATACTCAAGGCAGGTAAAAGCGTAAAGTGTAAAATCAAAACTAAAAAGTCATCTCCTGATTCATCGAGGCCAAACGCGAAGTGTAACGCGGCATAAGCAGCGGCCCGGAAAGAAAAAAACTGCGAGCCGGCACGCAAGTGAGGCCCGCAAACTTTTCATTCACAATTTCTAAATCGTTCTACGCCTTTCGTTTTCTCAGCATCAAGCCGCCCAGACCAAGCAGTGCGAGCGTCATCGGCTCAGGAATGGTAGCGGTAAAACCGTTGGCATTGCCGCTGTCAAAACTGTTCCAGTAATAACCAACAAGATTGCTCCCGTCGATGCCATATACGTATGTCCCTGCCGCTCCGGGGTAATCGAGGGTAGTCCATGATGATGATGTGCCGTTATAGAAAAAGCCATGGTCAACACCGGAAGCCGTGTAGTAACCAACAAGATTACTGCCGCTAATGCCATTGATGCACGTGAAAGATGCTCCAGGCATATCATGGACGGTCCAGGTTCCGCCTGTCATATCATAGACGGCGCCGTGGAAATCATAGCAACCAACGAGTTCGCTGCCGCTGATGCCATTGAAACATGTGTTAGTCGCCCCCGACTTGTCAATGGTAGTCCAGTTTCCGCCGTTGTAGAGAACGCCATGGCGGTTATCAGAGGAGTCCGTGTAGTAGCCAACAAGATTGCCGCCATCGATGCCGTTCATAAACGTCCCCTTTGACCCTCCCGTTGCCGCTCCCGGCGCGTCGAGGGTATTCCAGGAACTACTGATATAGGAACAACCGTGGTAGCCACTATAGTAGCCAACATAATTGCTCCCGTTTATGCCGGAAAGGCATGTCTGACCTGCCGGGTCGTCGTGAATGGCCCAGGTTCCGCCGTTATAAGTAAAACCATGGTTACCACTACCATCAGAATATGTACCGACAAGAGTGCTCCCGTCAATGCCGAGTACCTCTGTATAATACGCCCCCGCCTTGTCGATAGGAGTCCAAGTGACAGCCCCGGCATAACTCACACAGCACAACACTACCACTCCACAAATCACAATCAACGTTTTCATAATTATTTCCTTTCAAAAAATATTTCAACAGCAACATACTGTTGGTTGCCTTTCTGCAGCAGTGCCGAGAAAAACCACAACCACTTAACTAAGGAAATATTTTTTCCTCCTCATCACTCTCCCCACCTTCTTCTTCGCAGGCCATTTCGACTCTGTGCGAGAGCCATGCGAACTCATTCAGGATTGGCGTTCTACTGCAAGTACCACTGGAAGTCAAGAACTTTTTTAAAAAAATTGCAGATTTTCCAGATTATTTGGGACGGTCCTTTCGCCCCCCCCTGCTCACAGACAAAGATGTCTCTTGCGCTTACTGAGGGGAGGCGAAGGTGATTCTGCTGTTGGCATATCCGGTTTGTGGTGGTATAATGAATAGGGACGGGTTTTCCGGCGAGCAAGATGCGCAGTAACGACGGCCGAGGAGCATAGAAGAGACAGGAGTAATATGAATAATTTTAAGGCGGTATTGATTTCGGCAGCGGTGTGCGTGCTTGCTGCGAGCGGGGTTTGCTTTTCGGACACGTTCACCAATCGTCAGACCAATGAGAAACTCCACGGATACATTACGGCCCGGCTGCCAGGCTCTGCCCAAAGCGCCCGCCAGGACAGCAGTTCGCCGAAAGCCGCCGATGCTGAAAATGGCCCAACGAGCGTCTTTACACAGGAAAAAGGGTTGCTCAAACTGAATCTGAACGAATGGGAAATGGTACGCGACAGGAGCGGGAGAAACAACAAGGTAATCGTCCTGGCCGTGGACGACGAGATAATGTACGAGATAGAAACCGACGCCTTTGAGAAAGCGATAGCTGAAAGCTCCGACGAAGGCCCTTTGTTCATACTGGTTGAAATCGATACGCCCGGCGGGCGGGCGGCCTTCGCCCAGCGGATGTGCACGGCAATTGCAAAAGATACCGACTGTGATGTATTCGCGTTCATCAAAGGCGGCCAATACGGCGGCGCAATATCCGCCGGGGCCGCGGTGGCGCTGGCCTGCAACAAGATTTATATGGCGAATAACACAGTTATAGGCGGGGCTACTCTGGTCACTATGCCAAAAAATAAACAAGATTATGAAAATACCAGAAAGAAGAATTACGGCGACGTAGTCGATGAAAAGTCAAGTTCCATCTGGAGAGCATATCTTGCCTCCTTGGCACAGCAGAACAACCGGCCCGGCTTATTGGCAAGGGCGATGGTTGACCGCGATATTGCGGTCGTTGAGGTAAACCAGGCGGGCAAGCGTCTGTTTATCGAGCCGGTAAACAAAAGGCCCGAGCAGCAAGTCGTGCGGACATGGAACAAGACGGGGTCGCTTGTGACGCTGACGGCCGAAGAAGCCGTCGAATGCACAATAGCGGACGGGCTCGTTGGTTCGCGGGAACAATTGCTCCAGCAGCTTCAAGCCGGCGACGCGAATGTCATTATAGATAAGAAAATAGCAAACGCCAGAAAAGAGCTGCAAATAGCGAAACGCCGTATGGATGAGATAGTAAAATCGCTTGACCTGAAGATAAAACAGTCGAAATACCCACAGCCGGCGCCCAAAATCCTGAGTATTCTGCAGGGCGCCAGAAACGATTTTGAAAACCTCAAAACCCTTGCGAAAAAGTATCCCGACCTGGACATGGACGTTAAGGATATCGAGAAGGTCTTGAATTCCATTCAGGCGGATTACGAAAACACATCAAGGGAAACGAGAAGCCGCAAGTAGCTTCTTTTAGAGGAAGTTATGAAGGTACTTGGGATATCAACCAGTCCGAGAGACAACAGCAACAGCGATATACTCCTGCGCCAGGCGTTGTCCGGAGCCAGTTCCGCCGGCGCCGAGGCCGAATACCTGCGCCTGTGCAAGTTCAATATCACACCCTGTTCGGCGTGCGGGGCCTGCTATGCGACAGGCGAGTGCCCTGTTGGGGTCGATTTTCAGGCGGTGCTTCCGAAAATCCTCGCTGCGGACCGCCTGATTTTTGCGACGCCGATATTTTTTATGAGCGTCTGCGCGCAGGCGAAAATACTAATCGACCGCTGCCAGTGCCTGTGGGCGAGCAAATATATTCTTAAGCGTCCCATCATTGGGCCGCGAGAGACAAGCCGGCTTGCTATGGTCATTGCCGTTGGGGGAAAAAAAGGAGGGAAAGCATTCGATTGTATCCGGCTGATGATGAAATACTACTTAGACGCGGTTGATATGGGTTATTTTGCCAATCTGTTTGTCAGTAACGCCGACGAAGCGGGCAAAATCGCCGACAATGCCGAAGCGATGCAGGAGGCAATTCGACTTGGAAAAGAGCTTGCCCTTGCCGCAGGCCCAGCGATGGGAAAAACAATCGAGGTGGAGCTTATAGGATAAAATATTTTCGAGCAAAATTGAAAATAAAGATAATAATAGGTGGCTGTCCCGAATGGCAGTTCCTTAAGCGGCATAGGCAGCCCTCCATTGCACTCTTGTGGTTTTGAGAGACGGATAATGTACGCGTTCTCGACGAATCGCTCTCGGTTCGATTCT
>JBEKAT010000038.1:0-16504 GCA_050015775.1 Sedimentisphaerales bacterium | reverse complement strand
GTTTTGAACATCGTCAGATTTTGCAGGCAAAATCTTATCGAGCGCAGTCCCAGAAACGGGTTTGGCTCCCGGATGTAGCGTCTGCTCTGGGTATATTTGTCCGCACCAAGGTCCACTGTTCTGAGTACCACCGGCCTGGACTTAAAGACCGCCACCGTCTGCGAGTAGGCCTCGTAATGCTCCTGCTCCGTCGGCTCAGTGTTGCGGTTGAGATACAAAAATTCCGTTCGATAGAGCCCTATTCCCTCGCCGCCTTTTTGCAAAACCCCCTGGGCCTCATCCGGGAACTCGATATTGCCCATCAGCATCACCCGCACCCCGTCTCGCGTTTCAGCGGGTTTTTCCCTTATAGTATCAAGCCGATGCTCCAGCTCGGTGTATTCGACGGCGTATTCGAGGTATTGCTGGATTGTGTTATCATCAGGATTTACGATGACGATGCCGCGGTTGCCGTCGATGATTACCGTGTCGCCTGCGGTAACGGTTTCGGTAATGTCTTCGAGCGCGACTACCGCGGGGATACCCAGCGACCTTGCCACAATTGCGGTATGACTTGTTCTGCCGCCCGCGCCGGTGGCGATGCCTTTGACGTACTCTTTATTGAAACTCGCTGTTTGTGTGGGACTTAACTCGCGGGCGACAATGATCGCCTCTTCCTTCAAGGCCGCGATGTCCTGCCGCTTGCCTCCCACTAAGTGTCCCAGCAGCCGGTGCTCGATGTCATATATGTCGGCGGCCCGCTCGCTTATGTAAACGTCCTTTACTTTGGTGAAGTGCGAGGCGATATCCCGCAAGGTACTCGAAACAGCGAACTCCGCCGTAACCAGCTCCGTGTTCACCATATCGGTTATCTTTTTGCGGAGCGTGCGGTCCCGCAGATAGCTCAGGTGCACCGCGAAGATGTCTTTTATCTTCTGCCCCCCGATTTCCTCCTGTTCGGCCTGAAGGCGGGTCAGCTCCTCGATACCGTCCTTAAAGGCGTTGCGCACGCGCTGCGTTTCCGTCAAACGCTGCGACGGCTCAATCAATCGCCGTGGAATCCGATAATCTTCTGCGTCGATAACGAAGCATTTACCGATTGAAATCCCCGGCGAAACGGCTATGCCTTTTTTTATTTCCATCGTTGACCGAAATCAGGACATCTGCTTGCTTTTTTCCTCGGGCGTCGGCTCGCCGAACTTTTTTACCTCAACGAGCTCTCGCAGCGCCTCAACCGCCTCGGCTGCATCCACGCCCTCAGCTTTTATCTTCAGCCGGGTTCCGTATGTAGCCGCGAGCATGCTCATTTGCATAATACTCTTGCCGTCCACGCTCGTTTCTGCCTTACTGACGGTTATCAAGGCCTGAAACTTGCTGGCAATATCCACAAATTGCATCGCGGGGCGCATATGAAGCCCGTCCGCGTTTTTTATTTCGACCTCAAGTTCGCAAACCGCATTTTGCACTGTATCGTCCGTCCACATATCACCGGCCTGGTTGTATCACAAAACTCACAAGGACGGATTGACGTCCGCCTCTTTCAGTAAATCCTCAATCTGTGCAGCCGTCTGCGACTGCCTGAGGAACTTGCGGAATTTTTCCTGCTGAAGGTGCTTGAAAATCTGTTCCATTGCCTGCAGGTGTTTGTCGGGGTCGTCGGCGGGGCTTATCAGAAGTATGACCGAGTACACCGGCTGTTTGTCCAGGGCGGCAAAATCGACACCTTTGCTGCTTTGCCCCACGGCGGCGACCACGTTCTTGACCGCCTTGTGCTTGACGTGCGGAACGGCTATCCCCTTACCCATCCCGGTGCTCGCTTCGTTCTCTCTCTTGATTACGGCACGCGTTATTTTGTCGCAATTGCCTTTGCCGAGCCGGCCCGCCTTGTCTATCGCGGCGACAAGCTCCGTTATGGCCCCGTCCCTGTCCTTTGCCTGCAGTTCCGGGATTACCGCCTCAAAACAAACGAAATCCGCAAACTTCATACCGTCTTTCCTAAAACACTCACCCGTAAATTTTTGCCGTCCGCATCGTATCGGCCGCAAACTTCAGCGAGCCCTGTGTTTTTTTTCGTCCCGTTCCTTGGTCTTGGCCTTTTTGAGCTGCTGCTCAAGTTTGTGCGTTGCCAGGTCGATGCAGGCGTAAACGTCGCTGCCTTTTTCCTTTACCACGAAGATTTTCTTGCGTTCCGCCCTGAGGATGATTTCCACCGCGATATTGCCTGCTTCTTTGCTTCCTTCTTTGCCGTCAACAATGACCTCAATCCGGTTGATGACGTCGTAAAATTTCGGCAGCTTTTCGGTTTTTTCCTCGGCATAGCTTTTTACGCTTGCCGGGATCTCAGTGTGTTTGCCGCTAATCGTGAATAACAAGGCAGTTCTCCTTTCCAGCTTTTCTAAGTCGCTCTAAAACATATAAACCGACCGTATCCACCGGCCCGTCTATTATACATAAGCTCGTCCCAATTTCACGCATAATCTGCTCCCTTTGCGACGCGCTTTCGCCCGTTACGCCTTTGACCGATAATCAGTTTCCGTTTGGCTCGATTTGCATCTCTTTTGGCAGATGCCTGCCCGTCCAGTGTATCCACGCCCCCGGCAGCGCGGCGACTATCCATACCGCCCGCTGACAAAGCGCAATCGCCAGCGCCTGTTCCGCTTCCACCCCGGCCAGCACAAAGAGGCCCGCAAGCCCTCCCTCAACCACTCCCGCTCCGCCTACGCTCACGGGTATTGCCCCAAGGCCCCAGGTCAGCGGGAAAAACACGAAATAGTATTTCGCGCTTGCCTCTATACCTATTTGTCGCCCAATCAGCCAAAAACCCGTTATAACTATTCCCTGCAACAAAAACGTCAGCCCGAAGGCCGCGAGTATCGTCAATGGGTTTCGGCCATATAAAACCGCCGCGGTCCAGAGCTTTTTGGCCAATGTTACGCCGTGCTGAAATACCTTGGCTGCAAGTTTTCTTCCCGCTGGTATCGCTGCGACTAAAATTGCCAATATCGCGATAACAATCACTGCCCACTTCAAAATGCCTGATGCCGCCTTCTGGCTTAGCCCGAGGTTCACGTTTCGCAGCAAAACGAAATAACAAAAACCCGCCATAATCAAAGAGCTTACCAGCCCGATAAACCTGTCAACAAATATGCTCAGCACCGCCTCGAATTTTTTCTCTGTGTGCTTGGTAACATACCACGCCCGAATCAAATCCCCGCCGACCGAGCCGGGCATTGCGTTGTTGTAAAAAAGCCCGAGGAAGTGCAGCCGAATCGCCGCCCAGATATTAATATGAATCCCCTGTGTCCGCAGCAGCAGCCACCACCGCGACGCGAGTATTGCTTGGCTTACGACAAACGCCACCACTATCCCCGCGAAAAACCACGGCCCCATCTTCGCGAAGCTGTTGCCCAGAATCACATAGCGATGATTCTGGCAGACCCAGATGGTTACCGCAACTATCGCGGCCGTTACAAACCCGATTCGCAGGAGAAGAAATAGTTTTTGTGTCGCGGTCTTTTTTTGCTCGCCCATTTACCTGCTTTCAACGTAAAAAACTTGTTTTGTAAGATGATAACGGTTAAAACCCTTTCCGGCAAGTTTATCCGCCGGTGGCGGAATTACATATTGAAGGAGAAATAAACGTGGCTGCCGATAAATCAATAGAACAGGGCACACAACTGACGCCTAAATTCGACGCGAATGGCCTTATTCCCGCCATCGCGCAGGACGCCAAAACGGGTGAAATCCTGATGGTCGCCTATATGAACCGCGAGGCCCTCGACTGCACCATCAAAACCGGCTGCGGAACCTATTACAGCAGGAGCCGTAAAAAGCTCTGGAAAAAAGGCGAACAATCGGGCCACATCCAGAAGGTCAGCCAAATCCTCGTTGATTGCGACCAGGATTGCATCGTTCTCAAAGTTACTGTCGATTCAGGCCAGTGCCACACCGGCCACCAGTCCTGCTTTTACCGCGCTCTGAAAAAAGGAACTGCCGCCCAGTTCGAATTCGTCGCCGAAAAGGTCTTCGACCCAGACAAGGTTTACGATAAATAAACAAAGCCCAAAACGTCAGCTAACGATTCGGGCTTTGTAAATTTTCGCCATAGGTGAAATAGGGGGCTATTTTAGCAGGCCGTATTCCTGCAAAGTTTTTCGCAGAAGCGCTTTTTTGCTTTCTTCCATCGGCACCAAAGGCAGCCGCATCTCTTCATCCGACAGGTTCATCATTGCCATTGCCGCCTTAACCGGTATTGGATTCGACGCCAGCGAAAGCATTCCTCTGCTCAGGGCAAATAGTTTTTTGTGCCATTTCAGTGCGCTCGTAAAATCACCCTCCAATATCGCGTCCGTCAACGCCTTGACATCTGCGGGCGCAATGTTGGCCACGACGCTGATTACGCCTTTGCCGCCCACCGCCGCTATCGGCAGCGTCATCGAGTCGTCGCCCGACAGAATCGTCATATCGCACCGCGTCGCGATTTCGCTGACGTGGTCCATCTGGCCGGTCGCGTCTTTTATCCCGACGATATTCTCAATCTCGGACAGCCGCACAATCGTATCGACCGTCATCCCCGCCCCGCATCGGCCCGGAATGTCATAAAGAATAATCGGCAAATCCACTTCTTCGGCTATCGCTTTGAAGTGCTGATAGAAACCTTCCTGCGTCGGCTTGTTGTAATACGGGTCAACCTGCAATGTCGCGTCCGCGCCGACTTTTTTGGCAAACGCCGTAAGTTCAATCGCCTCAGCCGTTGAGTTCGAGCCGGCGCCTGCAATTACAGGAACCTGTCCCGCCACGGTTTTGACCACGCGTTCAATGACTTTTTTGTGCTCATCGTGGCTAAGCGTCGGGCATTCGCCCGTTGTCCCGACCGGCACTATCCCGTCTATTCCGCCTTCGATTTGAAACTCAATCAGCTCATCCAGCGTTTCAAAATCTACCTGGCCATCTCTGAAAGGCGTTATCAACGCCGTCATCGCACCTGCAAACATTCTTTTATTCCTTTTAATTTCTGTGTAATCTGTGACACGAAGCGAAGCACAGAGCCCGCCTCGGAAATCTGTGGCTAAGTTTTACTGTATTTATCAATCAGCCGAATCATTTCGGCTGTTGCTTCTCGTATCCCGACAAACAAACTTCTGGCGATAATGCTGTGCCCGATATTTAACTCGCTCAGGTCTTCCATCGCGGCAATCGGCCCGATATTTCTATACGTCAATCCGTGGCCGGCGTGCACAATCATTCCCTTTTTCAGGCCCAGGTCTCTGCCCGCTTCGAGCCATTTAAGCTGCTGGTAAATCTCTTTTTCCGTCTTGGCGTTGGCATATTGCCCGGTGTGAAGCTCAATAGCGTCGCAGCCGAATCTTGCCGCGGCGGCTATCTGCTCTTTTTCCGGGGCAATAAATGCGCTCACCAGTATGCCCCTTGCGTGCATTCTTCTGACGACCTCTTTCAGTCGTGCGCCGCAGGATGCGCAATCAAGTCCGCCCTCGGTTGTCAATTCCGCTCTTTTTTCAGGCACGAGCGTTACCTGCTGGGGCTCAATACCCTCGGCGATTCTGACAATCTCTTCTTCCATTGACATTTCGAGATTGAACTTGCAGGTGACCGTTTCCTTGAGAATCTGGACGTCGCGGTCGTTAATATGTCGCCTGTCCTGCCGAAGATGCGTAGTTATCCCGTTGGCCCCTGCCAATTCGCACTCCGCCGCCGCCCAAACAGGGTCCGGCTCATCGGCACGCCTCGCCTGTCTTACCGTAGCTATATGGTCGATATTTACATTTAGAACCGGCATAAAATTTACCTTAAAAGCGGGTCAATTATAACGCTTCCGCCATTATCAGCAAGATTATAAGTTGGCAGTTTGCGATTTGAATTTATATAATCTCCCCCCGCAGGCGAGCAGTAAAAAGGTACTTAATAGTCAATCGGAAATAAGAGATGACGCTGAGCTGGGCAAACAGAATAACCATTCTGAGGATATTGCTGATAGCGCCGTTTGTCAGTTGTATGCTCCAGATAAACGACGCTGAGCTGAGCGAGCACATTCGGCACCTGATTCGCTATTCAGCCGTGGCGATATTTTTTCTTATGGCGGCAAGCGACGGTATTGACGGGTATTTGGCGCGAAAAAATGGGCAGACGACCAAGTTAGGGACGTTTCTTGACCCGACAGCCGACAAGTTGCTTATCACATCGGCTTCTTTACTCCTTGCCTCGCACCACGCCGGTGTCGCCGGCTTCATCCTGCCGCCAACCGTGGTCGTGCTGATTATCGGCAAAGACCTCCTCATATTCATCGGCTTTTTGATTATCTATTTTCTTACGGGTAAAGTCCGCGTTGTACCGGTCTTCGCGGGAAAGGCGTCCACCGCGTTACAGCTTTCTATGGTAGCGGCGATTCTAATTGCACCGGAGGTCTCATCCGTTTTTCATGGCTGGGTTTATTTTGTGCGGGCCTTATGGTGGTCTGCCGCGGCAGCCGCGGTATTAGCAACACTTGTCTATATCCGCGCCGGTTCTAAATTCATCGAACAATACGAACAGCACAACGGTCATTGATTCATAAACATTGATTTTACAAAGTAACTGTTTGCTGGCCAGGTTTTAGATTAGTTGATTTTCCGTTCCAAAAGAATTTTCCTGTCAGGCCAGGCGGTAAAGTTATGCTGCCTTTGATACCGGTTTTTCCGTTGCGTTCAAGGCGGACGGAAATTTGGCCGAGAGGATGAGGCATTTTACCCTCGACCCAGATTAAAGGGCCGAGGTGCGGTTCGATTCTGACGGATTTGAAGCCCGGTTCGGCTGGCTCGATGCCGCAAACGGTCGCCAGCAAATCATAATTGGGGCTTGCGCTCCAGGCGTGGCAGTCGGAACGGGTAGGTTCAGGATTTTCCGCGAATGTTGTAAGGCCAATTTTGAGCATATCGCGCCAAGGCTGGAGCATTTCGACGTAGCGGTCGCCGAGGCCGACTTTTTTAATGGCCCGGACAAGATAGTAACGGAAATAAAAAGTGCACTGGGTAAGGTTTTTTTCGGAGACGACTTTTTCCATCAGCTTTTGCTGCTCGTTGGGCGGGACTAAATCGACGAGCACGGCGAGGATATTGGCGTGCTGGCTGAAAATCTTTTTATCCGGCGTGTCGGCCAAGAGTCCCCGTTTGTCATCCCAGCAAAGTTTATAGGTGGATTTTTTGAGCGAATCGGCGAGCTTTCTGTAATGGTCCGCGAAATACTTTTTGCCGAGATTGTCATTCAGTTGTGCGGCGTAATTGAGGGCGTAAACATATTGAAACGTGAGGATTGAGGATTGTCCCTGTTCTGCGCCTGCGGGTACGCCTCCTATGCCCTTGTTTGTGTCCCATTTCCAGGCCCAGTCAACGAAATTCCACCAGGGTGTTGCGCCGAGCATTCCGTTTGAGCCGATGTATTTTTCGTGCCAATTGAGGACGGAGTCGATGCCGGGCAGATATGATTTTACGAATTGGGGGTCGTCGCGGTGCATCCAGTAATCGTGAACCATAGCAACCCAGAACAGCGAATATGGCGGGATAATCTGCATAGATGAGCAGGGGTACCTGCTTTGGGTGAGGCCTTCGGGGACGCGGGAATCATCGAAGGCGGCGATGGCGTTTCGCATAAGGCGGTCATCGCCGGAGACGTAAAGCGAAATAAGCGCCTGGATGCGGGTGTCGCCGACGTACTGGAGCTGTTCGTAGTAGGGACAATCGAAATATGTTTCGTTGGCGCAAAGCCGAGCGGTGCGCCAGCCGACGTCCCAAATATTTTTTATGGATGGGTCGCTGCTGGCGAAGACCGCGTTTTCCTTAAATGGATAGGCGGTGAATCTGCCGTAGAAATCGTTGATTGTTAAGGGAGCGTCTTTGGTCTGTATATCCATCTGGAGGTATCGCCAGGTCCGGAACCACAGGGTGCTGAATGTGCGGTTATCGCCGCCGTCGGGCAGGAAGGTATCTGTGAAGCCGGTGATTTTGCGGCCTTCTATTTCGTTTCGGTTGCCTTTCTGCATTTTGGAATCGAAGAGGGCTTCGCTGTAGGTTAAAACAATTTGCGAATCTTTACCGCCGCTGACTGAAAGTTCGGGATAGGCGGTGGTGAGAAAGGTCTGGTCGAAGAGGATTGTCGCATTGGTATTTGGGGGAATCGTCAGTTTCCGTTGGCCGTCGAAAAAGTTATCGTTGATTTCCACGCCGGCTGTTCTTCTCACCTTGTCGATTCGCTGCAATTTGTCTTCCATCAGCGGAATTGTTCGGGGCACGAGCATCCAGGTATTGTTGGTAGCGACGCCGGGGGGCACGGCTTTATCGAGCAGGCGGACTCTTGGCCAGTCGCTGTCGTTGAAATCGGTCTGCTGCCAGCCCCACGGGTATTTGTCGGCGATGATTTTTTCGCCCGGGCCGACAAAATTGAAGGAATTCAGTGTGGAGCTTACAGGTGAGTAAGCGAGGTCCTGAATGGCCTTCCATTTCTGGTCGGTGTTGACGAAGTTGTTACGCTGGTCATCGGTCTGAAGCACAAAGGCAGTCCGCAGGGTCATCTGCGCACCTGGGATAAGTTCGCCGAAATTCCAGACGACAGCGGCGATTGTGTTTTTGCCTTTTACAAGATAAGGGGCGATATCAACTGTTTCGTATCGCCAGTGCATAAGGTCGCCCCGTGCGGGCCCTCGGCAGACGCTTTGGCCATTGACGAAAAGGCGATAACGGTTGTCCGCCGAGACGTGAATGATAAATTTTTCGGGCTGCGTTTCGAGGTCAAAGGTCCTGCGGAAGTGATACACGCCGTAATCTTTCGGTGACGCCGTCGGATGTGAAACCCACGATGCCTGCCAGCGTTTCGTTAAGAGGTCGGAATTGATATTCACATCCGAGTTCGGTATAGCAACAAGATATGTCGCGAAACGGTTAGCATTGCCTGTGGTAGAGCTGCAGCCGGCGAACGATGTAAAACAGAGTGTTATAAGAATTGTTCTCATCAATTTAAGCATAGCATCTATCTCCTTTTGCCATTGCAGCCATTGTGCTTTTTGATTTTACACATACCTGTCTTGTTTTCAACAGATAATCGAATTACTTACAACCCGGCGTAAAACAGTATGCTAAATAATAGTTCTTCTGTTTTTATGGGTATGTGGTATAATGCTGAAAATATGACTCAATCCAGACGTGTTGTGAAACATATCGTATGGTGTCATTTCGAGCGAGCCAAAGGCGAGTCAAGGAATCTTTTTTTTAATAGATTTCCCTTCGTGTCTCCGTTGCGTTCCGATGAATCCCTAAGGGACAAGTCGGGATTAAGGTTGAAATGACAGGCAGGAAACAATATTTTTTTTAGGATTAAGAGATGTTTAAGACATTTGGACTGGCCGACCCGTTGGTGCGGGGGATATTGGCCACGGGGTTCACGGCTCCAACCGAAATTCAGTCGAAGGCGATTCCGGCGGCAATTGCGGGCAAAGACATCATCGGCTGCGCGCAGACGGGCACGGGCAAGACGGCGGCGTTCGTGCTGCCAATTTTGAATCGGCTAAGCCACGAGCAGGCGGGCAGAAGGAAGGTTGTTCGCTCGCTGATTCTGACGCCGACGCGAGAATTAGCAGTGCAAATCGAAAAGGCCATACGCGACTATGGGCGATTCCTGCATTTGAGGACATTGGCCGTCTATGGCGGGGTGAATATAAATGGGCAGTTCAGCGCGCTTCGCCAGGGCGTTGATATTGTTGTTGCGACGCCGGGCCGGCTGCTTGACCATATGAACCGGCGGACCATCGAACTCAAGCACATCGAGGTGCTGGTTTTGGATGAGGCGGACCGGATGTTCGATATGGGTTTCATCAAGGACGTGCGGAGAATCATCTCGGCGGTCCCCACGAATCGCCAGACGATGCTGTTCTCGGCGACGGTAACGCCTGAGATAAGTAATCTGGCCTCGGGCGTGCAGAGGTCGCCCATAATGATACAGATTGGCAGGCCCCGCAACCCCATCGAGACAATCAAACAGCATATTTATATGGTCGAGAGGGACCGGAAAATCGGTCTTCTTTTGCACCTGCTGCGGGATGGCCAGTTATCCAGCGTGCTGGTCTTTTCACGCACCAAGCATGGCGCGGACAAGATTAACCGGCATCTTGAACGTGCGAACATTGAGTCAGTGGCGATACACTCTGGCCGGACGCAGAGCCAGAGACAGCGTGCGCTTGATGGCTTCAAAAACGGCGACTACCGCGTTATGGTGGCGACGGATATCGCGGCACGCGGCATTGACGTTACGGGGATATCGCACGTTATCAATTTCGACGTGCCCGGCATGCCGGAGGACTATATTCACCGCATTGGGCGGACAGGCCGGGCCGAGGCGACGGGCGATGCGATTACATTTGTTTCAAGTGAGGAGCATAAGCAGCTTCGACTGATTGAAAGATTCATCGGGCGGGATATTACCCCAATCGAATGTCCCGGCTTTACCTATGTTCACATCAGAATGGAAATGCCGAAAATCCAGCCGGGGTTGCACAGGGGCAGATTCTCGACGATGAGACACCATAAGCCACGTCGAAGACGTTAAATTTGCCATTGTAACAAACCCCGCAGGGGGCTTCGGCGAGAGTGGCGGGGCTAAATACGGTGGAAATCCGAAGCCAAAACCTCTTGCATTTTGCTAATAACGTTATTAGAATATGTCGTTCGGTTGAAACATAGTAACCTTGGGGGCAGCTAACTGTGGCTGCCTTTTTTATCGAATATTAAGGAGTATTAGTATGGGTTGGAATGTAGCTATCGCAGGCGTGACCGGCGCAGTCGGGCAGGAATTTCTGAGTATTATCGAAGAAAGGGATTTTCCCTTTGATTCTCTGAAGATGCTGGCAAGCAGCAGGTCCGCGGGCAAGACAATCCAGTTTAAGGGCAAGGAATATGTCGTTGAGCAGATGACAGACAAGAGTTTCGACCGGGTTGATATCGCTTTGTTCAGCGCGGGAGCCGACCGAAGCAAGACCTTCGCGCCGGCGGCGGTGAAGGCGGGGGCGGTTGTCGTCGATAATTCGTCGGCGTTCAGGATGGTCCCTGATGTTCCGCTTGTTATCCCGGAGATTAACCCACAGAAAATCAAGGAGCACAAGGGCATTATCGCCAATCCGAACTGCTCGACCATAATAGGCATTGTGCCGGTGTGGCCTTTGCATAAGGCAAACCCGGTGAAGCGTATGGTCGTGAGCACCTACCAGGCGGCAAGCGGGGCGGGTCAGTCAGCGATGCTGGAGCTTGAGCAGCAGTCGCGCGAGATACTGGCGGGCAAAAAGCCGACTATCAAGGTTCTGCCTTATCAGCTTGCCTTCAACGTGTTCAGTCACAACTCGTCTCTGGACGCCACCGGCTATAACCAGGAAGAGGTCAAAATGGTCAACGAAACCAGGAAGATATTCGATTGCCCGGATATCGCAGTTACCGCGACCTGTATCAGGGTGGCGGTATTGCGGGCGCACAGCGAGAGCATCAACCTCGAATTCACCGACCCGATTACCCCCGATGAGGTTCGGGAGTTGCTAAAGGACGCACCGGGCGTTTCGCTTATGGACGACCGTGAGCATAATCGTTTTCCGATGCCCATTGACGCAACCGGCAAAGACGATGTCTTCGTCGGCAGAATCCGGCAGGATTTCTCGATACCGGAAAACCGCGGCATAAATATCTGGGTAGCGGGCGACCAGCTCAGAAAAGGCGCGGCACTTAACGCAATTCAAATTGCTGAAAAATTGCTGTAACCGGGAGATTTTACGAAAGCCCTTGGGTTATACCGGGGGCTTTTTTGTTCCTATATGGCGCTGCGTAACGTAAAACTGACGGTATCATACGACGGCACGAGTTACCACGGCTGGCAAATACAGCCCGGCAAAAGAACCATCCAGGCGGAGCTTGCCAACGCGGTGAGCGAACTGCTGGGCTGGCGTACGAGGGTAACAGCCGCATCGAGAACCGACGCCGGCGTCAGCGCAAAAGGCCAAGTCGCAATCATTCAGATTGATTCGCCGATTCCAACCAAAAACCTTGCCAAGGCAATCACCGACCGGCTGCCCGATGACATCGCTGTTACTGAAGCCGTTGATGTCCCTATGGGCTTCAACGTCATCGGCGACTCCAGGTGCAAATTGTACCGCTACTGTATTTTCACAGGCAAAGACAGGCCGGTCTTCGAAATCCATCACTGCTGGCACCTGTCGGAGGCGAAGCTCGACGTTGCCCTTATGAACCAGGCGGCCAAATTGCTTATGGGCAAGCAGGATTTCAAATCATTCGCCGCTGCAGACGACCATCGAACTGATTCAATCCGCACTATTTTTCGCTGCGAGGTATATTCGTCGAAATTTCCGCCTCAAAATCCGAGCGATGTGCCGATGGCGGGTGACGACTGGGTATTTATCGATGTCGAAGGCGACCGTTTCCTTTATAATATGGTCAGGAATATCGTCGGGACGCTTGTCGAGGTTGGCGTGGGCAGGATGAAGCCGGAAAAGATATCGGAAATCATCGAGGCAAAAAACCGGCGGGCCGCAGGCCCCATCGCTCCACCCGAAGGACTCTGTCTTATGTGGATTAGATTTTGAAGATAGTTCATATCATAACTCGGCTCACACTCGGCGGGGCGCAGGAAAATACGCTCATTGCCTGCAAACTCTTGGCTCAGCGAGGCCACGATGTTACGCTGGTTACAGGCCCGGCCCTTGGTCCGGAGGGAGATTTGTATGAGTTTGCGCAAAACCAGAAATTTAATTTTGTCATACTCAATGACCTGCGGCGCCAGATAAATCCACGTTACGACATACCGGCGTATTTTCAAATCAAGAACATCCTGCGGGAATTGAAGCCAGAGATTGTTCATACTCATTCGGCCAAGGCGGGCATTCTTGGCCGATACGCGGCGCATTCGCTCAAGGGTAAATGGGGAGCGGGTCTGCCAAAGGTTGTTCACGGAGTCCACGGCCTCGCGTTTCATCCATATCAAAGCGCAATGCTCAACAGGTTTTACATCGCAGTTGAGAAGGCCGCGGCGAAACGCACTGATTTTTTTATAAGCGTGGCGGATGCGATGACGAATCAGTCGCTGGCCGCGGGTATTGGTTCGCCAGAC
Organism: Sedimentisphaerales bacterium; assembly: GCA_050015775.1. GTDB lineage: Bacteria > Planctomycetota > Phycisphaerae > Sedimentisphaerales > Anaerobacaceae > Fen-1362. The sequence continues at coordinate 3,379 of JBEKAT010000038.1, read as the reverse complement.
AGATATACAACCGCTTATTCCGCGATCGAGGAGGAAGATTTTCTTCGGCCGATTTCCGATGAGCAAAAAAAACAATTCAGGCAAAAATACGCCATACCCGAAGATTCAATCGTGCTTGTGACAATCGCACGCCTTTTTCATCTCAAGGGCCACGAGTTTATAATCGAATCCGCGAAGAAACTTGTCGAGCAATTTCCGAAGGTAATCTGGCTTTTCGTCGGCGATGGAATTTTGGCGGAAAGATACAAAAGCTGGATTGACGGTCTGGGGCTTGGACACAGGTTCAGATTCACGGGGTTGCTGCCGCCGAAGATGATGCCGGTGGTGTTGCAATCATCCGATATTCTTGTTCACTGCTCGCTGCGAGAAGGTCTTGCGCGGACGCTTCCCCAGGCGATGCTTTGCGGAAGGCCCGCGATATGTTTCGACCTCGACGGCGCAAGGGAGGTTGTAAATGAAAACACGGGCCGGCTGATTGCTCCGGAAAATGTCGAGCAATTAACCGCCGCCTGTGCGGAATTGGTACAGGATAAGGGGCTTCGCAAAAAACTTGGAGTTCAGGGCCGGGAATTTGTGAAGGAGAAGTTTAGCCCCGGGACGATGGTCGATACAATCGAAGCTGTTTACCGGCGGTTGGTTTCCTGATTTTTTTTGTTCGCCGTCTTTTTGGTTTCGCCCGTGCTTTTGGTTTTCGATTTTGCCGGTGTTGTGGTCGTTTCTTTTTTCTCGCTGGTTTTTTCCGGCTTTTCTTTTTTTGCGGATTCTTTGTAGTTTTCACTTCTGTAATCGGTGGCGTAGAAACCGCTGCCCTTGAAAATCAATCCTGCGCCGGTGCCGATGAGCCGTTTCAAACTCGATTTGCCGCACCTGGGGCATTTTCGTAACGGCTTGGAAGTTATGCTTTGGAGTTGCTCGAACAGGTGTCCGCATTTATTGCACTTGTAATCGTAAGTAGGCATAGCTACTGCGTGTCCTTTGTTTCCGGTTCTTCGGGCTGCGGTGTTGTCTGGGGTTCGGGCGTTTTGTTGACGACGACCCTGCTTGCGCGAATCAGCCGGCCGTTGAGCTTGTAGCCCTTTTGCAGTTCTTCGAGAACGAGGCCTTCTTCCTTGTCATTTTCGCTGCGATGCGTAATCGCCTCGTGATGCGCCGGGTTAAACGGTTCGTCTGCCGACTTGATTTGCTCTATCCCGTGACCCTTCAGGACATCCAGCATCTGGTCGTAAATAATTTTTACGCCTTTCAGCAATGTCTCGTCAGCAGCGCTGCAGGAGGTATTGGCGAGGATATACTCAAAATTATCCAGGACCGGCAACAGCGACTTTACTATTTTATCTTTTTCGTAAGCGACGTTGTCGATTATCTGCTTTGCCGCGCGTTTTTGATAATTGTCGTAATCCGCCGCTACTCGTTGCAGTTTAGCGAAAATGTCGTCCTTTTCCTTTTGCAGCGTTTCCACCTGCCTGCGCAATTCCTCTAATTGTTTTTGCAGTGCTTCCGCGTCCTGCGCCGCCTGTCCTGAGCTTGCCGAAGGAGCGGGTTCAATCTTCGGCTGTTCCTGCTCCGTGGCGGGATTATGTTCTTCTTTCGGTTTTTCTTTCTTTTTCGGGAACATTGATTAGTTGCCGCCAAAATATTTTTTCAGTCGGTCCACAAAACCAGTGGCTTTCGGAAACACGCTTTTGTTTTCCGTTTTCGCAAATTCCCGCAGCAGCTCTTCCTGTTTGGCGTTCAATTTCGTCGGCACCTCAACGAGTATCTGCACACGCTCGTCGCCGGTTCGTCTTGTTCGCAGGTCGGGCAGGCCCTGGCCTTTTATCCGGAATACGCTGCCGTGCTGAGTGCCGGCGGGAATCTTCAATTCTTTCATACCGTCCAAACTCGGCACCTCAATCGCCGCGCCCAGTGACGCCTGCGTGAAGCTTACGGGGACAGCCGCAATCAGGTCGTTGCCGTCGCGTTCGAGAAATTCGTGCGGCTTAATCCTGACGTAGCAGTACAAATTGCCCCTGGGGCCTCCGTCGCGTCCCGGTTCGCCTTCCTCGGCCACTCGAACTCCCTGTCCTTCGTGAACGCCCGCGGGTATTTTTACGCTTACGACTCGCTGCTTTGGCATATGCCCGGAGCCGCCGCACTGCCTGCACGGGTTTGTAATTACCTCTCCGGTGCCACGGCATTGCGGGCAGGTCGAGACCATCTGAAAGAATCCGCCGCCCCTCGCGATTTGGCCGCTGCCTCCGCAGGTTGGGCACGCCCCGGGTCTGGCGCCTTTCGCGCTGCCTGTGCCGTTGCATTCGCCGCACAAATCCTGACGCGTGAATTCGATTGTTTTTTCCGTCCCCTTGGCCACTTCCTGCAGGGACAGCTCGACCATTGTCTCGAGGTCGTAACCTCTCGTGGGTCCGCGCCTGGCGCCTTTGCGACCACGTGCCCCGCCTCCGAAAAGGTCGCCGAGGTCTCCGAAGCCGAATATGTCCTCGAAGGAACTGCCGATATCCTGCCATCGCATATGCGAATAGTCGCGCACGCCCGAGCCGCGAAGACCATCGTGGCCAAACTGGTCGTATCGCTGCCGTTTCTCGGGGTCGCTGAGGACTTCGTATGCCTCGGCGCATTCCTTGAATTTCGCCTCGGCTTCTTTTTTATTGTCGGGGTTTTTGTCGGGGTGGTGCTTTATTGCCATCCGCCGATACGCGCGTTTTATTTCGTCCGGCGAGGCGTTTTTCGCAACCCCTAAAACCTCGTAGTAATCACGTTTAGCCATTGTTTCGTATTCAGTATTTCGTATTTAGTATTTCGGCTCGTTTAAAGTTTCTTAATCAGGCTCGATATCATTCGCCCAATATGGTCCAGTTTCTCTAACAATACGCTCTCTTGCTCTTCATCAATATAATCGAGTTTTCTTGCTATCGTTATTTGTGTTTCAAGTTCTCCGCAACTACCAGCAGATACATACAGAAACTGTTTGTATTCTTTATTGTGGAACCGCCTGAATCCTTCTGCGGTGTTTGAAGGGATCGAGACTGCAGCACGTCGCATTTGCGAGACAAGGCCATAGGTTTCTTCTTTTGGAAACTCTTTTATTACGCTGTAAATTTCTATGACAAGCTCTATGCTCTTCTGCCATATCGTCAGATCTCTAAACGTTTTTATGCCCATTGCTTCTCTAAATCCGGACTACGATATACGAACGACGAAATACGAATTACCTTACCGACCCGGCAATCGGCTCGGCGTCTTTGTCATCGTCTTTCAAATCGGTAATCAGCACGCTGGTAGTCAGCATCAGCCCTGCGACCGAGGCGGCCGTCTCGAGGGCGGTCCTCACGACCTTGGCCGGGTCAACGATGCCTGCCTTGAGCATATCCACAAACTCGCC
>JBEKAT010000037.1:0-16805 GCA_050015775.1 Sedimentisphaerales bacterium | reverse complement strand
TTCTTTTTCCAGTTCCTCCGGGCATTCCCACACGTGCAGCAGCACTTGTTCTTTAATCGAGCGGTGATAGCGTTCTATCTTGCCATTGGTCTGCGGATGATAAGGTGAAGCAAGTATATGGCCAAGCCCTCTGGATTCAAGATAATCACCAAATTCCTTTGACACAAGCGCCGGGCCGTTGTCGCTGAGCACGTTTGTATTGTTTTCAACCGGCACATCACGAATCCCTGTTGCCTCGCATGCCAACTCGATAACATCACTGAATGCACCAGTATCCATAGACGGCTGAAGCTTCCAGGCCAGTATCCTTCGGCTGTGGTCATCAAGGACACTGATGAGGTATCGCCAGCCCCAGCGATCGACCTTAAGATAGGTCGCATCCGTCTGCCAGAGCTCATTGATGCGTGTTGTCTTAGTATGATACTCCTTACCGGCAGGAACACGCTTTATCTTCGGCTCAGGGATAAGGCCCTGGCGTTTCAGTATACGATAGACAGTGGTCTCCGATACACTAAAACCCTCATTATCGGTTATGTACAGGCTTATCTGCCTGCTATACCAGTCGGGGTTGAGCGTGGCGGTATCAAGGACTATCTCCACCTGAGCAGGCAATAATGTGTTCCATGAGCCAAGACGTTTCGGTTTATTGTCGCGGAGCCCCTCAATGCCGATGGCCCTGAAGTTATTCAGCCAGCGGTAATACGTGGAGCGTGGGACAGACAGCGTCTTGAGTACCGCCTCCGCCGGCAGCGAGATTCCCTCAATCTGGCGGATAATATCGAGCTTTTGGTGTTTGCTCATATGTCCATACCTCCGCCGCTTATAGCCCGAGACTTTTTTTATATCTGATTACATCCAGCATCAGATCGGCTACTGCCTTTTTGAGGCTGTCATTTTCCTCCCTGAGCTGGTGGACCTCATCGGTTGTCGCATCACGCCGGGTAGAGAGAGTAAGGCCGTTCTTACCAGCATCGAGGAAGTCCTTGGACCACTTGTAATAGGTTGCAGCTGAAATACCTTCCCTGCGACACAACTCCGATATGGGCACTTGTCCTCGCAGACCTTCAAGTACGATTCGAATCTTCTCCTCCGAGGTGAAATGCCTCCTCGTTGCCGCCCTTATCTTGCGTACTACCTTGTCCGACTCTGACATAACTGGCTCCTTTCCGGGCTATTACAGCCCGCTACTATGGAGCCAAAAGCGTCAATTTTGCAAGTCCCTTCCTAGGAAGGGACTATTCCCCTTAACCTCTTACCTCTCTACTACACTCTGTCCCACTTTACGCTGACGGTGAACATCGATAGGCACTGGTGTAATATCACTAACTTCAGCATTTGCGCCTAGACTTATTTTATAACAAGGCTTCTTATTGTTGGATTTAGGTATCTCTGAAAAATTATCATGCCAATCGAATGGGATTATGCCAGCTCTCTGCAATGCTTCGGAAAGTCGGTAAAGCTCATTCAGCATAATGGCCTCCTTTTCCTGGAAAAACCATCTTGCCATTTTCAATGACAACATTCTGATCATAAGTATATTTGGGTTCTGATGAGTATCCATCTGAGAACACTTCGCGCAACAACGAAGGGAGTGTCAGATTTACATCTTCCTGAATCTGCGTTGCATCACGAAATTTGCCCCAATAATTTGGCGTGAACTCTTTCCATCCAAGAAATGGAATCGCAAAACATTGCCCGCGTTTCAATCTTCGCTCGAAAATGGACTTGTATGCATGCCCCGGTGCTGTAGTTCTACCTTCCCATTCCTTTGCAGAATCTGGAAGTCGCAATTTATCCGTTTTCTTGGCAGGCCATACTTCTGCATACAGGCGGTAACAAACATCAATCAAGACAGTGGCCAGCAATTGAAACCCACCACCACTTTTCACTACTGATGATTCTCGCAATGGTCCGCCGTAATTGGTTTGATAGTTATGATAGAAAACTGGGGCACATATTTCGACCTTGGTCGGAATAATCTGCACTGCTGGCCCCCACAGGATGGATTCAAATATACCCTTAACCGCCGAATAGGTTGGCGAGGGATAACTAACCGGACAATCGCCGGTATCCGGTCGTGTCCACATGGCCGTTGGACCTGATATTTCTAATTGGACCTCGTAGCTTTTATTTTCCATAAGGCCTCCGACAAAATACATGACTTGAAAATTTCCAAAATGCTCGATTTGCGATGTTTTGGAGATGTTCTTTTAACGGCTGCCAGTCCTTCGAGTCAGAACTGCCGTTCGTATGAGCGTAAAACGCCTGTTTCTCATCTGCCATCCGCAGCTTTCCTCCACATTTACACAGTGCCATTATATAGTGGTCTTATCTGAAATGCCAATAGAAATCGACCTTCCCCTTTTCCCCGAACGAACAAGAAAACAAAGGCGTTCGTTAATATCGCAAGCGGCGAAATTAAATATGATTGCCCTATAAATTGAATTTAACAAACCACATTTCAAACCCAAAAAGGCACAAGATCGGAGGTTAATAGCGGGTTAATTTGAGAGCAAAAAGAAAGAGATAACTTCCTGTTGGCCAGGAAGTTATCTCTGCAAACCACTAGCGGGGGCAGGATTCGAACCTGCGACCTTATAATTATGATTTATAGGGTCATTTCGCAGTCATACAAAATGTAGATATCGGATAACAAGTCTATTGCTCACAGATATGGTTCTATTGGAGCATCGGATGGTCAATCCGAAGGTTGAGGGTTCGAGCCCCTTTGCGTTATGAACTTGTAGCGTTGCATGTTTTATCGCAAGCTCGCAGATATGTGGTCTGCTCCATTGCATTCCTATCCCCCACTTCAAAGGCATCACTTCTTCTGAGCATTAATGGTAAACTTCTTGCCCAAATCATTCTTCCAAAAAGTAACCTGCTGATTTCTTGAGAACTTTTGCTATCTTTACTAGAGTTTCAATTGAAGGCAAAGAAATCCCATTTTCGTAGCGCGAGATGCTTTTTTGCTTTACCCCCATCTTTTTTGCGAGATTAGTCTGAGTTAAATCTAATTCAATACGAGCAAGCTTTATCTTCTTTCCCAATTTTTTGGCATCCATTTTTTCCTCATATAACAAGAAAAAAAGACTTGACTAATATACCACCTAAGGTATAATTTAGTCATATAAGGTATAATAGTTTTTTCTCTATCTTTAAGAATATATACCTAACGTGTAATAGAATCAATGAATTTCATGAGTAATTTGACTGCTATAAAAATCAAAGATAGTGAGGTAAGCGACCCGGCCTTAGATTTAGGCTGGAAGGTTTCTCCTCCCGTCAAAGCACTGCTTGATGTTATTGCCAATGTGATGGCAGAAGAATATATGAGTGTTGCGAAACAAAATTCTAATATTTTTGCTATTAGAGAGGTTCCACATGATAGCAGCGATATATGCTAGGTATTCCTCTGAAAACCAGAGCGAAACAAGTATTGATGACCAGGTAAGAGTCTGTAAAAACTATGCCAAAGAGCATTGTTTGGCAGTTGAAGATAATCAAGTCTACGTAGACGAGGCAGTATCAGGTTCTCTTTTAAACCGTCCTGGGCTCCAAGCATTGGAAAAAGCTGCTGAAAACAAAGAGTTTGAGGTGGTGATTGTTGACGATCTCTCCCGATTATCTAGGAGCAACCATCAAATGCTGACTTTGGTTCTAAAGTTTAATTATTGTCAAATAAAAATTGTTTCAGTATCTGATGGCATCAACACTGAAGACGAGAATTCTAAATTGGGCATTCAAATGCGAGGTTTGATAAATGAACTTTATCTCGACGACCTGAGGAAGAAGACCTCCCGAGGTCTGGAAGGTCAGAAATTACGCGGTTTTAGTGCTGGTGAAAATGTTTATGGTTACTACACAAAACCAGTAGGAGAATTAAAACTCAATAAAAAAGGCCAAGCCAAGTACGAAGGGATGATTCACCAAATAGAGCCTGCGGAGGCAGATATTGTAAAGCGGATATTTAAAGAATTCGTTGAAGGCAATAGTATTCACAAGATAGCAGCCAAGCTCAATGAAGACAAAATTCCGACAAAAAAGAACATGTGCGGAGGGTGGAACACATCCACTCTTTCAAGAATATTAAAGAACGAAAGATATATCGGTATCTGGAACTGGAGAAAAACTAAAAATGTTCGAGATCCTGTTACAGGCAGGAGAAAATCTGTTCCGCGTCCTGAGAAGGAACGAATACCCATCTTTAGAGAAGATCTGATTATCATTGATAAAGATACATGGGAAAAAGCTCAAAAAAGGCGGCGGGAATTACAAGGCACTTGGCCTGTAAGCAACAAACGTAAAACGTTTTATCAACAAAAAAGTTATGTGCATACGAGCCCCAACCACCTTTTCTCCGGCCTTATGAAATGCAAATCTTGCGGCGGAGCTATTGTCCTTTTAAGTGGCAAAGGATCTGGTTATTATGGCTGTTACAATACAAAAAGGAAGACCTGCACAAATACCCTTTTAGTCTCACGCAAAAAGGTCGAACAAATTATCATCAACGATCTGAAAGATAAGATCCTGACAGCAGAGAATTTAGAGTATGTTTATAAAAACGTTGAGAAAATCGCCGTGGCAAGCTTAAATGCCGTTCCGGAAATAGTTAAGAAGAAAGATGCCGAACTAGAGAAAGTAAAACAGGCCGTTCAAAATTACCTTAATTTTATTAAAATGGGTAATTTCTCAAAGGCCGTCGCAGAAGCAATTAGGGAAGCTGAGAAAAGAACTGACGAACTACAGGCAGAGATTAATGCCCTGCAATATCAGAAAGAAACAACATTTAAAGCCCCCCCTAAAGAGTGGATTAACTATCGGTTGGAAAAACTGACCGACACCTTAAATAAAAATACGGTAGCATCGGCTCTGGCTCTTAGAGAACTTATGGGGCCAATTATATTGGAGGCGGTCTTAAGTAAAGAAGACGATTTCTACGGTTTGTTTGCAGGCGACGAGAAGGATTTTAAGCCCTTTTACGTCGCACATACTAAAATTCGAACCCTGGCCCTCATAGATGATGAGCACCAAGGTTCGAATTGGTATCACTACCGGAGAGGGCGGGATTCGAACCCGCGGTACTCAATAAAGAGCACACCGGTTTTCGAAACCGGCTCGTTCAGCCGCTCCGACACCTCTCCGAAAACCACTAAAACGATACATTTTAGCGCGCAAAATTGCAAGAACAATAGCACCGGCGAGAAAGCCATTGAAAATAAGCCGGCGTTGCCCTAAAATCTCTCCGGCTGATACATTCACTGTTTGGGGTAATCTGTGAACGCTTATTGGAAAAATAGAGGTAAAATTTTGATGTGCCGACGATGGTTATGTTTGTTTGTAATTCCCGTTTTTTGCACGCTGCTTTTAACTGCCAACATCGGGATATGCGCCGACCCCAACAGCCCCGCGAGCGGACGCGACGCCAAACCCAAACCAGTACCGGACATTAACGACCACAACGGCCCCACCATTGCCTTGAGTTACAACAGCAGCACGCCAGCCAAAAACCCCACTGCCTCTTTTATGTATTTTATTCCGCTTATCGCTCCGACCCTTGTTGAAAGGGAAACCAGCACCAATAACCAGCAGCAGGCATGGCTTGTCTCGTATGAGAAAAAGGTCACTTCGGATTCCTTCCGGGTGAGCTGTGAACTTGAGATGCGGGGAAAGGGCTTTTTCAATAATATCCTTGATGCTCAGGGTGTAATGGCAATATACCTCCCCGAGTTGAAAAAAGGCGCTCCCCTGACTAATGGCCTTGATTATATCAAGTTTGAAGGTGAAGGAATGGGACGCATCGACGTCACGGGAACGATAAATGGTGACACAGAAACCGTTACCCAGGTAGATTTATGTTTCAATATCAAAGGTCAAAAAAGCCCCGTTACCATCGGCCTTTATAGTATTACCCCCAAGGACGGCCAATATAAATACGAAAACAGATATAATGAGGTAATCGCTCGCGTGGCCACGCTCACGTTCAAAAAATGCCAGGACGAGCCCAAAATGGGAGTAACGGTAGTATCTGTTAACAGGGCGACAAAACCCAATGGTTACCTCGGCAGAATCAAGGGGATAATTGTCAATTTCTTTTTAGAGCCGCCCAAAATCTCCAAACTCGGCAATGACACAATGCTCGACTTTGGATATGCCCTGCTTAAGAAAAAACCTTCGTTTACTTTCCCAAAAGCTAATAATATAAAGAAAACAAACCGGCGACAAATAGATAGATAGGGCGGGGCTTTATCCGCCACAGGCGGATTGCCCCCCGGATAGACTGATTTAATTTTTTGAAGGACGAAACAATGTATATCATACCAGCTATCGACCTTCGCGGCGGCAAGTGCGTCCGTCTCATTCAGGGCGACTACCATCGACAGATTAACTATCAGGACAACCCCGTTAAACAGGCGCAGGAATTCATCGAACAAGGTGCCCAATGGGTCCACATTGTTGACCTCGACGGCGCTAAAGTAGGCAGACCCGTAAACGCCGACATCATTTCCGCCATAGCCGCGTTGGGAAAGCTCAAAATCGAAGTGGGCGGCGGACTCCGAACTGAACGGGATATAAAGGCGCTCCTTGATTTGGGAATCGAGCGGGTAATCATCGGCACTCAGGCGGTCAACGACTTCGAGTGGTTCAGCGATATGACTAAACGTTTCCCCGGCAAAGTCGCCCTGGGTCTCGACGCGAAAGGTTCGCACGTCGTTACCGGCGGCTGGTATGATGAACATCCCAAGTCCCTGCTCGAACTTGCCCGTGAGGCCGCTGTGCTGCCTATAGCCGCAATAATTTACACCGACGTCGCCAAGGATGGTATGCTTGCCGGGCCTAATTTCGAAAGAACTAAGGTCCTCATCCACACCGTTTCGGTGCCCGTCGTCGCCTCAGGAGGCGTTACAACCATCCAGGATATCAGGAAACTTGCCTCCCTCGGCGCAGCAGGCGCCATTGTCGGCCGTGCCCTCTACGAAGGCACCATTACCCTAACCGACGCCATTAACGCCGCAAAAAAAACCTGATACCGTCCACAACCAAATTGTCATTCCCGCGACACGCAGCGCAGCGAAGGAGGGTCCGGAAAAATCTGCAGGGTTACCCCTTGAAACCCGTATTTTCCGGCTTCAGACACAACCACTACATATAGTGTGCATCTGCCTGCTCAAAAACCTTAGCTGTCCCCCTTATTTTGGATGAGATTTAACCAGCCATTTCTACTTTTTTTGTGCTATTTTCAGTATTGATACCCGTTTTTTTTGCCAAAAACGAACGTAATCCCCGGTTTTACAAATGGTTAAGCAAAACTACATCTTGTCCTCGCATTCACTAAAGTTTTTAAGGTACCGTTGTCGATAACAACACTGTAAACAAGATTGGGGTCCCAAAAAGGATTATGGGACATACAAGATATAGTGGTTGGTAGCTTATGGTCGAAAAGATGGAAATTTTCGCCTGTGGCCTGACAGACAAGGTAATAGTGATGTCCGATTTTACTAGTAATGATTGGCTTGCAAACCAGCGGTTCAACCTTGAACCCGCCGACGGTGAACTTGTCGAATCCGTATTTGATGACCTGATTGCAGATGACGATCTGCTTATGGAACAGATTCTCGACAATATGAACAGCACCCCACTCGGCCAGGTGTTAAAGAAGATTGCCGTAATGCCTGAAGTCCGAAAGCAAAAGGTTCTTGATGTCCGCCAACAACTCACCGAAGGCAGATACAACCTTACCGAACGGTTGGACCTCGCCTTGGAAAAGGTGCTCGACGACTTGAAAATCTAAAAAACAGCCGGGTTTACCCCACCGCGCCCGGCTGCTCCATCAGTTCCTGATTTAACGGAACTGTCGATTCCTAATATTGGCGGCCATTATATCTGGTCGTCTGCGCTGTGTTCCCGACTACGTCACTATCTCTGGAACTTCGTCATCCGGCTCATCCATTTCCACCGGCTTATACCCCGGCTGCTTCGACCTCTCCAACTCTTCCGTGAACGCAGCCACTACCTTGTCCTGAATCTTCTTCCTGCAATCGGCATTTATCGGATGCGCTATGTCGGCGTGCAGCTTCATCCTGCCTTTAATATCCTTCCTTGCCCGGTCATCAGGAAGCCCAGCTCCGCAGTTATTGCAGAACTTCGCCCGAAGATGGTTCTTCCCGCCGCACTTCTCGCAATGGTCGCTCATCTTCCTTGACGGCATCGCTACAAAGTACCCGTTGGTCCCCTCGATTATCTTTATATCACGCACCACAAACTCATTGTCCATCGTTACCGAGCAAAATGCTTTCAACCTGTCGTCCTTGTTCTCTATTAGCTTGACTCTAACTTCGCTGATTTGCATACTCGTGCCTCACTAAATTAGCTACCAACTGTTGTTGTTTACAATTATGCTCCTGAAACTAAAATCTCGTGCAAGCTTACTCGCAACGGAATTATTTCGGTATGCCTTAATTCTTTCCTCATTGCCTTTGTTAATAACGCAATACATCGATGAACCACTCCCGCTCAGACATAAGGGCCTGATTCCTGCTCGCTCAATCCTCTTTTTCAACTCTCTAAGTTTCGTATTCAACTCGAAGCAACTTTCCTGAAGCATATTTGCGCACAATTCACAAACTAAATCAATCCTCTTTTTCTTAATATACCCACTTATTTCCTTGTGCAGCCGTTCGTATTTCGCCGAATCATGCCGATAATTTGCGTAAACCCTTTGTGTGGAAACATTTACGTCGGGTACAATCAACAATACCCCAAATTCACATTTGTCTATTTTTTTTACTTTTTCCCCTCTTCCGGTACACATTGCCAGCGGCCCGCCTAAAAAAAACGCCACGTCACTGCCCAATTTAGCCGCCAGCTCCATAAGCTTTTTCTTGCTGAATCCCAGCTTCAAAAACCTGTTGATACCCATCAATGTCCCCGCCGCGTCACTGCTCCCTGATCCCAATCCTGTCCCCGCCGGTATATTTTTCGTCAGCGTTATCCTCGCGCCCGTCCCCTGCTCCCTTGATTTCTCCTTCCTTTTTCCTTTTTCCTTTTTCCTTTTTCCTTTTCCAAATATTAACTTTGCCGCCTTATAAACCAGATTGTCCTCTCCCGCCAGCACCTCGTATGGTCCTTTGCAAATCAGCTCAATCCCTTTTTCCCTCCCCGGCTCAATCAGTATCTCATCATACCAGTTGATTTTCGCCATTATGGTTTCGAGCTCGTGATACCCGTCAGGCCTTTTGCCCGCAACAAGCAGCGAAAGATTGATTTTCCCCGGTGCTCTCACCAGCAAACTATTGCCAGCTTTCGCAAACTGCTTAATCACTGCCATATTCTTCGTCTCTCGATGCATCAGGATTGACATTATACTCGTTTTCGCTTATTGTTAAAAGGATGGAAATGTTAGCGACTGTGAATTTAATTAATTTATTCCTGAATCTTGATAAAACCCTCGAGACGGTCATCTCGCAGTATCACGCTTGGGTTTATCTCATTCTTTTTATTGTCATCTTCTGCGAAACGGGACTTGTCGTAACCCCTTTTTTGCCGGGCGATTCCCTGCTTTTCGCGGCCGGCTCTCTTGCCGCGCTACCCGACAGCGTTCTCGAAATCCGTTTTATGTTCCCGCTTTTGTTCCTGGCGGCAATCTGCGGCGACAATACCAATTACTGGATTGGCCGTTTTGTCGGCCCCAAAATTTTCCACAAGGAAAACGTGCGAATCCTCAGCAAAAAGCATCTTGACCGCACCCATCAGTTCTACGAAAAGCACGGCGGAAAGACCGTCGTAATCGCCCGCTTTATGCCTATCTTCCGAACCTTCGTTCCTTTTGTCGCTGGCATCGGCAAAATGACTTACTGGCGATTCTTCACTTACAGCGTCGGCGGGACGATTGCCTGGACAGGCACCTTCGTCCTCGGCGGCTATTTCTTCGGCAACATCCCTGTCGTGAAGAAACATTTCACAATTGTAATTATGGCCATCATTGTCGTCTCCTTAATGCCGGGTGCTATTGCTTTCGTACGGCAGAGGATGTCCGCGTCCTCCGACGCGAAGAAGAACGGCGAATAAATAAAACGATAATTTATGAATGACGCCCAAAAACATGCGTTGTTGAAAGTCGCTCGCGATACTGTCGAGGCCGTCATCGTCGGCAAACGCCTTCCCAGAGTTGAGGCCGACGACCCTGACCTCGCCACTCACCTCGGCTGCTTCGTTACCCTCAAAACCGGCGACGAACTCCGCGGCTGCATCGGCCAGTTCACCGCCGACAAACCACTCGTAAATATGGTCGTCGAAATGGCAAAGGCCTCCGCTACCGGCGACCCAAGGTTTTTCGACAATCAGATTACCCTCGACGACCTGCCCAACCTCGATATCGAAATATCCGTTCTGTCCCCATTGAAAAAAACCGCCGACCCCCTTTCCCTTCGCCTTGGTGTTGACGGCATATATATAAAAAAAGGTTACCTCTCAGGTTGCTTCCTGCCCCAGGTCGCTACGGAAACGGGCTGGAGCAAAGAAGAATTCCTCTCCTATTGCTGCTCCCACAAGGCGGGCTTGCCTGAAGACGCGTGGCGAGACCCCAAAACAGAAGTATTCCTCTTCTCCGCCGAGGTCTTCGGCGCACCTTTCAAAGATATATGAAAATAATCAGTGTAATCTGTGCAATCTGTGGTTGCTTTTCTTTCGCCGGTGTATCACACGCCGCCGACATAAATACACCCACAGGTATGACCGCCTACCTGCAAAAACAAAAACTCCCCGCTCTTAAAGCAATCGACTTATGGGAAAGCCAGTTCGGCACAGGCCTTAAACTCACCACCGTCCACTACGAAATTTACACAACGCTCCTTGAACCCCTGATGCTCTCGCAAGTCCCCGGTTTCGTTGAGTCCGCCTATCGCGGCTATCAAAACCAGCTCCCCAAGCCAATCGAAACCTCCACCCCATTCACCGTTTATCTCTTCGCCAACCGACAGCAGTGGGAGGTCTTCACAACAGATTTCACCGGCCCACAGGCGCCGATGTATCTCAAAATTAAGGCCGGGGCATATTATCTCAACGGCGCGTGCGTCGCGTATAATATTGGCCGCGAACGAACCTTCTCGAGCTTGGGCCACGAGGGCTGGCACCAGTTCAACTCCCGCCTTTTCAAATACCGCCTGCCGAGCTGGCTCGACGAAGGCATCGCGATGCAGTTCGAAATATCCGAATACGACAAGGGGTTCTTTGTCTTTACGCCCGACCGCAATGGCTATCGCCTCGGCTCGCTCAAAAAAACCTTCCTCAAAAATAACGTTATCCCTCTCAAGGCACTCATAACCCTCAATCCTGGCGAAGTCGTAACCGAAGGCGACGATGCCGTTGCCGCTTTCTACAGCCAGGCATACGCCCTCGTCCGCTTCCTCCGCGAAGATAATTACGGCAAACACCTTGCCAAATATCAAAAGCTCCTTTTCGACGGCCTCAATGGCCAGTGGCCCCTGGCTGAACAGGATGTCAGAATCGCCGCCGACAGAAATATCCCCCTCACTGTCGGCTGGAATAGCTCCGTGGGCAAAATATTGTTCGAACATTATATCGCCGGCCAGGAATCGACTGTGAAAAAGAACGAATCAGGTCGAGATAATGCTCCGTTCTATGAAATAGAAAAAGAATACCTCACCTTCTGCCGAAAAATCGTCTACCCCATTCAGCTCAAATAACCACTTCATTATTGGATATTAGATATTGGACATTGAACGTTTACCCCTGATTCTCGCCTCCGCCTCCCCTCGGCGTAAACAACTCCTCACGGAGGCCGGCTACAAATTCACCGTCGTCGTTTCACAAATCGATGAATCCGTTTTCCCAACTGAAAATATCGCTCCCGCCGAATACGCCAAACAATTAGCCTTCGCCAAAGCAAACGATGTCGCCGAAAAGTGCCCCGATTCGATTGTTATAGGCGCTGATACCGTCGTCGATTTTGAAGGCCAAATCATCGGCAAACCCCGCGATGCCCGGCACGCCGAAGAAATTACGAGAATGCTCTT
The DNA here is from genome assembly GCA_050015775.1 of Sedimentisphaerales bacterium. GTDB lineage: Bacteria > Planctomycetota > Phycisphaerae > Sedimentisphaerales > Anaerobacaceae > Fen-1362. Next base: position 4,770 of record JBEKAT010000037.1, on the reverse strand, counting down.
CAGCAAACCCCACAAGGTAATCACAGGCCTCGCCCTTATCTGTAGATCGCGTAACTTGAAAGTTGTCGAAGCCGAGACGACGGTTGTTTGCCCGAAGAAACTGACCGATGCCCAGATTGCCGAGCATATCAAAAGCGGCGTCTGGTGTGATAAGGCCGGCGCCTATGCGATTAAGGAAAACGATGACCCCTTCGTTGACCACATCGAAGGCAGTATGACCAATGTAATGGGCATGCCGATGGAGCTATTTAAACGCCTTTACCCTGTGAGATAAAGTTGTCGGGCGGGCAAATCGCAACGGCGTTGTCCTATTGCCCCAACTGTCCAATTAATAATCAACCGTGTTTTTTAGTATTGAAAACGCTATTTTTGGTCAAAACTTGACTTTTGCCGATTGCCTCCTATAATATAGTGCAATAATCAATTTGTGTTTATCCCCACAGCTTGTCCGCCTTCGGCGGATTTGTTGCGGGGTTTTGTTGTTTTACGAGATTTACCCGCCGTGGGTGGGATTGTTTCGATTCATTGGGATTTCGATTATTGGAATTTGTTTAGGATTTAGAATTTCGTATTTCCTTGCTATGCCAACTTTTGACACCGGCTTAATTTCGCGCATTCAGCAGGCCAATGACATCGTCGATGTCATCGGCGAGCACCTTGCGCTCAAACGAAAGGGCCGCGAAATGCTGGGCCTGTGTCCCTTCCACGAAGACCACCGGCCAAGCTTCAACGTCAACCCCACAAAGCAAATCTTCAAATGCTTCGCCTGCGGCGCGGGCGGCGACGTCATCAAATTCATCCAGATGCGCGAAAACCTCTCCTTCCCGCAGGCCCTCCAGCGTCTTGCCGACCGCGCAGGCATAAAAATCGAACCACTTAGACCTCGCGCGAGCAACGGGCATCGAGAATCGAGTATCGAGGCTGACCCCAACGACCTTGCACGCGTCAACGCCTGGGCTGCCAAATACTTCGCAGCCAATCTCGCGCATCCAGAAAAAGGCAAAGACGCGAGAAAATACGTCGCCGAAAGACGACTTTCGGATGAAAGCGTTAAGAACTGGCAAATTGGTCTGGCAATCGGAACCGATAACGATTTGCTGACAGCGGCCAGACAAAAGAAAATCCCGGATAAATTGCTTTTGGCAGCAGGTCTTGTTGTCGGAGCCGGCTCATCGCTATCCGATAAATTCGTCAATCGCCTGATGTTCACTATCGCCGACGCTACGGGCAAAATCATCGCCTTCGGCGGCAGAACTCTCTTAGGTGAGGCGGGTTCGACAAAGGGCTCCGCCGGGGCAAGTGTCGCGAAATATATCAACTCGCCGACCACGGCCATCTTCGACAAAAGCAACTCGCTCTTCGGCCTCGACCACGCCCGTCACCAGATGGTTTCATCCGATGTCGCCGTCGTCGTCGAGGGCTACACCGATTGCATTATGGCGCATCAGTTCGGCGTTTCAAACGTCGTCGCGACACTCGGCACCAGCTTCACCGCGGGCCACGCTCGAATCCTCCGCAGATACGCCAAAAAAGTCGTCCTCCTCTTCGACAGTGACACCGCGGGCCTTGAAGCCGCCAACCGCGCCCTCGGGGTCGCGCTCGGCTCCCATATCGATATTGCGATTGCGTCAGTCCCGCAGGGCAAAGACCCCTGCGATTTCCTTCTCGCCCAGGGTAAAGAACCCTTTGCGAAAATCATCGACAACGCTACCGACGTCTTCGCATTCAAATGGGCTCGCCTTAATGCCAATCTCGGCTCGCAACCAACGCTGGCGGGCAAAAAGCAGGCCGTCGATGAATACCTCGATGCTATCGCTACCGCTATCACCGCCGGCAACATCTCCGCAATCGAAAGGGGACTCATCATTAATAACCTCTCTCGCGTTATGTCCCTCGACGCCAAAGAAATTCACAACGAGTTGACCCGCAGAAGCAGCAGGGCGAGAACTGCATCATCTTATACAGGCGCAGCCGACGATTCGCATACGCCTCTCGATTTAGGCGATGGACTCTCCGCCAACGCCCAGCGTGAAATCCTCGAAGTGCTCCTGGCGCACCCCTCGCTGTTCGATGACATAAAAGATAAAATCTCGCCCCAGGATTTTGATGTCCCCGCGCTCGAACAGGTAGCGCAGGCCGTCTTCCAGACGCTCTCCCAAAAAACGCGGGCGTCGATACAAACTATCTGCTCTGCCGTCGAAGACCCGCGACTTGCGGGCCTGATGACCACCCTCGAACACGAAGGCGCAGGAAAAGGCAACTTCACCAAACGGCTGGCAGACGCCTTGACCGCGTTGGAACATGTTGAACAGCAAAAAAACAAAACCGCGGGTAACAAACACGATTTGATTTGCGATGTCTCCAAACAAAACCCGCGAAATATGGGAATGATTTGATTTTATAATTTTGATGATAGCCAGTTTTTTTTAAGGAAACTTATTGTGGGAAAGAAAAAATCATCGGCTGAGGCCCAGAAAACCAAACACCACGCCGCCGGCGAGCGAACCAGTTCTGAGCCGAGTCGAAAGAGTCGAGCCGACCAGGCCCAGCAGGCAAAACCGCAGACGCCCCTCGACGCCGAAGGCAAAATAAAGGCGATGATAGAAAAGGGCAAGAAGAAGGGATACCTCACCTACGAGGAAATGAACGCCGATTTACCCGAAGACCTTGTCAGCCCCGCCCGCCTCGACACGCTATTAGTGTTGCTGGACGAAATGGGCATCAGCCTGATTGACGAAGCCGACGTCGATAAGCACGGCGCTCCCGCGGAAATCGCCGAAGAGGACTTTGAACCAGTCGAGGCCGAAATACCCGTAGAGCCGGTCGCCGAAGAAGAACCTGTCATCATCGAAGAAGACAAAATCATCGAAAAAGAGCTTGTCACCGCCGAACAGAATCGCAGAATCGACGACCCCGTTAGGACATACCTTACGCAGATGGGCGAAATTCCCCTTCTTAACAGGGAAAATGAAATATCCCTTGCCCGCAAAATCGAGGTTTCGCGTATGGCCTTCAGACGCAAAATGCTCGAAAACGACTATTGCGCCAAAAACTCCGTCGAAATCCTCCAGCAGGTCCAGCAGGGGGGGCTGTCCTTCGACAGAACAATGAAAATCAGCACCGCTGAAAACCTCATCAGAAGCGTCATAAAAAAACGTCTCCCGCAGAACCTTAATACCATCAATGCCCTGCTTGCGATGAACCAGACCCTCTTAAAGGAATATATCCAGTCAGGCGATTCCCCCAAGGCCGCCCCCATCCAGCGCCGCCTCACCAGAAACCGCCGACGTATCGCTATGCTTCTCGAAGAGCTGAGTTTGCGCACAAGCAGGATTGCCCCGATGAAGGACAAACTCCACGGCATGTCTATGAAGATGCGACAGTTACAAGATATTATCGCCGCCGGGCCGACTAAGGATTATGTTGTTGAAGATCTCGACGCCATGAAGCAGGAGCTTGCCGGTCTTCAGGACCTCATTTGCGAAACTCCCGCCCAGCTTGACAGGCGTCTCCACGTTATCGACTGCATCTTCACGCAATACGAAAAAACAAAGCGAATGCTGTCGAGCGCAAATTTGCGCCTCGTCGTTTCTATCGCCAAAAAATACCGCAACCGAGGTCTCAGCTTCCTCGACCTCATCCAGGAAGGGAATACCGGCCTGATGCGCGCCGTTGACAAATACGAATATAAAAGGGGTTACAAATTCAGTACGTATGCGACATGGTGGATTCGGCAGGCGATTACCCGCGCGATAGCGGACCACGCCAGGACCATCCGCATACCGGTGCATATGATTGAAACCATGAGCCGGCTGCGAACCGCGGGCAAAGTCCTCACGCAGCGACTCGGCAGAGAACCCACCATCGAAGAAATCGCCAAAGAAGCCGTCATGAGCATCGACGAAGCTCGCCGGGTCCTCAAAATCTCCCGCCACCCAATCTCCCTCGACAGACCCATCGGAGACAGCGAAGACAGCAACTTCGGCGATTTCATCGAAGACCACGCCGTCGATTCCCCCGTCTCGACCGCAACCCAGTCAATGCTCAAGGAAAGAATCGAGCTGGTCCTCAAAACCCTGTCGTATCGCGAACGCGAAATCATCAAACTCCGCTACGGCATCGGCGACGGCTACACATATACGCTCGAAGAAGTCGGCAGGATCTTCAAAGTTACCCGCGAACGCGTCCGACAGGTCGAGGCCAAGGCCATAAGAAAACTCCAGCACCCCGTCCGCGCTCGCAAACTCGAGGGCTTCCTGGACCATAAACAGCCGGTGCCCGCCTGGCCATCATCTAAGGACCTGCCTCCCCTGATTATTGAATAGGGCCGGAAAACCGGCTTAGTCCTATAAATAGGGGTTGCGATGGGCTGTTAAAAGGTTGAAAACCCGATTTTAGATTGCGACAGGCCCCCACACTTTTCTTCCCCCTACTGCTTCGTTTTGCGAAGCAAAGCGTGGGGGCGTGCGAAAAGTCGCTGTGGGGGCAGGCGTTTTTTTTATTTTTCTTGTTTTTTTCAGGGACGTTTCTGGTATAATGCCGCATTCAGAAGGATATCCCAACGTCCCTCAGGAGTATCCTCTTTAGAAAAATTGAGGGGCAAAGTTTTAGTTTGTGGTCCGCAATGGCCAGAGGAGTTACAGTGAGTACAGGTAAAGTAAAGTGGTTTAACGGCAAAAAAGGCTTTGGATTCATTGTCCCCGATGATGGCGGCGAAGAACTGTTCGTTCATCATTCGGAGATTAAGATGGGCGGCTACGCCGACCTTCA
>JBEKAT010000036.1:0-16809 GCA_050015775.1 Sedimentisphaerales bacterium | reverse complement strand
CAGAAAAGGGCTGTCTGGTCTTTTGCAGGCAAACAAAATTAAGATGTTTGCGGGGACGGCCATTATTTCTTCGCCAAAGGTGGTCGTCGTTAAAACTCAAACAGGGCAAATCGAAATTAATGTGACAAAGAGCATCATAATAGCGACCGGCTCAATCCCGGTTGAAATCCCTGCATTCCCATTCGACGGCCAAACCGTCATCAGCAGCACGGAGGCATTGTCATTGCAGGCAATTCCAGCTTCGATGGTAATTGTGGGCGGCGGTATCATCGGCTGCGAACTTGCCTGCGTTTATGCCGCTGTCGGAACAAAAGTAACTATCGTCGAGGCCCTCGAACGAATCATCAGCACCGAAGATAAATGGGTCGGCCAGTTACTCGAACGCGAATTCAAAAAACTCGGTATCACTGTTTTAACCGGCCAAAAGGTAACATCGGTGGACGTGGCCAGCGGTATGGCGAAGGTTATTTTGCAGTCAGGGCAGGCCCTTGAAGCCGAAAAGGTCCTCGTATCAGTCGGCAGAAGAGCGGTTTGCGACAAGCAGACAATCGACAACCTGAAATTGCAAACCAATGGCCCGGCGATAAAGGTCAACGACAGGATGCAAACCAATGTCCCCGGCGTTTACGCGATTGGCGACGTGGTAGGCACAACGTATCTGGCGCACGGCGCATTCGCGGAAGCGGAGGTCGCCGCGGAAAATATTAACGGAGGCGATTCTAAAATAGGCGACTACTCGCTTATCCCCAGGGCCGTTTATACATTTCCCGAAATCGCCTCGGTGGGCAAATCCGAAGACAGGTGCGCAAAAGAGGGTATCGAGGTTGCCGTCGGCAGGGGGTTCTTCAAGGCCAACGGCAGAAGCGCCGCGCACAACGAAACCACGGGCGAAATCAGGGTCGTTCGTGAAAAAGCAAGCGACAAAATATTAGGCGTTACGATGGTTGGCGCAAACGTTACCGAGTTTGTCTCTGCCGCCCGTCTCATTATTGGCTCAACCGAAAAGTTCAATGCCGTCAGCTTCCCGCACCCGACCGTATCCGAGGTTCTCAAAGAGGCGTGGGAAGACGCTTCTGGTCTCAGTATTCATCAACCTCCTCGTCAAATTTAGCCCCCACTTTATTGGGGAGGCCGAAAGCCGACCGTCGGTAAAATATCTTGCGGAAAGGGCGATTTCCCGATAGAATACCGTATATCTGTAGTTCGGCGGCGTACCCAAGTGGCCTAAGGGGACGGTTTGCAAAACCGTTATCCGTGGGTTCGAATCCCACCGCCGCCTTGTTTTGTTGCTCCCGCAACTTCCAAATCGTGTATTCGCAGAAATTGCAAAAAACCACTTGACAATTTCGCCAAAGAAGATAATATTGTCCGTTGTCCATTACATAACAGATACGTTGGAGGCCAGAGAAAAGGATGTTAGAAGGCCAAAAACAACAATGGGCAGAGGAGCATGCCCGCCGAATCCAGAAGAGATTTGAGCAGTGGCAGCAGCCGCTCGGTATCGATGGCCAGGAGTATGCCGAATATCTGCGGATTGAGCTGATTCAGTGCTGTGACGACCCGCTGCTCAAGGAGCTGATTGAGTCGATGTCGCAGTGATACCTGCCTTTTTCGGCTATGTTCAAAGCAGGTGATTCGGCGTTACCACGGAGGGAGGGGGATTTCTGTTTGTCTCGCTTTGGACCCCTTTTAAAACCAACCAATCTCGACTGTATAACTTATTTTGGCCCCCCACAAACAGAGAAAATAGTGATTTTTTGCTTGACACCGCCCGTTAATATAGGTAAGATGAGTATGCTTGTGAATCTCGATGTGGTATCTACCACTGAAAAGTGAAGAATCGGTGTCGGGCTTGTCAGCTGGATTAAAAGACGCCGGATATTCTAATATAAATCAACTGTAATCTTCACTGGGGCTTGCAGGAAGAAGAGACCTGCAAGTCCTTGTTTTTTCACGCCACAATTTTTGCTTTCAATCTGCGCTTCGGGGGTTAATCTATAAGCAGAATTATGAAGGTGGATATTGCAAATAGTGTCCTGGAGCTGCTCGACGGCGACATTACCGAAATGGACACCGACGCAATCGTCAACGCGGCCAACGCCCAATTGGTTCTCGGCGGCGGAGTAGCGGGTGCGATAAGGCAAAAGGGCGGGCCGGCGATTCAGCGGGAGTGCAATAAAATCGGCCCGACATTCGTCGGCGGGGCGGTTATTACCACAGGCGGCAAATTAAAGGCCAAATACGTCATCCACGCTGTTGGCCCCCGAATGGGTGAAGGCGATGAGGACGAGAAGCTCAAAAACGCGACGCTCAATTCGCTCAAACTGGCTGATAAGCATAATCTCAAAAGCATCTCATTTCCCGCCATAAGCGCAGGCATCTTCGGCTTTCCCATAGACCGATGCGCCGAGATAATGCTGCGGACGACTATTGAATATTTGAAGGCCAAAACAGGATTGAAAAAAGTCGTATTTTGCCTCTTCGGCAACGATAGTTACACTGTTTTTGAAAATCAACTCAAAGAGGAAATCGCGAAATGAAAGCGATGCCTTGGCTGAAAGCAACAGGCGTTTTGAAAGTATGAAGAACGCAGCGATAAGTGAGTTATTCAGCGAAATGGCGGATGTGATGGAAATCCTCGGGGATGACCGGTTCCGTATCAACAGCTATCGCAAGGTCGCACGGGTCATCGGCGATATGCCGACGGATATCGAGGAAATGCTGGCAACGGGGAAATTGGCCGAGACGCCGGGGGTAGGGAAATCGTCATTAGCTAAAATCGAGGAATTCATAAAGACGGGGCAAATAACAGCACATCGGGAGCTTTTAACGAAGATTCCGCAAAAGTTGCTGCAACTGTTAAAGATACCGGGGATGGGGCCTAAGGGCGTCAAGGCGGTTTATGAGAACCTTAAGGTCAAAAGTATAGCTGATTTGAAGACGGCAATTGAAAACGGCAAATTAGCCGAATTAACCGGCTTCGGCGATAAAAAGGCGGCGATTATTGCCAAAGGTATTGAGTTTCTGGCGAAATCAACGGGCAGGATTCGCTTAGACCAGGCGTTTAACGCAGCGACTACCGTGATGGAATTTCTTGATGGATTGGCCGGCGTCAAAAAAATCGCGTATGCCGGCTCGCTTCGTCGATGCGTGGAAACAATCGGCGACGTTGACATTCTCGTTTCCGCAAAGGATGGTAAAAAGGTCATCGACACCTTTGTCGGAGCGGAATTTATTCAGGAGATTATTGCAGCGGGGGATACAAAGGGATCGGCAATCATAAAAACAAACAGTTGTCCCGTTCAGGTTGATGTGCGTGTTGTGCCTGATAAGAGTTTCGGCGCTGCCTGGCAGTATTTCACCGGCTCGAAACAGCACAACGTGCGCCTGCGGGAGATTGCGGTAAAAGCGAAACTGAAACTGAACGAATATGGCCTGTTTCGCGGCAAAAAAATGACAGCCGGTGCGACCGAGAACGACGTTTATAAGAAACTCGGTCTCGATTACGTTGAGCCGATGTTAAGAGAGGACAGGGGGGAAATTGAGGCTGCCCGCAAACATTCGCTGCCCCGTCTGGTTCGATTGGAGGACATAAAAGGCGACCTGCACATACACACGACGGCTTCCGACGGTTCCTGCGAGATTGAGGAATTAGCCAATGCCGCCAAACAAAAGGGCTATCAATACATCTGCATTACGGACCATTCGCCTTTCGTGGCGATTGCCAACGGGCTATCGCCTGCTCGCCTCTCTAAGCAAATCGACAAGGTTCGCAAATTCAACGACCGGCAAAAAGACATCACCGTTTTGGTCGGCTCAGAGGTCGATATCCTCGCGGATGGTTCGCTTGATTATGATAATAAGTTACTGGCCCAGCTTGATTTTGTGATTGGCTCGATTCATTCGAGAATGACCGGCTCACGTGAACAGGTTACGACCCGTGTGCTCAAGGCGATGGATAATCCTTATCTTCATTGTATCGGCCATCCCACCGGTCGGCTTATTGGCGAACGTGAGCCGATGGATATCGATATTAATGCGGTAATCAAACACGCCGCCGAGACACATACCGCGATGGAGGTCAGCTCAAATCCGTATCGGCTCGACCTCAAAGACATTCACTGCAAAATGGCGATTGAGACGGGCGTAAAATTAGTCATAAATACCGACGCCCATAGATTGCACCAGCTTGATTATATGCCGTTTGGCGTGGCGACGGCGGGGCGGGGCTGGGCGATAAAGGCCGACGTGCTGAATACCTGGCCTTTGGCGAAATTGAAAACATGGCTCGCCGCCAAAAGAAAAAAGCTCTAATCGTTCGTTATTGTTGAGGCGGGTCAGGGACGTATTCGAGCAAATCGCCGGGCGAGCAATTCAATGCCTTGCATATCGAGTTGAGCGTCGAAAATCGAATCGCGCGCGCCTTGTTGGTTTTCAGGACTGAAAGGTTGTTCAAGGCGATATCGGTTGCATCGGCAAGCTCCGTTAGTTTCATCCGCTTGTCAAGAAGAACATAATCGAGTCGAATATTAATCATCTTTTGTCCTCCTTAGACCAGCGTTTTCGATTCTTCGATGACGGGAAGCAGACGGTGCAGTATCATCCCTATTCCGACGAGGAGCAGAATTTTCGCTATGGTTGTCATAAGCAACGGCTGCAATAACAGTATTCGGGTCTGTTCCGATATTTCGGGAATTGCTAAATACCTTAAATTTACAATCCAGGGACTGTCGCCGGATTTTATGGAGCCGATGGAGATGAGTAACTTGATAATCAGAAAGACGGCGTAGAAGTAGCATAGTTTGTCCGTCATTCCCAAGATAAGAGGCGGCTTTTTCATGGGGCGAAGTAAATAATCCAAAAGGCCACCAATAGCAAAGGCCAGAAAACCGGGAATCACAAAGTCATAGACAAGAGCCGAAATAACATAAAGTAAAAAATTTATCTGTTGTTGTTCCTCTTTGATTGGCCAGCAATTTTTTCCAATAGCAAAAAGCCAGAAAAGTCCTCCCAACATCAAGACCCAGCCGAGGATGCGGGCTATAAGGCAGTACGCCTGCAATAGCCGACGATGTTTTTCAATGAACCGTGTCATAAAATGCCTCCTTTCTATTATATTTGCTTAACCTATCATCATAGAATACTACACGATAAGCGTGTATTTATCAATGAAAATAAGAAGATTTCTGAAATTTTTTGCGGTTCTTTACGAGGTTTGTATAACCTGCGGGCAGGAAAGCGGTTATGTTACCACTGTGCCTCATAGAATGGGCCGATGTAGCCCTCTTTTTTCGGGTCGGGTCGGGCCTTGAGAATGGCCTCGGCGATAGCAATGTCGGCTGGATAGGTAATTTTGATGTTCGATGAATCGGTTCCGACGATTGAGACCTTGTAGCCAAGGGCCTCGACTAACTGTGAATCATCAGTGATTTTCTCAGTGTTTGCCTTGTTGGCCTTTTCGCGGGATTTTTTCAGAAGCGAAACCTCAAAAACCTGCGGCGTCTGCGCCTCGTAAAATCCTGCTCGGTCAACGGTCTTTACAAGGATGCCATCTTTGACTTCTTTGAGAGTAGCCGTAACGGGGCAGGCCAAAATTGCGGCTCCGGTTTTGGCGGCGGTCTTGATAACATCATCAACCCATTTTGCGGTAACACAGCATCGTGCGGCGTCGTGAATCGCTACAAGCTCGATATCGTCTTTCAATAATTGAATCGCCTTGTTGACGGTTTCAAATCGTGTTGCGCCGCCGATAAGGACCTTGACGTTGAAAAGCGAGAGATTCGCACCATAGCGGATTTTCACAATTTCTTCATCTTCCTGCGGGATAGCTAAAAGGATTTGCTTGACGTCTTCGCGGTTTGAGAACAATTCAACGCTTCGCAGGAACGCGGCCCTGCCCCCGACATCGACGAATTGTTTTCTTCGTTTTCCGCCGAATCGTTTTCCTGGGCCGGCCGCACAAATTATCGCCGCAACATTAGGCATAAAATCATAACTCCATCAGGTCTGCCCAAAGCATAAACAATAAGACCTGATTGGTCAACACTCGGGTGAGGGTAGTTTGAGAACGGGGGGAATGGAACCGGTTAGTGGTTTTTAATCGCCGGCGGGTAAACTGGCGAGATTTTTCCTGACCTGGTCGGCGGGAAAACTGCTGGGATACATACGCAGAAAAGCGGTCAATGTTGCCCTGGCATCCGCCAGATATTTCTTTTTCTGCTCGGTGCTTGCGGTATCCTGCTGCTGCCAGAAATGAATTTTGAGCAGGCAAAGCTCGTATAATGCCTGCATTCCGCCATCAGTGTTCTGGTATTGTGCGTGCAGCTCGGCAAGTTTTTCGGCGAGATGCTGTTCATCGGGTATGAGCTTGACCTGGGCGAGCAGGACATTGTCTCGCAGGGGGTCTGTTTTGCCCATTTCAGCCAGCAGTTCATCAAGCTGGGCGGCATAATTTGGGCCGTTTTGGTTGAGCGTAACGAACCTTGCCAGCCGTTTTACGGAATCCGGTTTGGCGGTGTGGTTGTCTGGGCTGATAAGGGTGCGCAACTGGCTGAGCTTTCTTTGGAGTTCCATCAGTTTGGAAATGGTCATCGCCGAATCGGGTGGCGGGCGGAACAAGCTGAATATCGATTCTTCAGTTGGCTGGTCGCTGGTAAGAAGCTTCAATCGTGCTTCGAGCAGATTAGAGGCCTCGGCAATAATAGCTTCTGCCTCGTCGAACCTTGCCTGGCCCGCCCATTGCATCGCGATTCGCCAGCGGGCTTCAAGCGATTCGGGGCTTTTACCGAAGCCGGTATATAGCTGGAACCACACTGCACGAGAACGGTCGAATGGGTAATCGCTGTAGAAATGAAGCGTTTCTTTTTCATCCAGAATGCGATTATCAGGGCTGTATTCAGTAAGCAGGGCCTTGTAATACAAGGCGATGGGCATCCGGTTGCTTTTGGAGCGGTGCGTAATAAACAACTCGTATTGCCTAAGCAGCCACTCTTTTTTTTCCTGATATCTCAACTCCGCCGGGACAACAAACCAGGTTGGCCAGCGGTCATGCGCGAGTTGTGACTGGATTTCGGCCTTTAACTCCTTGCGCAACGCTATCGGCTCAGTCGGGTAGAAAAAGCCGCCTAAATATTTTGCGACAGCGGGATTTTTTATGGCTCGGTCGATTGCCTTGGTAATACTGTGGTCGTGGAATTCCTCAATCTGTTCCGGATTATTACGAGCGATGTAAAGTTGATAGTCCAGCTCATCAAACCCTACCCTGAATCTGAAGGTTACTACCGCGAGAACAAGCAGAATTGTGGTAGATGACCAAATCAGCCCCGGCCTGTACCGGCTAAAATGCCCTATGCCAAGCACCGCGCCTGCCACGCCAAGCCCAATCAGCCAGGCGCCTATCCAAGGCGTGAATGAAAACCCCCATTTAATCGGCTCGACCCCTTTGGCGCCGCCGAAAATGCCCCAGTATAAAAGCTGCGGCAGCATACACAATGCTATCGAAGTTATGCGTGAACGAAACCGCAGAGGCCGACAGGCAACCGCAATACAGCTTATCAGCAAGCTGACCGCGAATGCGGGTAAATCGGCGAGGAAAAACACGGCCAGAATCAAAGGCAAGCTGTAACTGAAACTGAGAAGCTGAGATGTGAGCGGGGGGACTACCGCCAGCGCCGCCATAAGCAGGGCAAGTACGAGAATCTGCCAGGGGTACTCAAAGATGCTTACACCGGTTAAAAGAAATCGGCCTATTTGCCAGGATGCGGGCGATGCTGCCATGTCAAGATTAAATGCCCCGGGTGAGCCGGTCAGTATCTTCGACCAGAACAGGCAAACCTCGGCAAAGGCGACCACCGTTAGCAGCCAGAAGGTCAGGACGTTCGTATGGCTATAATGCAGCGTCGGCCCCACAGACAGGAACGTCTTGCTGGTTGCTATCGGCGTCTTGTCATTGCCGTTATTATTATCGTTGGTACCCCGCATACACCTTTCTCTCAATAACGACCATTATATGAATTCCCCCGATGACTGACGAACCATTAAATCATTTCCTAACGGTTTTGTAAAGCAAAAGCAATAGCCGCAGGATAGCGTCAAGTATTATGTGTGTAAGCTTGCCCGAATTTTGTGCCAGTCCTCTTGTCGCGCAACCCGACAGGTAAGCATGCTTCAGGATACGCTCCACGTCCAAAAAACTTCTTGCATATTACCCTGTTCGTTTGTTAAAGAGCTTAGACTAAGCAAAACGGACGATAATATTGACTAATCGCGGTAAAAGTGCTATAATGCGGATTGTACCAAATCTCTATTAGCGGGTATATATGGCCAAAGCAACACGCAGACATTTGGGGGAAATCCTATACAAGGCGGGCCTGGTGGAAAAACAGGCCCTCATAGATGCTATTAAAGTGGGTCAGGCAGGCAAGAAACGGCTGGGCGAGGTCCTGATTGAAAAGGGCCTTATCGACGAGGAAAACCTAGCTAAGGCCATCGCCAAGCAGTTCGACATGAAATACGTAAATCTTGATACCACGACTATAACGCCCGAGTCGCTCAAGCTTGTTCCTGAGGACCTTATCAAGAAGCATAATGTTTTACCTCTCGGCCTGGACAACGGCCGGCTCAAGTTGGCCATTTCCGACCCCGTAAACCTCGACGCGATGGACTCCGTCAGGTTCCGCACAAACAAGGAGCTTGACTGCTATGTGGCCAATCCTTCGAAAATCCGCAAATTTGTTACTGATTCGCTCGACCAGAGCAGGGCAGAGGAATCCGACCGGCTCAGACACAGCATCGATGCCACTGCCGCCGAGCTTGCCGAGGCAGGGCACGAGTTTCAGGCGGAAGTCCTCAAGGCAGGACAGGTCGCGGGCGATGACGGCCCCGTTGTTCGATTAGTCAACCTTATAATTGATACAGCCGTCAATATGCGAGTAAGCGATATTCACATCGAACCGATGGCCGACAGGGTGCGAATCAGGTATCGGCTCGACGGAGTGTGCTTCGAAAAGGATAACATTCCCAAGAATATGCAGGCGCCCATGATGACGCGTCTCAAGATTCTTTCCGGCATGAACATCGCCGAAAAGCGTATTCCGCAGGACGGTCGTATCAAACGCACCATAGGCAACCAGGATGTTGACTTCCGTGTATCCGCACTGCCTGGCAACCACGGCGAAAGCATCGTGCTTCGTATTCTGCGCCCCGACGCGGTAAACATCGGTATTAAGGCCCTCGGCTTCGAATCAGACGATTACGACCGTTTTCAGAAAATCATAAGAAGGCCCAATGGCATATTCCTTGTAACAGGGCCGACCGGCAGTGGTAAAACAACAACGCTTTACGCCGCTTTGCAGGAGCTGAACAAGCCCGACAAGAAAATCATTACCGCGGAAGACCCGATTGAGTACAGTTTCGCCGGGATGAACCAGGTGCAGGTTCGAGAGGATATCGGGCTTACATTTGACAAAATACTGCGTGCGATGCTTCGTCAGGCGCCGAATATAATCCTCGTCGGCGAAATTCGTGACGGCATCGTCGCTGACGTCGCAATCCAGGCCGCACTTACCGGTCACCTCGTCTTTAGCACACTTCACACCAACGATGCCCCAAGCGCTATCACACGTCTGGTCGATATGGGCGTTAAACCGTTCCTTGTCGCAAGCTCAATTCAGGCCATTATGGCCCAGCGATTGGTTCGGATAATATGTAAGAACTGCAAAACCGTCGATAAGGACCCGGACCCCCAGTACCTTCGCCTGCTCAATATTACGCCTGATGACCTGAGGACGAACTCGATTTACAAGGGTGCAGGTTGCAGCCAGTGCCAGGGTCTCGGCTACAAGGGGCGTAAGGGCATATTTGAAATGGTCGAGCTTAACAATGAAGTTAGGGAGCTGGCGTTCTCGAAGGCGCCTATTGGTGAACTGCGAAAGGCCTGTATCGCCAGCGGTATGAGAACCCTTATGGAAGACGGCAAACTCAAGATATTCAGAGGAGTTACCACGCCGGCGGAAATCGCAGCCGTAGCACAGACTGAGGGTATAGTCGTTTGATAAATCTGTATTTTTTTTGGGGAATCGCTAAATGGCAACAGTAAATATTGACCGCCTGCTTCAGGCCTGTGTCACTATGGGTGGCTCAGATATTCATATTGCCGTCGGCCGACCGCCCGTTCTGAGAATAGATGGCCGGCTGCGCTCACTGGAAACAAAAGTTCTTGAGCCGGACGATACCTTTGCCCTGATGAAAAGCATCACTCCGGAACGAAACCAGCAGGAATTCCAGGAAGAAGGCGGCACCGACTTCGGTTTTGCGTATGGCGAGCAGTGCCGATTCCGTGTCTCCGTGTTCAAGCAGAAAGGGAACGTCGGCATTGTTCTGCGTCTGATTCCATCCAAGATTTTGAGTTTCGATGAGATTGGTCTGCCGAAGATATGTGCCGCTCTTTGCCGCAGACCGAGGGGGCTTTTTCTCGTTACAGGACCGACCGGAAGCGGTAAAACAACCACGCTGGCAACAATGGTTAATTACATCAACGAAAGCATTGACCGCCATATCGTTACCGTGGAAGAGCCCATCGAGTACTATCATTCGCACAAAAAGTCCATCATTAACCAGCGCGAAGTTGGAATAGATGTTCCCAGCTTCTCCGAGGCGCTTCGTCGCGTTCTGAGGCAGGACCCTGACGTCATCCTCGTCGGCGAATTGCGAGACCTTGAGACGATTGAGGCCGCTGTTCGTGCGGCGGAAACTGGACACTTGGTTTTCAGTACCCTCCATACAACCAGTGCCGCGGGTACCATTACCAGAATTATTGACGTATTTCCTGTTAACCAGCAGGAGCAAATCCGCATTCAGTTAAGCAGTAACCTGATTGCCGTTCTGAGCCAGGCGCTTTGTCCGTTAGCCACGGGCAAAGGCCGAATTGCGGCTTATGAATTTTTGGTAGTTACGCCTGCTATTGCGAATCTTATCCGCGAAAACAAGACCTACCGTATCGACTCCAGTATCCAGACCGGCAAAAGACTTGGTATGCAGCTTCTCGATGACCATTTATGGCAATTATATGAATCGGGTAAGATTACGATGGCTGAGATGCTCGATAAGGCACGATCGCCCGGGGATTTACATGATAAGGCAATGGCACGCCTCAAGACCCTCAAGCCACACGAGAGACCCCATGAAGACGAAGAGGATTTTGGACCTATCCTGCGAACGTAATGTCTTGTAGTTTTTGATGTTACGGCGGTTTTAGGGTATATGACTCAGCCGACGACGATTTTGTGGGGGGATATATCCGTTAATGGGGTTATTCTATGCGTGGCAGGGGGGTATAAGTTAGGTTTGCGAGATATGATTTTTAAGACACAGACAAGGTTTATGGGACTTAAATATTGTCTCACTAACCGTATGTCTAATTGCTAATTCCTTGACAGAACAGAGATTATGAGCATATAATAGAGTGTGTTGGCAAGACACAAGTAAGAGGTGAGTTTATGGAAAAAATGCCGCCAATAGAACAATTACGAGGCAGACCCATCGGCCGAGTACTTATGAAGATGGGGTCGCTAACCCGCGAAAATATCCACCAGTGTCTCGAAATCCAGAAAAAGCGACAAAAAGAAGGACATAAGACCGTCCCGATAGGGGAGATTTTTGTTGAGCTTGGGCTTGTAGATGAAAAGCAGTTACACATCGCTCTGGCTGCCCAGCGAGGAATGGAATTTGTAAATCTCGGCGAAATAGATGTTCCGCCGAGCGCCTTGGAAAAACTCTCGTCCCAGATGGCCAAGACATACCATGTTTTGCCTATTGAATTCAAGGCGGACACAAACGAGTTGGTGGTGGCGGTTGACAAGGCGGACAGCTTCCGCGCCACAGACGACCTGAGCACGCTACTCGGTCTAAAAGTAACCGCGAAAATCGTTGACTCAAAGGCGCTTGACGCGGCAATTACGAAATATTATCAGCAGAAGGATGAGGGAGAGGGAATAAACGAACTTATCACTGAGATTCAGGAAGACGGATTCCTTGCCGAATTCGAGGGTCGAAACCAGAGCATCGACCTCGATGAACTTAAGGAGCTGTCGGAATCGAACCCGGTCAAGAAGCTTCTTAACTTGGTGCTGATGCAGGCCATCAGGGACAAGGCATCGGACGTACATTTTGAGCCGTTTGAAAACGAATATAAGATGCGATATCGAATCGACGGCGTGCTTTATGAGATGGTTCCTCCGCCTAAGCATATCGCCGCCGCGCTTAGCTCTCGAATAAAAGTTATGGCCAACCTCGATATCGCGGAGCGGCGGTTGCCCCAGGACGGTCGAATTTCTCTTACAATGCAGGGCAACCCCGTTGACCTGCGTGTAAGCGTTCTGCCCACGATGTTCGGGGAAAGCGTCGTGCTTCGTATCCTTGACCGCAGCCAGATGCAACTCGACCTTGCAAAGCTGGGCATCAGAACCGACGAACTGAACGTTATCCGACAGCTCATTCACAAGCCCAATGGCATCATCATCATTACAGGCCCAACGGGCTGCGGAAAAACCACGACACTCTACGCGGCTCTAAGCGAGCTTAATGACATCGAGACCAAGGTAATCACTACCGAGGACCCGATTGAATACGATATTGACGGCATCATTCAGGTGCAGATGAAGCCGGAAATCGGGGTGACTTTTGCGAAGTGTCTGCGTTCTATTCTTCGTCAGGACCCCGACGTTGTGATGGTCGGCGAAATCCGTGACCTTGAGACGGCGGAAATCGCCGCGCAGGCGTCCCTGACCGGTCACATCGTTTTTACGACGCTGCACACCAACGACGCGCCGAGTTCCATCGCCCGACTTTTGGACCTTGGCATTGAGCCGTTCCTTGTTACGGCAACGCTCGAAGGCATTGTCGCGCAGCGGCTGGTGAGAAAAATATGCGAACAATGCAAGACGCCGTTCAAGCCGACGGAAAGCCAGCTTATGGAGCTTGGTCTTACGCCGGATGAGGTCAAGGGCAAGCAGTTCTATTACGGCGCCGGTTGCAGCAGGTGCAACAATACCGGGTACAAAGGCCGGACGGGTCTTTTTGAAATTATGACGTTCAACGACGAGATACGCGAGTTGATTATGAACCACGCCTCAACAAACATTCTACGGAGCGCCAGCCAGAAGGCCGGTATGAGATTGCTTCGTGATGCGGGTCTGTCGGCGATTTATAACGGCGTGACGACGATCGACGAGGTCGTAAAAGAAACGATGGCGGAAAGCGAATAACTTATGAACCAGATATTCGTAGGAGGTATTTATGCCGCTCTTCAAATATGAAGCGCTCGATTCCCAGGGGGTTGCGATAAAAAATGAGGTCGAGGCGTTAAGCCAGAAGGAAGCAGTCAGCAAAATACGGAATATGGGGTATTTCCCCACGAAGGTATTGGCCGTTGGTGCCGGGAAGAAGGTCGGCGTTGCTGCCGGAGCCATCACCAAACCTAAAAAGAGGCGAGGGGCGGGCGGCAAGGTCAAACTAAAATACATCACCCAGTTTGCCCGGCAGTTGTCCACGCTGCAGGACGCGGGCCTGCCCATCCTGAGGTCGCTGCGAATCCTTGAGGACCAGCAAAAAGCAGGCACCTTCAAGCGTATCATCGGGTATGTCGCCGACGAAATCGAGGGAGGCGCAACTTTGTCTGAGGCGTTGAACCGGTTTCCCCGATGCTTCGACCGCCTGATGGTGGGTATGGTTGCTGCCGGCGAGACGGGCGGCGTGCTCGACCTGATTTTGTCCCGCGTAGCCGACTTTATGGAAAAGTCCCAGAAGCTAAAAGCCCGCGTCAAGGGCGCGATGATTTACCCGATAGTGGTTCTTAGCGCGGCCTTTACGATGCTTTTGCTGCTGATGATATTTATCATCCCCAAATTCCAAGTTGTCTTGACGGAAATGCTTGGGGAGGGTCAAATGCCCTATGTAACGCTGGCCGTGCTCAGGGTAGCACAGTGGCTTGCGCAGGACTACGGCTGGGCCGTCCTTGTCGGCGTGCCGTTCGCTTTCGTCTTCCTGACCCGTCTTGCCCGGCGGTTCCGCGTCGGGCGATATGTCCTCGACAGCATCAGAATCCGGATGCCCGTTATGGGTCAGTTGACGCGAAAAGTAGCCGTCACACGATGGACCAGAACGCTGGGCACTCTTATCGGGGCGGGCGTCCCCATCCTCGACGCTATTAACGTTACCAGCGAAACGGCGGGAAACGAAGTATTTTCCAGAATGCTTATCAACGTTCAGAACTCCATCCGGCAGGGCGATACCTTCGCGACGCCGTTGAAGCAGTCCAAAACGGTTGACCTGATAGTTTCGAACATGGTGGCGGTAGGCGAGGAAACGGGAGATTTGGATAAAATGCTTTTGAAAATTGCCGACAATTACGACGAGCAGGTTGACGTTCTCGTCGCTTCGTTAATGCACCTGCTCGAACCGATAATGATTGTCGGTCTCGGCGGCATCGTGCTGGTCATCGTGATGTCGGTGTTCGCGCCGATGGTTAAAATTATTACCACCCTCGAAGTTGGCTGATAAAACTAAAACCTAATAACCGGCGTTATGTCGAATACTAAAGGAGAAGACAAATGAAACGGGTTAGCAACAACCAGCACAGCAGGCACGGCTTCACCATTATCGAGCTTCTCACGGTGATGAGCATCATTATTATCCTTATCGGCCTGCTTGTCCCTTCGCTGAATCGCGTCAGGCGATACTCGATGGACGTCAAGCAAAGGGCGCAGTTCCACAGCATAGCCGTCGCGCTTGATTTGTTCAACGCCGAGTTCGATGGCTACCCCAATTCCGACGCGATGGACGACCAGGCCACACCCCAGAACTATTGCGGCGCGATGAAGCTGACCGAGGCACTGGTAGGCCAGGACCTCAAGGGCTTTAATCCCGCTTCTTACTTCAGAAGAAATGGTTTTCAAGGCGCTCTAACAACCCCTTGGGATGGTATGCCATACCCGCCATATAATACCTGTGGCAGCCTTGTCAGGGATACCGCGGATAAAGCCTGCTATAACGACAACATCAGGTCCAGAAAGACGTATCTCCAGCTTGAAAACGCGAACGCCTACCTTATTAAAGATATCTACAGTGCGACAGCTATCAGTGCCGCCGGCTATACTAACCACGCCGGCTTTGACCCCTGCACCTTTGTTTTGTGCGATTCCTATAATCGCGTTACGAACAGAACCACGGGCAAAAAAATCGGTATGCCGATTCTCTACTATAAGGCGGATTCGGCAAAATTGGGACACCCATTGCCGAGTGACTCGCCTGCGACAATTAGCGGCAATATTGCCAAGTACATATATAATGTTTACGACAACCAGGACCTTATTGATATGGGATTGCCCTGGTTTGTCGGCCCTGCGCATCCACTGGGGTCAGGCGGCGGGACTATAGAGGGCTACACGATTTCGGATTGGCCCAAAAAGTTCTACGACATTACCCGTGACACCAAGATTAACACAGGCGACAGGCCTGTCAGAGCCGACTCGTATATCCTGATGTCGGCGGGCTTTGATGGGGAATACGGCACAAAGGACGACATTTATAATTTTGGTGACTAAAAACTCGGTGAGGAATGACAATAACTGGCTTTAGTCAAAAGGATGATTATGATGAATAATCGTAAGGCATTTACAATCGTTGAGCTGCTTATCGTCGTAACCATTATCGCCCTGTTGTTGGGCATCCTTCTGCCTTCCATCACGATGGTTCGCACAAAGGCCAAGGAAACGGCCCAGAAGGCGCAATTCGCGACAATCGATATGGCGCTTGAGGCCTTCAAACAGGATTACGGCGACTACCCGCCTTCCGACTGGCAGGAAGATACTAATCCCCCGTCCGGTCGTGTTTACTGTGGTGCTCAAAAACTTAGCGAGGCGCTTCTCGGCTGGGATTTGATGGGTTTTCATCCCAAAACAAGCTGGCGTATAGATGGTTATACGGGAACTGTTGTGCCTATCGGGGGAGCCGATGCTTACGACCCGGGAAGAGTGAGAGGAATCGCTACCCTTTCCGAACGAAAAGGACCTTATCTCGAAGTCGCAAAAACCAACGTTTTCCAACTCAGCAAACTGTTCAATAACACTAATTTGCTTGCTCCTAATACATTTGTGCTTTGCGATGTCTTCAAAGTAAGGAAAACAATCGATAAGGATAGCACAGGCAAACTCCTTACTGCCGGCGCTCCGATTCTCTATTACAGGGCAAATACCTCCAGCAAGATATTTGATCCTAATATAGTGGTTTCGAATACCAGTTATAGAATTTATGATTATACCGATAATGATCCGTTAGTCCAACTCGGCAAACTCACCGCAAACGGCAGTTCCGGCCTGATGCATCCACTGGGTTATTCTGTGAGTTCTGACAATCCGGTTTTTTACAATGACACTTACAAAAATGCGGCGTTGCTCACAGGATATGGTGGGACAGGCACTGGCTACGGGATAAGAAACCCGAAGATTACGCAAAACGTCTGGCCATACAGGCCTGATAGTTACATCTTAATCTCGGCGGGGCCTGACGGCTATTACGGCACGGCCGATGACATCCACAACTACTAAACGCCGGCATTCGGGCGATTGATTTGCTTATGAAAACGCGCGCTTATAAATCCGGCTTCACGCTCATCGAGATGCTCGTAGTGGTAGCGATTATCGCCATACTCGTCTCGATGGTCGTCGGCATCGCCAAACGCATCGACGACCAGAGCAAGGAACGGCTCTGCCGCAACACCATCGCCCTGGTCGGCAACGCACTCGAACAGTTCCG
>JBEKAT010000035.1:0-27873 GCA_050015775.1 Sedimentisphaerales bacterium | reverse complement strand
GGCTTTTTTGATATCGTCGTCATACGATATGCCAATCGTCAGGTCGATTCTTCTTGTAACGTTGGCGGTGTAGTTGCTGATAGTGCCGCCCGTAACCTGAGCATTAGGGACAATGATGCGGATGTTGTCGGGCGAGTTAAGCACCGTGTTGAGGATCTGAATTTCCTGAACCGTTCCCTGCACTCCGCCTACCGTGACTAAATCGCCGATTTTGAAGGGTTTGAAGATAACCATAAGTATTCCGGCGGCAAAATTAGACAGTGAACCCTGCAGGGCGAAGGCGACGGCTAATGCCGCGGCGCCGAGAACGGCAATCGCGGCGGTCAGTTTTATTCCGACCCTGTCCAATGCCGCGATAATCACGAACGCGAGCAAGCCGAAGTAGCACATATGCTGGACAAAGGTAACAAGGATTTGCTCGACGTGTGCCCTGGTCATTGCCCTGCCGGCAAGTATGGAAGCCCACTTTGCTATCCAACGACCAACTACGAAGATAAGAATTGCCGCCAGCAGGTCGATAGCGAAAGCGGTCCCTTTTGTAATCAGGAAATCTTTTATGGTTGCGAGTATGTTTTGAGAACCTGCTATCGTGGTTTCGATGGCGTTTTGAGCGGAGTTTACATCCTGCGCCATCACAGGGATAACGCTTACGAGCAGGATTACCCATATTGCCAAACAACAAATGCTTGTCTTTTTGATTTGAAGTTTCATTTGGTATCCCCAAAAAACATGTTCAAATTTGTCCTTTCCCGAAATCGTCGAGAAGGCAACATTGTTTGGTCCTGTGCGTAACAATAACTGCCGATGAATCAACCCCTGTGCCGAACTATTGGCTAAAATCTACCCGGTCCGGTCCATAACGCAAGCAAAAAACGGCCTCTGGGTTTTTTGTTAGCCCTTGCGCAAGATGTCGCGGATATCGGTCAGCAGTATAACCTCAGGCGACGGGAGAGGCGGCTCTGATGGCTTGGCGGCCTCTTTCCTCTTCAAGGTGTTAATCGCCTTGATCACCATAAAAATCGCGAAGGCGATGATAACAAAATCAATGATGGTCTGGATGAAATTGCCGTAATTGAGCGTTACGGCAGCGGTCGTTTCCGTGGCCTTTTTTATTGTTATCACGAGCTTGCTAAAATCGACGCCGCCTATAAGCAGCCCAATCGGCGGCATAATCACGTCAGCCACAAAAGATGACACGATTTTGCCGAACGCTGCGCCTATTACGATACCAACCGCCATATCTACGACATTACCCCTGACTGCGAATGTTTTGAATTCCTGTAACCATTTCATAGCCATCTCCTTTTAATTGATTCACTTGATATTAAATCGTCCGCCATTTGTTGCGAAGTTGAAGTGCTGTGAATGAAATCGTACGGTTTTACGGGGGGTTGTCAATATGCGTATGTCCCGACTTACAGCCGAGGTTCGTAAAATCGAGAATACTGCTGGACATGAACAATCACTTTTTATTTTCGATGGCGGTGATGAGGTCTGGGTTGATTGTTTTGCCGAGTTGTTCGGCTGTCTTTATGTGTTCCAGAGCCAGGTCGTAATTTTTCAACTTGTAGTAGGCAAAGCCAAGGCCATAATGCGCATCGGCCATTTTTGGGTCAAGCTCCACGGCCCTGAGATGTGCCTTGATGGCGTTTTCATAGTCGCCCTTGTTGGAATACGCGGCGCCGAGTTGGTAATGGAGTCCGGCGTTGCCCGGGTTTACACGGGCGGCCTTGTTGTATTGTTCAATGGCGGCGTCAAATTTGCTTTTGTTGAAATACGCGTTGCCGAGATTCGCCAGCGCCTCGAACATATTCGGGTTAATCGCCAGCGCCTTGAGGTATGCGTCGATTTCGCTGCCCGTCTGGTCGAGTTTTTTGTAACAGATGCCCATGCCAAAGTACGCCTCGGCTATGTCGGGGTTTATTGAGAGGGCCTGTTGATAGCGGGCGATTGCCTCGTTGCAATTGTCTGACCGGCTGTAAACGTCGGCCAACTGGCAGTAAAGCATCGCGTTCTTCGGCTCCATTGCCAGTGCCTGGATGAGCGCGGTTTTGGCGTCACTCAGCCGGTTGAGTTTTACATATACAATAGCGAGATTTTTATAAGCGTCGGGGTAATTGGGGTCGAGGCGAATAGCATTTGTGTACTCAGCCACGGCATCGTTAAACCATTCGCGTCTCTGGTAGGCGTTGCCGAGATTGTTGTGTGCCTTGCTGTCGTCGGGGTTGATTTTCGCGGCGGCCTGATACTCGGCTATAGCGTCATCTACGCGGTCTTTTCGCAGGTAGATATTGCCGAGGTTTATTCGGGATTCGGCCAGCGAGGGGTTGATGTAAACGGCCCACTGCAGCGAGGCCATTGCTTGGTCAACATTGTTAACGTCGTTATAGACGTTACCGAGGTTGTTGAAGAAACAGCCGAGTGTCTGGCGCTTGTTGAGATTGGTCATATAAATGGTGTTGTTTTTGGGGACATTGAATTTCTGGATATAGTAATCATCGGTGGCGCTGCTGCCTTTGGCGGTCGTTTCGATATTGAAACGCACATGGCCGTCGTCGTACCTGACAAAAAAATGTCCCGGCACAACTACGCCGTAGAGCGGCAAACCCAGCCGTTCACCGATAGCCAGGTATAGAACGGACAAGCTCAGGCAATAACCCTGGCGCCTGTCCATAACGGAGTGCAGAAACAGGTCGTATGGGTCGGTGGCTTTATTAATTGCTTTGAATTTCAATTCATTGAACAGGTAATCGTTGATAATGGGGATTGCTGCAGCGCCCATCGGCGTGTTCTTCGCTTTGAGCCAGCTGCGGATTTCCGTCGCGATGTCGTCGAGTTGCTGCTGGTAACGCCTGCCCGCGACCATATCGCTCCAGGCCTCGGAGACAATCAAAGCGGCCGTGCCTGTGTCAATCTGTTCGGGGGGCAGTCGCAATACCTGTTCGATTGACCGGGCATACAGACCGTCGAGGTTCGCGTTTGCCAGTGGTTCATCTGCAAGGCAGGGTGTAACGGCTAAAGCGATTATCGAACAGATTGTCAGGTTAAAAAGCGTTTTCATAAAATTACGATTCACGTATTACTCCTCAGTCATCTCCAGTTCAACCGGCCGACGGCTGAACAAGTCTATTTGTTTCCACTTGCCGCTCTTGAATCTTATACGGTTGGCCAGTCCCGCCGCGATGATACTCATTGTTGCCGCGGCCCAGGGGCCAAGCGACCCGTAGTTCGGGAATACCTTTATTATAACAAATCCGCCCAGTGCGAGAATAGCCGTCGCACCGAGAGCGAAAATGGCCAGCCAGACCGTGTCGCCCGCCCCGCGTAATGCCCCGCTGTAAACGGTTCTGGATGCGTAGAAGAGCTGGTAGATAGCGGCGAATATCAGGACTTCGGCTCCTATCTGTATTACCATATCGTCGGATGACCACAGCCGCATAAATATCCTGCCGAATAACAGGAAGCTCAGCCCCACAACCCCCATATATATAAGCGCAAGACGCAGGCACAATCGGGTTTGTCTGATTGCCGTGAGGTCTTTGTCCTCGCCGATGGATTTGCCGACGGCGACGGTTATCGCGGTCTTCAGGCCTTCGATGGGCATTGTGGAAAGATTTGTGCAGGCAAGCGCGGCGCTCGTCGCGGCCTGCGCCTCTTTGCCGAACCTGCCGACTAACCAGAACAATGTCGCGCCCCAAACGCCTGCGCTGAGCGCCAGTTCAACCCCCGCGGGCAGTCCAACCTTCAGCAGGTCTGCCATTTTTCGCAAATCTGGTTTGAGCATACGGCCGCTGGCGTATTCGGTCCTGAAGTCACCGCTGAGAAATGTCGCCATTCTTATCCCGCCGCCGACCGTTATGCCGATGACCGTCCCCCACGCGGAGCCCGCTATTCCCATCGCGGGAAAACCAAACTTGCCGAAAATCAGGGCGTAATTCATCGTGATATTGACGACCTGTGCAATCAATGCGGCATACATCGAAAGCAGGGGCCTGTGAATGCCCATGAAAAACTGCACTCCAGCCCATACGAATACCACGGATATGTTGCCGATGAGCATAATGCGAAAGTAGACGATCTCCAGCTCGACAACTTCCGGCTCGTGGCCGAAGGATCGGAATATCGCCGGGGCGAGAGGCCAGCATATTGCCATAATCAAAAGCGAAAACGCCACGCCCATATAGACCGCCTGCCAGAAGTAACTGGTGCATTCCTTTTTTTGTCCCCGCCCGAAGCTTTGGCTGACAAATGTGCCTAAGCCGGCGAAAACGCCCATCACGCACGCGGCCGGTATCGAGGCGGTAAAGCCCGCGGGCAGCACTGCGGCAAGAGCGGCCGTTCCCAGCCGCGAGACCATTATCCGGTCAACGAACTGCAGAAGCGTAAAAGAAATGGTGGTAATGACAATCGGCCCTGCCAGCTTGAGCATAAACCTTAGCGAGGTCTCATCAACGACGGGCGGTTTTATCTGTGTGTTCATCTACAGCAGCGATTTAGTTTATCTAACACGGATTCCGTCGAAGTACCTGTGATTTGGATTGTTTTGACGGGTGAGGTCAGGCCGGAGGTTATTGTAACCGTGTTTTTTTTGACGCCGAGCGTGTCGGCTAAAAATTCGACAAGCGATTCGTTGGCTTTTCCTTTTTCCGGCGCAGCCGCGAGTTTCACTTTAAGCATACCTCCCAATAAGCCGGCTACCGCTGTTTTACTTGAACGGGGAACGACCTTGACTGAGAAAACTACCGCGTTAGCCGATTGTTGTATTTTCAACTGCTCCATATATAGCGGTCTATTCAGCACGTTCGCGCAGGTTTGCGCCGATGGCAAGCTGGACGTACTTTTCAATCTGTTCGGCCAGTTCACTAAACGACGGCAACTGGAAATCCTCGAAATGTCCAGGCACGAATTCGCCGTTGAGGGCCTTTTTGAAAACCCGAACGCGAATAACAGATGGCTGCGATGCGGCCCTCGTGTAGTCGCTGTCTTTGTGTTCGGTCAGCTCGACTCGCCAGTCCTCGCTTATAAAGACCAGGCACTTGCCGGTATAAACGGCCGTCGGGAAATACTCATATAACGATTTCAGCGTTTCCATCGTCGGCTATTATACACCACCGGGCCGCAGAAGCAATTCGTATCAGCTTGCCTGGTTGGACAGGTACTGAGGCAGCCCCATCTGCTTAATCTGGTCCTGTTGCGTCTCGATTTCATCGACGTGGGCGTCCTCGTCTTTCAAAATCGAATCCAGAAGTTCCTTCGTGGCGTTGTCGGCCACTTCCTGTGCGAGCTTAATCGCCGCGTTGTACGACTTGACGGCTCCCATTTCCGCACCGAGGTCGTTATCGAACTGCTTTGGCACGTCAGCGCCGATATGAATATCGCTGAGTTTACTGACTACTGGCGTGCCCTCCAGGAAGAGCATACGTGCGATGAGCTTCTCGGCGTGCTTCATCTCCGTAACTGCCCGTGACTGTATCAGTTTCCCGAGCTTTTCATAGCCCCAGTTTTCAACCATTTCGGCGTGAACCATATACTGGTTGATTGCACCCAACTCATCGGCGAGTAAGCCGTTGAGCGCCTTAAGTAATTGTGCGTTACCTTTCATTTTAGCAACCCCTTTCCTGAATCAAAAAGTAATATCTCGCTTTCATACCTGACAGCAATATTCTAAAAAGAGCAGTTTTCATCGGCTAAATTAACGTTCTGTTACTCATTCGTCAAGCAGCAAAAATGCCGATTGATATTTATCGTTTTTTGGGCGGTATCACCGCTTCCAGTAACGGCTTGCGGAATGAGTTAGTGCTGAGGTCGTACAGGCCGAAGTATTCACCGCAAAAGTCCCAGTATGTGAAGCTAAAGCCGTGCTCAATCGCGGTATCGGCGACGAATTTAGTCCAGCGGACGCGGGGATCCATATCGGCCTTACTGTTTGCGCCGAACTCGCCGATGAAAATCGGGCGGTTGTTTTCTTTGGCCCAGGCGGCCGCGACATTAAAATCATTTGCTATCGCCTGCTTTTCCGAATCCGTACCTGTCCATTTTGTTCCTAACCATGCGTTTGAGTCAGCCGCCCAGTGGGCTCCCTGATGAGTAAATTCATACGGCAGGTAATAGTGTGCGGTGACGATTATGTTGGGGTCATCTTTGGGCAGCTCGAGGGTGTTGAGCTGCTTTATGTCGTTGTAGTTGGCGGGGCCGAATACAATGGTTCTATTCGGGTTTGACTGGCGAATTACGGCGTGCACTTCCTTAAGAAGCTTATTCCACTCGCCGGCGGTCAGATTATCATGCGGCTCATTAAGAGGTTCGAATACGAGTACAAAGGGGTAATCCTTGTAGTGCTCCGCAATCTGTTTCCATATTGCGAGGAACCTTTCTTTGTGGCCCGCAGGGTCTTTATAAAGCTCGTTATAGTGATGCATAGTGACTATCACAATTACTTCCCGCTCCATCGCCGTCTGGATTACCCAGTCCATTCTTGTGAAGAAGTTAGGGTCAATAGTGTATGGTTTTTCAGTCAGTGCGTGGGCGGACCAGCAGACGGGGATGCGGAATGAAGTAAACCAAGCTTCTCTGGCGATGTTAAAATATTGCACTTTGATGGTGACGCCCCAGTCGCCTTCTTTCGGCGCCTCGAGGGCATTGCCGAAGTTGATTCCGCGATTGATGATTTTGTTGATTTCAAAAGCGTTTGGCTCGCCTGCTGCTGCACAGGCGGATGCTAACGTAGCTATACTTGTCAAACATACGGCCAAAAAACTCGACTTTAACATAATCTGTTGCTCCTAATAATGCCAAAAAACATATTACGTTAAATTTGTTTTATTGTTTGGGTGGAACGACGGCATCCAAAAGCTCTTTGCGCCAGGATTTGGTTTGCTGGTCATACAATCCGAAAACGGAGCAGAATTCCCAGTATGATATGCTGAAGCCGCGAACTGTCGCCGCATCGGCTACGCACTTAGTCCAGCGTACACGGGATTCCATATCCGCTTTTTCGTAAGCGCCGAACTCGTTTAAGTAAATCGGTCGGTTGTTCTTTTTTGCCCAGTCGGCAGCGATATCAAAATCCTTTGCTATTCGTTGTTTTTCATCTTCTGAGCCGGTCCATTTTGTGCCCAGCCATTTTTCGGAATCCTTAATCCAGCTTGCGCCCTGCTGGGTGAATTCGAGCGGCGAGTAATAGAAAATGCTGACGATTATGTTGCGGTTGTCTTTGGGCAGTTCGAGGCGAGAAAGGTTCTCAATGCAGAAAAGACCGGCGGGGCAGATGACAATCGTCCTGTCAGGGTTGGACCTGCGAATGGTAACAATCGTCTCCTTCAAAAGCGAATTCCACTTATCGGCGTCGAGTTTTTCCAGCGCCTCCATAAGAGGGTCGAAGATAAGGGTATCGGGATAACCTTTGTATCGCTCCGCGATTTGCTTCCATATAGCCACGAACCTGTCTTTCTGCCCGTTGGGGTCGCTGTACAGGTCATCGTAGTGATGAGTGGTAAGCACAACGGGGATATTTCGCGACAGGCAATTATTGATTGCCCAGTCGATTCTTTTGAAGAAATTCGGGTCTATGGTGTAAGGCGGCTCGTTTGCGGCGTGAGCGTTCCAGCGGACAGGCAGGCGAATCGAATTAAATCCTGCGTCTTTAATTATCTGGAAATATTCGTCCTGGAGAGTAACACCCCATTCGCCCTCTTGTTTAGGAGTGTCGAGTGCGCCGCCGATATTGATGCCACGACCAAGCATTTTGTTGGTTGTAAAGGCATTAGGTTCATTGGCGGCTACACAGACCGATGTCAGCGAAACTATAATAACCACCAGCAACTTTGCCATAAAAGCCAACCCCTTTTATTATTTGGGCGGAATAATCGCTTCAAGCAGCTCCTTGTTCCATGATTTTGTATCCCGGTCATACAAGCCGAATTCGGCGCAGAAATCCCAGCACAACAAACTCATCCCGTGTTCGGCTGCTGTATCAGCAACGAACTTCGTCCATTTGGCGCGATATTCCGTATCGATCTTTTTGTAAGTGCCGAACTCGCCCAGGTTAATAGGCCGATTGTTCTGTTTTCCCCACGCCGCCGCCGCGTCGAAAAAGTTCGTTACCACCTTTTTTTCCGCATCGGTGCCCGTCCATTTCGTACCCACCCACGCCGCGGACCTTGCGCCCATCCACGGCGCCCCCTGATGCGTAAACTCCAGCGGCGTATAATAATGAATGGAAACAATAACGTTCCGCTCTTCTTTTGGTATATCGAGCTTGTCAAGGCAAACAACGAAAGCGGGGTCTATTATAATAGTGGGCTCGATTACAATGGTTCTGTCGGGATTCGATTTGCGAATGACAGGCAAGGTTTTCTTGAGCAGGTCATTCCACAGCTCCGGCGTCAACGCCTTGTACGGCTCATTGTACAGCTCCAACAGGAGAGAATCGGGGTAATCCTTATAATGCTCCGCAATCTGCTGCCACAGACCAACGAATCGCTCGAAGTGGTAACTGTTGGGGTCGGCCGTTAAATCGTCATATCGCTGGATGTTCAGCATTACATACAAATCATTTTTAATTGCACAGTTGACCGCCCAGTCAACGCGTTTGAAAAATTCGGGATTAATGGTGTAAGGTTTTTCAGCAAGCGCATGACCCGACCATCGGACGGGCAGCCGAACTGAATTAAAGCCAGCCTGCTTTATGATGCTGAAATACTCTTCTTTGAGCGTCACGCCCCATTCGCCCTCGTTGGGCGCCTCAAGGGCATTGGCAAGGTTCACGCCCCGGCCAAGGAGTTTGTTAATTTTGAATGCGCTCGTCTCGGCAGAACTCTTCGATGAAGACGGACCGGTTTTTACTGTTGTGGTGCAGCTAACTGCGAGCAGGATTACAACGGCTAATGTAATGAACGCGTATGGTTTCGCTATTCTCAACATCATTTTTTCTCCTGTGGTACAAAGTTATTGTTTCGGCGGGATGAGCGCTTCGAGCAACTGTTTGTTCCAGGTTTTCGTCTTCGGGTCGTATATGCCGAAGTTGGTGTGGCAGAATTCCCAGTATGTGAAGCTGAATCCCTGGTTGACCGCTTCATCCGCGACGGCTTTGGTCCATTGAAAACGGGAGTTTGGGTCGGCTTTGTAGAAGGTGCCGAATTCGCCAAGGTAAATCGGACGGTTATTTTCTTTTCCCCAGTTGGCGGCCACTTTGAAATCCCTCGCTATTGCCCGTTTTTCCTGGTCGGTGCCGTTCCATTTCATACCGAGAGTTTTGTTGGCATCAGGGGCCCATGGCGCTCCCTGGTGGGTGAATTTATTCGGCAGGTAATAATGGAACGTAACAATTATGTTGCGGTCGTCTTTGGGCAGGTCGAGGGACTTGACTTCATAAAAGCTGTTGAAATTGGCTGAGCCGATAACGACCATTCTGTTCGGATTGGACTTGCGAATGACGCCAAGCCATTCTTTAAGCATTGCGTTCCACGCAGGGACGCTTTGTAGATTGCCCTGCGGCTCATTAATCGCCTCAAACAGGAGAGTATTGGGGTAATTCTTGTAGCGTTCCGCGATTTGCTGCCAGATGGCAAGATATCTTTCCTTGTGGTTGTTGGGGTCAGTGAAAAAGTCATAGTAGTTGTGCATATTGACTATCAAAACCAGATTACGCGACATCGCGTTTTTGACGGCCCAGTCAATCCTGGCGAAAAAGTTGGGGTCGATTGTATAAGGGGCTTTTTCCATTGCGTGACTGTCCCATCTAACGGGCAGGCGAATCGAGTTGAAGCCGGCGTCTTTGATTAACTGGAAGTACTCTTCTTGCAAAGTAACGTCCCAGTCGCCTTCTTTTGGCGCCTCGAGTGAGTTGCCGATATTCACTCCGCGACAGATTAGTTTGTTAACCACGCATGGGTCATTGAGATTAACGTTCGCCTCGGCACAAAAGGCGCATACTGACCAGACCAGTGCCAGTAATATAACGGCGAGTGATTTTGACGGGCTGAACATAAATTGTCTCCTATAGTGAGTAACGGAATGTGGAATACAATTTCAACCACAGCGGGCGATGGGATTCGAACCCACGGCATTCGGCTTGGGAAGCCGACATTCTACCACTGAATTACGCCCGCGAACCCAGTGGAGTAACATTATACCGTTTACAATGGGTCTTGCCAGAGGGAAGTTGATTGCGGATTGCCGATAGCGTAGAATCCTTATGTTTTCTATAACCAGTGGAAAAGGGGTCAGCGATGGCCAAAGAAGTTCGGCTGCCGAAGTTTGGCGATACAATGGAAGAAGGAACGATTGTTGACTGCAAAGTCAGCATCGGCGACCACGTCAAAAGCGGCGATGTCCTCTTTGACGTCGAGACCGATAAGGCGACCTTGGAGATAGAATCGCCCGCGGATGGCTATGTTAAGCAGATAATCGCCGAGGTGGGCGGCAGTTACCGCATTGAGACGCCATTGCTGATATTAGGCGACAAGGATGAGCGAATAAGCGAAACTTTCCTTCGGTCGCTCAAGGCGTCAACCCCCGCGACGCCGACAATCGCAAAGCCGAAGCCGGCAAAACGAGAAAAAATAAGTGATTTGCCGATGCCGATACCGGTTTTGCCCGCTGATATCAAACTCGGCCAGACAATACCAGTCAGCCGATTACAAAAAATTACCTCCCAGAAAATGCTGCGCTCGAAACAGGAGATACCCTGCTTTTATCTCAATGTCAGGGCGGATGTTACCGACCTCGTCGCATACCGGGCCAAACTCAACAAGACAAGCGAAATAGAAGTTACATATAACGACTTTATTATCAAGGCAATTGCCATAGGGCTGGAAAAGTTCCCCATAATGACGGGCCAAATCGATGGCGACGATATAGAGTTGGCCAAGGCGATTGGCGTTGGGCTGGCGATTTCAACGCCTGAAGGACTGATTGCTCCGATAGTCAAAGACCCTGATAAAAAGACGGTCGTTGAGATAGCCCGTTACAGCAGGCAACTTGTTGAAAGGGCAAAGAATAACCAGCTTACGCTCGAAGACCTCGAAGGCGGCTGCATAACGGTCAGCAATCTCGGCGCATTCGGAGTCGATTCGTTCATTCCGATAGTTGTTCCCGGCCAGTGCTCGATACTGGGAATAGGCAAAATCGCCGATGTTTGTGTGCCTACCGACGATAGCCCTGATACGCTGAGTGTTCGCAGGGTTATGAATATGACGTTGTCGGTTGACCACAAGGTCGCCAATGGCGGTTATGCGGCGCAATTCCTCGATTTCGTCAAAAAGACACTCGAAGACCCCGCCAACTTAAAATAAATAGCCGTTCCGTACTTGATGCTCGATGACGGATATTATCGAGGCCCTGACGAGGGATGGAAGACCACGAAGATATATGTGCGGCCCCAAAACTCCGGTTACCATGTTATAGGACCTGTGGAAAATACCCGAAACAACTTGATGCCGGCAATTCCTGAAAAACGACTTCGTAAAACCGCAATGTTAATATAGGAATAAACTATGGCTGGCGGGTTAATTAGCGGTTATTGGATTGATAACAGCGATTTTCAACGACAAGGCATACCGCGATCCCGGACTCATCCGTCGAAAGCAGGTATAAAGGCAGGCGGTGAGGCTAAACAAGGTCGGCTTGGCCGCCGAAACATTTCGCATTGGGGATGTCTTTAATATCGCTTTTGTCAACATATGGGGGTTTGTAAAAGTAGGACTGGTTGCGCCTGATTGCTACGCGGGAGTCAGCAGGTGATTTGGCGGTTTCTCGGAACGCCTCTCTTTCAGGGAGGTAATGATGAGTTGGATAATTTAACAGCAGGAGATGCGCTATGCCTGAAAAGAAGATTCTTATTGTCGATGACAACGCGGAGTTGGTGCGTATTATGTGCGCCCACCTGGAGGGGCACGGATACAGCGTCGCTTCCGCATCGGATGTGGACGAAGCCATCAAGGCAGTTCAGAAGGAAAAGCCCGACCTTGTGATTCTGGACGTTGCTATGCCAGGGGGTGACGGGCTGGACGTTTTGAGGCGACTGAATGTCTCGAATCCCAGGAATATGATACCCGTTATCGTGGTGACCGGGATGGAGCCAGGAACGAAAGCAGAGGCGTTCGCAACCGGGGCGGTGGATTTCTATCTCAAGCCGGTAAATATGGACACTCTGCTGGAGTGTATCCGTGAACATATCGGTCAGCCGGTTGGAGCGGGCATGGATTGATAATTGCCTGCCCTGGTAAGCAGAGTCGAGATGCCGGCTTTTCGGGGATGTTAGCTGGATAACCTATAGCAGGAGATATGATTATGAGTGAAAAGAAGATTCTTATTGTCGATGACGAGATAGATTTCGTGTACGTTCTGAGCGCCCACCTGAAAGCGCACGGATACAACACCGTTATGGCTTCAGACGCGGTCGGAGCCATCACGGTAGCTCAAAAGGAGAGGCCGGATTTTATTATTCTCGATATTAGTATGCCTGCCGGCGACGGTTTTACTGTTATGGAGCGGCTGGCCAAGTCCGACTACACCGCGCTCATACCCGTCGCAGTGGTTACCGGAAGAATGCTGTCGGGCAAACAGCGGGCGATGGCAGAGGGGGCGGCGGCCTTTTTTACAAAGCCGGTCGATTTCGACCGATTGCTGGCTCTTATCGGCGATTTGTTGGGCCAACCGGTTGGAGCGGGCCTGGATTGACAATTGCCTGTTCTGGTAAGCAGAGTCGAGATGCCGGCTTTTCGGGAGACGATGTTAGTTGGATAACTTATAGCAGGAGATATGATTATGAGTGAAAAGAAGATTCTTGTTGTCGATGACGATAGCGATTTCGCGTACATTCTGAGCGCCCACCTGAAAGCGCACGGATACAACGTCGTCGGAGCTCCGGATGCGGTACTGGCCGTCATGGCAGCTCAAAAGGAGAGGCCGGATTTTATTATTCTCGATGTTACTATGCCTGCCGGTGACGGTTTTACCGTTATGGAGCGGCTGGCTAAATGCGACCTCACCTCGCGGATACCCATCATAGTGGTTACAGGAAAATTGCTGTCGGGCAAACAGCGGGCAATGGCAGAGGGGGCGGTGGCCTTTTTTACAAAGCCGGTCGATTTCGACCGATTGCTGACTCTTATCGACGATTTGCTGGGCCAGCCGGTTGGCGCCGGCGAGCGGGGGCAAAAAGAGCGGGTATATTCGCTGCCGGAGAGTTACAACTTGGACGAGTGAGGCGGAAACGATGTTCTCTTTACATGGTGCGGGTCGCATAGCATAAAAGCGGAACCACAGGAACCATAATATTTGTGAGAAAGATATATTAAACCGTATGCACAATAACGAGTCGTTGGCAAAAAAGGTGCTCATCGTCGATGACGAGCCGGAGATGATTGAGATAATAGCAAGGTATCTGACATTTCACGGCTATGAGGTGGTGACGGCGCCGGATGGAAAAGAGGGACTTGCGAAGGCAGCCGCGGAATATCCGGACATTATACTTTTAGATTCACAGATGCCGGTTATGAACGGCCGGGAAATGCTTGAAGAACTGAGGACACAGCCATGGTCAAGGGATATCCCGGTAATAATGGTAACTGGGCTCTACGAAAAATTTGATATAGCTGCCGCTGCTGCTTATGACATTTCAGATTACGTTGCCAAGCCGTTCGCCCCGTCAGTTTTGCTTGAAAAGATTAGCGATATCTTCGCTTCAAACCAAAGGCAAAAAACCAAGGCGGAGAATGCCTGATTGACTTAAAAGCGGGTTAAGGAGTTGTTCGATGAATTATTCACAACAAAATGCAAGGCCGAAGATACTTCTTGTAGATGATGAGGCCGACTTTTGCGCCATAACAGCGCTTGGGTTAAAGAAACTTGGGTATGACGTCGTTACCGCTTTGAGCGCCTGCGACGCTTTAGACATAGTGCGAACGAGCAGACCAGATCTGGTTTTGATGGACATTGCGCTCGAGGAACAATTCGATGGCATCCAGGTTGCTGAGCAGATACACTCGGACTTCGGCACAGCCGTTATTTACCTGACCGGCCACACAGATAATTTCATCGTGAGACATGCCAAAATCACAGAGCCGTTTGGCTATGTCGTGAAGCCCGTGGAATTGGGGGAACTAAAGGCCGCCATTGAGGTGGCGCTTTACAAGGCCAAAACTGAAAGCGAGTTGAAAAACCTGAACAGGAGGTTAAAAGAGGCCAACCAGAAGTTGCACGAGTTCGCACACGTTGTTTCGCACGACTTGAAGACCCCGTTACGTGGAATCAGACGCCTCACGGAGTGGATAGCGATGGATTGCGCCAACATACTCACACCGGATGGAAGGAAGCACGTCCAGCAGATTACAGAAAGAGTGGACCGAATGTATTCCTTTATAGACAAGATACTCGAATATTCGAGTGTCGAAGACAAAGATGAAGATAAGAGCATGGTCGATTTAGGCGAACTGGTCAATAGTGTCATAGAAACGATCGACGCACCAGAGAAAATTACTATTACCATTGAAAATCAATTGCCTGTTTATGAATGCAACGAAACTCGCATAGCTCAGGTATTCCAGAATCTTTTGAGCAATGCCGTCAAATACATGGACAAACCCCGGGGCCAAATAAGAGTAGGTTGCGTCGAAGAAGAGGCCTTCTGGAAGTTTAGTGTGAAGGATAACGGCCCGGGGATTGAAAAGAAGCACTTTGACAAGGTCTTTGAGTTGTTTAAGACATTAGTGCCGCCCGATAGAGGCGGGGGGACGGGAATCGGCCTTGCGACGGTGAAGAAGATTGTCGAGATGTATGGCGGCAGCGTCTGGCTCGAGTCGGAACCGGGAAAGGGCAGCACGTTCTTTTTCTCCTTGCCTAAGCGTGAGGCAACGAGTGAAAACGAAAAAAGCGCAGCTACGGCTACCGCGAGAAAATAAGCGTCTACTTTAAGGGAACTGCGATATGAAAGCGGCAACAGACAAAGGAACACAGATGTTACTGAATAAGCATTTACTGAAGGTCTTGCTGGTCGATGATGAGGCAACAGACAGGATACCCGTGGAGCGGATTCTAAGGAATTGCTCATCGCCCGCTGAATTTGTTGTTGAGTCAGTCGTAAATCTTTCAGAAGCTATTAAAAAACTCACTGAAAAGCAATACGACGTCGTATTGCTCGACCTTGAGCTTCCTGACAGCAGTGGAATCGAGATACTTCAGCAAGTTGTTAAAGTTGCGCCTGACATACCTGTTGTGGTGCTCACCGAACTGGATGATGAACAAACCGGTTTCTCGGCGTTAGAGGACGGCGCAACTGATTATCTGGTCAAGGACCTTCCGCTGGACGTTGTGCTCGTGCGAACAATCGTATATGCGATGCAGCGAAAGAAGATACAAATGCAATCGCTGAAGCTTGCGCACGATAACAATGAGCGTATGAAGGAGCTAAATTGCCTCTATGGAATATCCAAACTCGTCGAAACCCCTGGAATCTCATTGGAGGAGATACTTGAGAAGACGGTACGCCTCATTCCTGCCGGATGGCAATACCCAGACATCGCTTGCGCGAGAATAGTATTTGAGGGCAAGGAGTACAAGACAGACAACTTCAAGCCGAGCAAGTGGACACAGTCGGCTGATATTACGCTTCAGGGACAAAAGGTTGGAACGGTAGAAGTCGGCTATATGGAAGAAAGACCTCAATTCGATGAAGGACCGTTTCTTGAGGAGAAACGTGATTTGATAGATGCGACTGGCGAGCAATTAGGGAAAATGGCTGAGCGTTTCAAGGTCGAGGAGGCGCTGCGGGAGAAAAGTGTGCTATTAGCGAAAGTTATTAATTCTGTGCCGGATTTTATTTTCGCTAAAGATACCAAATTACGCACCATCATTTGCAATGAAGCATATGCATCTGCTGTCGGCAAGAAACCCGAGGAAATGATCGGGCATACTGATATTGAGAACGGCTGGGATGCCGAGCTTGTTTGCGGGAATCCGGCGAAAGGAATACGCGGATTCGAGAATGATGACCGAGATGCCTTGAGCGGGAAGACGATTCATAATCCCTATGACCCGGCGAACACGCCTAATGGGGTACTGATATTTGACACTTATAAAATGCCGCTCCGCGGTAAAGATGGTGAAATTATCGGTATGTTAGGCATTGCCCGCGACATCACCGAGAGCGAGAAGGCGGAAGAAACGCAGAAACGGCTTGTCGCACTTATTGAGGCAACTCCCGACTTTGTCGGCTTTGCCGACGCAAAAGATAAGCACATTATCTATGTAAATAAGGCCGGACGTAAAATGTGCGGTATCGGTAACGATGAAGACGTGACGAAGCTAAAGATCTCCGATCTTCACCCTGAGTGGACAAACAAAATGTTCGCCGAGGAGATAATGCCTGCTGCTGTGCGCGACGGCGTATGGACGGGTGAATGTGCTTTCTTGAACATAAGAGATAGACACGAGATACCCGTTTCGATGGTGCTCTCTTCGCATAAGACATCTAACGGAGAGGTCGAAGTATTTTCCACGATCTCGCGCGACATCACCGAGCGCAAGAAGGCGGAGGAGACGCTGCGGGAGAGCGAGCGGAAGAAGCATGCTTTTTTTGATCAAACCTTCCAGTTAATCGGTTTGACGACTACCGACGGAATTTTGATAGAAGCAAACAAGACGGCCCTGGAATTCAGTGGTATCGAGGCATCAAGTGTTTTAAATAAACCCTTCTGGCAGGGCCCATGGTGGGCCCATTCGCCTGAGCTTCAGGAAAAATTGCGCCAAGCCGTGGAAAAAGCGGCCCGCGGAGAATCTATCTGTTTTGAGGCAACGCATGTTGATAAAGACGGGATGTTGCACTATGTTGATTTTTCTCTCAAGCCGGTGAAGAACGAAACAGGGAAAGTGATATTCCTGATTCCTGAAGCGCTGCGGGAGAGCGAGGAGCGATACAAGAATCTGTTTATGGCGAACATTGACGGGATGCTCGTAGCCGATGCCACGACAAAGAAGTTCAGGTACGCCAACCCGGCTATATGCAGGATGCTGGGCTACAGCGAGGAGGAACTTACACAGATGGGCGTGGCTGACATCCACCCGAAAGAGTCGTTCGAGCAGGTGATCGCCGAGTTCGAGGCCCAGACCTCCGGGGCCAAGATAACCGCAAAAGACCTGCAGTGCGTAAGGAAGGACGGCCAGATAATATCCGTGAGCATAAACGCAGGTACGGTGATGATCGACCAAACCAAATATCTGCTGGGGATATTCCGCGACGTCACCGAACGCAAAAACAAGGAAAAACAGGACTTTTCCTGAGGCAACCCAGGTCCTGTAGAAATACAGGCCTTTGGTTTTTTTATTTAGGAAGAAAATATGCGGAAAAAAATAAGAGTAACGCCAAAAAAGAAAAACATTATGCCTGCGGTTTCCAAAACAACATCTTTTCCCATTGTTGGTGTCGGGGCTTCTGCCGGGGAGGCCTTAAAAGGAAATTTAGCGAAGGCTGGGGAACTTTTAGAGGACATCACTGAGCATAAGGAGAAAAGAGTATGAAGATCAAGGAGAGGTTGAGACTCAATACATGGATCTTTATGGGTGCGATTGTTCTCATGATGGTTACCCTTGCCTGGTCATTCCGGGAGGTTTATCGGGCAGACCGGAATGTGGTTTTAACTGATGAAATGCGGAAAGTTGTCTTTGAGAGGATATTCTTGAGGGACGATTATCTCCTGAATCCAAGCGAAAAGGCTAAAATTAAG
The DNA here is from genome assembly GCA_050015775.1 of Sedimentisphaerales bacterium. Lineage (GTDB taxonomy): Bacteria > Planctomycetota > Phycisphaerae > Sedimentisphaerales > Anaerobacaceae > Fen-1362. Next base: position 10,150 of record JBEKAT010000035.1, on the reverse strand, counting down.
TGGTATGCAAAGACTGAAACCCTCCGGGTATTACTGGAATCAGGCTCTGAAAGGTTTACGGACACAGAGGACAGAGCACTCTTGCAAAAAGCTCTAAAGAACTTAGATGCAACGTTCTCTTCATTCTCAGTTATATTGGAGGAACATGGGCAAAATGAGTACGCTGACAGAAAGAAACTTGCTTTTAGCGAAGCAGATTCGACGCGGATCGGTCAGACATTTCTGGACGCTTATGCTTTGAACGACAATATCGTCAAACTGCATGAGTCATCCCGCAGGGCAGCGACCGCTGCAAGGAACAGTGGAGTAATTTCTATTATCCTCTTCGTTGTGGGAAGTATTATTGCGATAGTCGTCAATTCGATCTTCATCAGTAGACTCGTTGCGAAACGCATAACAGCACTTCATGAAGGGGTCAAAATTATCGGGGACGGCAATCTGGATTATCACATCGCAGCGGTGGGCGATGATGAACTTTCGGACTTGGCCCGCGCAAGTAACGAAATGGTTACAAAACTGAGGGCATCCCAGGAATACTCGGAGAGCGTCATCAATACCGTGCGTGAACCCTTAATTTCTTTGGATCAAGACCTCCGGGTGGTCACGGTCAGCCGTTCCTTCTGTGAATTCTTCAAGGTAAAACCTGAAGATACCGTGGGGCAGCTTATTTATGACCTGGGCAATAAACAGTGGGATATCCCCAAGCTGCGGGAACTGCTGGAAACCATCCTTCCCCAAAAATCGACCTTTGATAACTATGAGGTTGAACACGATTTTACTACCATTGGCAAGCGCACAATGCTTTTGAATGCCCGGCAAATTCAAAGGGCGTCGGGAAAAGAGCGGATCATCCTCCTGGCTATCGATGACATCACCGAGCACAAGAAAGCACAGCAAGCAATCGAGGAAGCTCGTGTATATGCTGAAAACATCGTAGAGACAATACAGGAACCCTTGATAGTGCTGGATACTGACCTGAAGGTAATCTCAGCCAACAGTGCCTTCTACCAGACCTTTAAGGTTAACCATAAGGAAACCGAGGGCCAGTTTATTTACGATTTGGGCAACCGGCAGTGGAACATTCCCAGGCTGCGACAGCTCCTGGAGGATGTTCTTCCCAGGAACAGCGCCTTTGATAACTACGAGATTGAGCACGACTTTGAGACCATCGGACCAAAAACAATGCTTTTCAATGCCCGACGTCTTGACTCTGTGCAGATGATCCTCATTACTATTTACGACATCACCGAGCGTAAGCGGGCAGAGGAGAAGTTGCAGAAGAACGAAGAGCAATTCATCGAGCGCAAGAAAATCGAAATAGAGCTTAAAGAAGCAAACGAGCAGCTGATAAAGTTCAATGATTTGAAAGATGAATTTGTCTCAATAGCGTCGCATGAACTGCGCACGCCGCTGTCTATTATTTCCGGGGCCGTCAAGCTGCTCATCGACGAGATACCGGGGAAAATTGCCTCCGGGCAGAAAGAGATACTCGATATGGCGATGAGGAACCTCGATCGACTCGCGCGGATAGTTGACGCTTTGTTGAGCATCTCCAAAATAGAATCCGGCAAAACAGAACTTTACAGAACTGATGCCGACATCTGCCGGCTCATAACGGAAACCGTCGATGAATACAATCTGCCGGCGGGGAAAAAACACATCAATTTGTCCTGTCAGCTCCCTGCCCATCCGGTTATTCTGCACGCCGATGCCGACAGAATAAAAGAAGTTATCTCAAATCTTCTTTCTAACAGTCTCAAGTTCACGCCGGAGGGCGGCTCCATAAACGTCTGCTGTGAAGACCGTAACGATGACGTCTTCGTCTTCGTAAAAGACACGGGTTGCGGCGTTGCGAAGAACGATGTCCCCAGACTGTTTGAAAAGTTCACACAGTTTAACAGAAAGGTCGGTCCCGGAGAGAAAGGCACCGGCCTGGGCCTGGCTATATGCAAGGGCCTCGTCAATCTGCACAATGGAAAAATCTGGGCTGAGTCCGACACGGGCAGCGGAATGAAGGTGTCCTTCACCATACCTCGCCTCAGCGCCGAATATATCTTCACTGAAAGCGTCGATAACGCAGTCACATCGTCGCTCAAAACCGGCGGTGGGGCCGCGGTTGTTCTTGTTTCGACAAAGCCCGTTATCCAGATAGATTCTCCGCAGATGCAAGCCATTCTCAAGGATGTCTCCGGGGTTCTCGAACGGAACCTGCGGCGAAATGCCCACGATACCGTCATACAGAACACAAAAGAGGTTCTCGTAGTACTCGAGAACTGCGACATCGTCGAGGCCGCGGCGGTATGCCAAAGGTTAACGCAGGCGATTGAATGCCATCTGGCTGATAAAGACCTTAGTTCCAAACTTGACCTGCTGATAGGGTATGCCGCGTATCCCGATGACGGCCAAACAGGTCAGTCACTTATCGAAAAGGCAAGAGAGGCAGGCGTTGCCTGCCTGCCGTCGAACAAAGCATAAGGTCGGATATGTTGAAAGGAGAAAAATGTCCGGTGCAAAATTACTTGTGGTCGATGATGAGCCGGATGCGGTGCTGATACTTGCCAAGACGCTGTTGGCAAGAGGGTACAGAGTAACCACGGCAAAAAGCGGTCTTCAAGCAATAAATCTGGCAAAGGTGGAAAAGCCGGACCTGATTCTGCTCGATATCCTGATGCCTGATATGGATGGCACGCGGGTGGCGGCTGCGCTGCATAAAGACCCGACAACCCGGGATATCCCGGTGATATTCCTGACCTGCCTTATCACAAAGAAAACGCAGGAAATTGGGTTGCGATATCATGATGCCGATCGATATGCGTTCATGGCCAAGCCATATGATTTAGACAATCTGCTGGCGGAAATCGACCGACTTATCGGCGCACATGTGGGATAGTCGCCGCCGAGAACGATAATCACCATAGTTACCGGCATGTATCATGCCAATTATCAGCCCTGAAAATCGGCCCTTGTTTCTTTAACGGCATTATACTGCTGTCACCAATAGTGTGATAAGTTTAGGCCTGTAATACTGATAGTGGGGATTTTTATCGGCTCGTCCTATAAAAATATAAAGTTTTGCCCCGTCTTTTGCCGAAAAATCAGAGGGCGAATTGCCTGCCCTCCGTAGCTATTAAACGAAGGATGGGTTGCCTCGTAATGCTGATAAATAAGGATTTGGCCGGCGAAGAGTCAAACCGGCCTCGCTAACTATTTGCTTTGGATTCTGGGGTACCTATGAGGACGATAGCTGTTGTCAATCAAAAGGGCGGCGTAGGCAAAACCACCGTATCGATTAACTTAGCCAGTGCGCTGGCGGAGCAGGACCACAAGACGCTGCTGGTTGATATGGACCCGCAATCGCATTGCGCGGTTGGGCTTGCGGTGCCGGAGGAGCAAATCGAGCAGAGCATCTACGACGTGCTGATAAGTTTCAGCAGGGAAGAGCCGATGCGGGTTGGCGAAATCCTCTGGGAGGTAAGCGATAACCTTGAGCTTGCGCCGGCGAGCATCGACCTGTCGGCCTTTGAACAGCAAATGGCGGGTGTGCCTGACCGCGAACTGTGTTTGAAAAAGGTGCTTGACGCGGTCAAAGACCAATATGAGTACGTTATCGTGGATTGTCCGCCGGCGGTTGGGCTGCTGACATTTAACTCGTTGCGGGCGGCGACGGATGTTATCGTGCCGGTCGAGACGGGCTATTTTTCGCTCCACGGCCTGAGCAAACAGCTTGAGACGCTGGCGATTCTCTGCCAGCGGTGCAATCAGACCGTCAACGTCAAGGTGCTGGCGAGTATGTATGACATTCGCACGAAAATGGCCCGCGAGATTCTCGGCGAGCTTCGCAAGCATTTTGGCGATAAGATGTTCAAGACGGTGGTGAATTTCAATACGAAGCTCAAGGAAGCCGCGTCATTCGGCCAGCCAATCAGCGAATACGACCCCGCGAGCAAGGGGCACAACGACTTCCAGAACCTGGTAAAGGAAATGACGCATGGTCAGCCGGAGCAGCAGCGCAGGCAGATTATCGAATCGTTGTCGGAGAAGCTGGATGCGATAAGCATTACGGCAGATGAGTTGCTGGAAAAGGCAAAGCCGAAGATTAAGGCGATAGAACCGCCGAAACAGAGGATTCCGCAGATGGAGCCGGTTGCAGTGCGAGCAGAGCCGAAGCCGGCGGTTGCTAAGTCAGAGGCAAAGCCAGTGGTTGCCGTTAAACCAGAGGTAAAGCCGGTTGCCGTGCGGACTGAACCCCAACAGCCAAAAGTTGCGACGACGGATGCGAAGCTGAGCGACTACTATGGCGTCAACCAGGTCAACGACGCGGTGGCTTTCGTGACATTGTATCCGCGGGCCGAATCGGTACAGATTGCCGGCGACTTCAACGGCTGGCAGCCGACAAAGCTGCCTATGGAAAAGGTGGGAGCAAACGGGGTCTGGCAGGCGTCGGCGAAACTGCCGCCTGGCAAGTACCGTTATCGATTGGTTGTAGATGGGCAGTGGCAGCAGGACCCCTATAACGAAATAACGGAGTTGAACCCGTTTGGCGGTTACAACTCGATAGTAGAGGTAAAATAACACCCGGCAACAGCGCATTTCGCCGGTTTTAGGGATTCACGTCCGGCGGGGCAACTCCCTGTCGAAATCCGACTATTGTTCACCGTAGTTATTCCTGTCTTGCTGTTTGTTGTAAACCAGCTATACTGTCGTCGTGAAAAGATTCGGCTTATACTCAAATTTTGTTGGAGTGAAAAATCATGTCGAAGTCAGCGATACTATTCACGTTCGTTATCGTTTCCTTATTGGCCGTAGTTATGTTTATATCAGGTTGCAGGGCCGTTAGTGAGCCGAACGCCGCAAAAGGACCGGACCCGTTCAAAATGAACCAGCTTTTAGGCAGGGGCGTGAACCTCGGCAACGCTTTTGACGCGCCAAGCGAAGGCGAATGGGGCGTTATTATTCAGGAAGAGTACTTTCAGATTATAAAAGACGCCGGCTTCAACTCAGTCCGGCTGCCCGTTCGCTGGTCGGCCCACGCATTGTCTGCCCCGCCATATACGATTAACCCGGACTTTATGAAACGAGTTGACTGGGCGGTCAACTGCGCATTGTCACGAAACCTTCCTATAATGCTCAACGTCCACCATTATGGCGAGCTTTACGCCGACCCCGTTAAGGAAAAGGAAAGATTCCTTGCACTTTGGAAGCAAATCGCGGAGCACTTCAAGGGTTGTCCCGATATCCTTGTCTTCGAACTTTTGAATGAGCCGCAAAAAGAATTAACGGCAGGTCCCTGGAATGAGCAACTTAAAGAGGCGCTTGCGATCGTGAGGCAATCCAATCCGAACAGAACCATCGTTATCGGCTCCGCGCACTATAACCAGATTCATTATCTTGCGCTGCTCGATATCCCCCAAAAAGACCGCAACATCATTGTTACCGTTCACGATTATTTCCCGCTGACGTTTACCCATCAGGGTGCTGCTTGGCTGAGCAGGGGAGACCCCAATGACTGGCTCGGCACGAAATGGACAGGCACCGAGGACGAAAAGCAGGAAATAATAAGGGACTTGGATTTTGCTGCCGCCTGGGGGAAGAAAAACAACCGCCCGATTAACTTAGGCGAGTTCGGCGCATACGAAAAGGCGGATATGGATTCCCGCGCACGCTGGACAAAGTTTATGGCCGACGCAGCAATCGAACGCGGCTTTAGCTTCCATTACTGGGAATTTTGCGCAAACGAATTCGGCTTATATGCCCAGAAGACCAAATCCTTCCGCAAGCCGTTGTTGGAAGCCGTTTTGCCGCCTGCCGTGAGCAAAGTAGAACCGCCAAAGTAATCGTTGCGCGCTTAGATGAATTCCGACGATAAAACGCTTATGAATGGCTCAGGAACACGTCCTACATGTGTCCGCTACTGGGTCATTGTGTTCGCCGTTACTTTGTCCGTCATTACCTATATTGACCGCGTCTGCATTTCGCAGGCAGCGCCGATAATGAGCAAAGACCTCGGCTTTTCGACCAAGCAAATGGGCTGGGCGTTTTCCGCGTTTTTCTGGGCGTATGCCCTCTTCGAGATTCCCAGCGGCTGGCTGGGCGACCGTATCGGCGCACGCAAAGTGCTTATGCGAATTGTGGTGTGGTGGTCGTTTTTCATTGCCGCGACAGGTTGGGTATTCAATTTAATTTCGTTAGTGATTACTCGCGCTATGTTTGGCGCTGGTGAGGCGGGGTGCTTCCCAAATCTAACCAAGGCATTTACTACGTGGCTGCCGCAGTCCGAACGGGTTCGTGCCCAGGGCATAATGTGGCTAAGCGCAAGATGGGGCGGCGCATTCACACCTTTGTTGGTCGCCCTGATTTTGCAGCATATCTCCTGGCGTCACACCTTCGGATTATTTGGCCTGCTGGGTGTGGTATGGGCAATCTTTTTCTATATATGGTATCGGGACAACCCCCGTGACAACAAAAGAATTAATGAGGCTGAGTTGGCTATATTGCCTCGCCAGCAGGATGTGGTTCTGGGGCACGGGGAAATCCCGTGGGGGAAACTATTAGCTTCTAAAACCGTCTGGCTTTTGTGGTTTCAATTTGCCTGTCTGAATTTCGGGGCGGTCTTTTATATCACCTGGCTGCCTACCTACCTGCGCGAGGGGCGCGGGATGGATATTACCTACGGCGCGCTATTAGCGGGCTTCCCGTTATTTTTCGGCGGGCTTGGCTCGCTTTTCTGCGGCTATATATCTGCACCCGCTGCAAAATTACTCGGCAGCACGTTATTCGCAAGACGATTACTGGCGGGAATCGGATTCTTCGGCGCCGCATCCTGCTTGGCGATTTCCACTCTTATCCCGAACCCGTGGCTGGCTATGCTGGTTATGGGCTTGGCCAGTTTCTGCAACGATTTGGTGATGCCGACGAGTTGGGGCGCGTGTATGGATATAGGCGGGAAATTCTCCGGCACGCTATCCGGCAGTATGAATATGATGGGTAATTTCGGCGGGGGGCTTGCCGCCATTGCCATCGGCTATATTCTCGCCTGGTCAAATCACAACTGGAACGTCGTTTTGTATGTCGCCGCAGGCGTATATTTCCTTGGCACATTTTGTTGGCTTTTTATTGACCCAGTAACTCCTATCGGCGACCGGACTTAGGGCTTCAACAGTCGTTTTGCGAGCGGAAAAAGTTGACAAGACCCTGTTTAAATGGATAATTGCGCTACCTTTTGCCCTCCCCACTTAGTTTAAAATGTATGCTACTAAAGGCCCGTGGTATGGGTGCAAGTAGATAAGGAGACGATAGTATGATTTGGGCGTATTGGGTTAGCGGGATTATTACGGTGCTGCTTATGATTTATCTTGTCGTGGCAGTGTTGCTTGCGGAGAAATTCTGATGACTTACGGGATAATACAAATTGGTCTGTTCCTATCCGTGGTTTTGTTATTGGTTAAGCCGCTGGGCTGGTATATGTCTCGCGTCTATGAAAACAAGCCCTGCGGCCTGGACCGGATATTAGGGCCGGTCGAGCGTGCGATTTATCGGCTCTGCGGGGTTAACCCGGCCAATGAGATGGGCTGGCAGAAATACACGGTTGCGATGCTGGTTTTTAACGCGGCCGGTTTCGTTTTATTGTATGCCTTGATGCGATTACAGGGCTTTTTGCCTTTGAATCCGCAGCATTTTCCCGCTGTTGCTCCCGACCTGGCATTCAATACGGCCGTCAGTTTCATTACCAATACCAACTGGCAGGCATACGGCGGCGAGAGCACGATGAGCTACCTGACTCAAATGCTCGGTTTAGCAGTGCAGAATTTTGTGTCCGCGGCGAGCGGTATGGCGGTGCTGGTCGCGCTTATCCGGGGATTTGTTCGCCGAAACAGCCAGACAATCGGAAATTTTTGGGTCGATTTGACTCGCTCGACGTTGTATATCCTCATTCCTTTATCGCTGATAATTGCAATCCTGCTTGCGTCTCAGGGTGTGGTGCAGACATTCAAGCCATATCCGACGGCGACGCTTGTTGAGCCGGTTATGATGGCCGACGGCAATAGTGTTACTGAGCAGACAATCGCGGTGGGGCCGACGGCTTCGCAGATTGCCATCAAGCAATTGGGCACCAACGGCGGCGGGTTCTTCAACGCCAACTCCGCTCATCCCCTTGAGAATCCTACGCCATTATCAAATTTTCTTGAGATGCTCGCGATACTTCTGATACCGGGGGCGCTTTGCTACACGTTCGGCAAAATGGCGGGCGATACGAAGCAGGGTTGGGCGATACTGGCTTCAATGGTAATTATTTATGTATGTCTGCTGGCCCTGTGCTGCTGGTCGGAGCAAAAAGGGACGCCGCAATTGGCTTCGGCGGGAGCAGACCTGCAGGCAAGTCCGACGCAAAGCGGAGGCAATATGGAGGGCAAGGAAGTTCGCTTTGGAATTTTCAACTCCGCCTTGTTTGCTACCACCACGACGGGCACATCCTGCGGGGCGGTAAATTCGATGCACGATTCTTACACGCCTTTGGGGGGAATGGTCCCGATGTGGCTGATACAATTAGGAGAAGTTATTTTCGGCGGCGTCGGCTCGGGGCTTTACGGAATGCTGGTTTTCGCAATTCTGGCGGTTTTCATCGCCGGGTTAATGGTAGGTCGCACACCTGAATACTTAGGCAAAAAAATCGAAAGTTTTGAAATGAAGATGGCTTCACTGGTAATACTATTGCCGATATTTCTGGCATTGATTGGCACGGCTGTCGCCGTGGCGACAAAAGCGGGACAGGCGGGCGCGTTCAATCCCGGCCCTCACGGTTTCAGCGAAATTCTCTATGGCTATTCATCGGCATCGAACAATAACGGCAGCGCATTTGCCGGGATTAACTGTAATACGCCTTTTTACAATTACACCTTAGCCATTGCTATGCTTGGCGGGCGATACCTGTTCAAGATTTTGGTGCTGGCAATCGCCGGGTCACTGGCGGCGAAGAAATATGTCCCCGCAAGCGCAGGTACGTTGAGCACGTCTGGTCCGATGTTTGTCATCCTTCTGATTAGCGTTGTTATTGTAGTGGGTGCGTTAAGCTTTATACCGGCCCTGGCTTTGGGACCGATTGTGGAACATTTGATGATGATTGGTAGATAATTATGAATGATAATACAAAAGGAACTAAATTATTTGACTGGGCCATTATCCGGCCCGCTATCGTGGATTCGTTCCGTAAGCTCAGTCCGCGCAGACAATTTCGCAATCCCGTGATGTTCGTGGTGCTCGTCGGTAGTGTCCTGACAAGCTTGTTATTTGTTCAGGCCATCATCGGCAAAGGAGAAGCTGGCCCCTGGTTTATTCTCGGCATTTCACTGTGGTTGTGGTTTACGGTCCTGTTTGCCAATTTCGCCGAAGCAATGGCCGAAGGGCACGGCAGAGCGCAGGCGGACAGTTTAAGAAAGGCCCGCAAGGACCTGGTTGCCAGAAAACTCGCTAATCCTCGGCGTGACTCTTCTTTCGAGATGGTTTTGGCGTCGCTGCTGGAGATTGGCGACGTGGTCCTGGTTGAAGCGGGCGATTTTATTCCCATCGACGGAGAGGTTATAGAGGGTGTGGCCTCGGTGGATGAAAGCGCGGTCACAGGTGAAAGCGCACCGGTTATTCGTGAAAGCGGCGGGGACAGGTCGGCAGTTACAGGCGGGACGCGCGTTATTTCGGACTGGTTAGTCATACGTGTTACCGCGGAATCGGGCAATACTTTTTTAGACCGTATGATAGCGATGGTCGAAGGGGCAAAACGCCAAAAGACACCTAACGAAATCGCATTGACTATCCTGTTGGCGGCGCTGACCATTATTTTTCTTGTGGTTACAGCGACGCTGCTTCCTTATTCATATTACAGTGTTCTGCAGGCGCATCAGGGCGAGGTGGTGACGATTACCGTGCTGGTGGCGTTGCTGGTTTGCCTTGCCCCGACGACTATAGGGGCGTTGCTTTCCGCGATTGGAATTGCCGGTATGAGCCGGCTGAGCCAGGCCAACGTTGTGGCTATGTCGGGCCGGGCGGTAGAGGCGGCAGGCGACGTGGATGTGCTGCTGTTAGACAAAACCGGAACTATCACGTTAGGCAATCGCCAGGCAACGGAATTTATCGCCGCTGAAGGTGTGTCTGTAGAGGA
>JBEKAT010000034.1:0-17669 GCA_050015775.1 Sedimentisphaerales bacterium | reverse complement strand
CGCACAACGGCAAAGAGCAATACCGGCTCTTAGCCGGACAGGGTCTCCGAGCGAGAATTGCAGAATTATTCAGCCAGGAGGTCGCAGACAATCTTCTCGAAACCGAAAGCGATGAAAAGGGCCTGCACATAGCCGCCCTTCTGGGTAAACCCGCAATCGCGACCACAAGCAATCGGCTGCAATACATATTCCTCAACGGCAGATTCATACGCGACAAATTCATCTCGCACGCAATCAAGGAGGCGTATCGCGGAGCAATCGACCCAAGCAGATTCCCCGCCGCATTTATATTTATCAGGATGCCTTACGAGGATTACGACACCAACGTCCACCCGACAAAAATCGAGGTACGATTCTACAACGCCAATCTCGTTCATTCGCAGATTCTCGCCTGTATCCGCGAAAAACTTTTGGCTACCGACCTTGACACCCTCGCGAGCGTCCCGCAGCAGTCCGCCCCGCCTATGCGACGCGATGACCGAATCGCGGAAGCGATGGAGGAGTTTTTCAAAAGGCATCGACCGGCAGGCCAGCGACAACTGGACTTCACGCCTGATGGCCGCCCTTCTGGTATTCAACACATTAACGAATATCGAGAACCGAGTATCGAGAATAGAGCATCGAAATTCCTGCAGATTCACGACTGTTTCATTATCGCTGAAAACGAAGATGGTTTCTGCATTATCGACCAGCATGCATTGCACGAACGGATTATGTATGAGCATTTGAAAAGGCGCGTGCGAAACAATCCGCTCGAATCACAGAAACTTTTAGTGCCTGAAAGTTTTCAACTGACCAAAGAGCAATCGGATACGCTCGAAAATAATTCGCAGCTTTTTGAAAAACTGGGAATAGAGCTTGCCCCCTTCGGGCCTAAGACCATCGCAATCCAGGCGTTTCCAGTGCTTCTGGCAAAGGCCGAGCCGGCGGATTTTCTACGGGACGTGATAGATATGCTCATCGAAAAAGCATCAACGCTCGATGCGGACAACTTATTCGATGAGGTTTTGCATATGGCGGCGTGCAAGGCGGCAATAAAAGCAGGGCAGAAACTAACCGACGGCGAGATTGAGCATCTCATCGCCGACAAAGAAACGGTTGAAAATTCCAGCCATTGTCCCCACGGCAGACCAACCATAATTAAATTTACCGTGGCTGAATTGGAAAAACAGTTCAAGCGAACGTAAATATGAAATTATTGTGGTTACTATTGGTGATTGCAGTGATTTTATTAGCGATAAGCCAGTTGCCGCTAATGTATTGCTATGTTGATGAGTATCAATCACAACAACGGTCACAACGGATTGTGTCACTTTCACCCAATCTGACTGAAATTGTATTTGCTCTTGGACTTGGCGACAAAGTTGTCGGCGTTTCAAATAATTGTGATTGGCCTGCTGAGGCGAAGCAAAAGCCGAAGATGGGGACATTCTGGCAGCCGAATACCGAGGCAACCATCGCCGCAAAACCTGATTTAGTCGTATGTGAGTCATTCCTTCAGCATAAAGAGGTTGCGGAAACGCTTAAAAGAGCGGGTTTGCGTGTCGCCTCGCTGCATGCCGAGTCAATCAAAGAGCTTTATTCTGTCATCTTAAGCATCGGCCAAGGCACCGGCTGCTCCGATAAAGCCGAATCGCTTGCTGCGAAAATAAAAAACGACATTGACCAAATCCGAGCCAAATCTTCGTCGGCTCGAAAGGTCAAAGTCCTCTGGGCGATACAAACCGAGCCGATGCGGGTTGTGGGCGTAAAAACATTCGTAAATGAGATAATAGATTTGGCAGGAGGCCAAAATGCCATCGAGCCAACCGGCGACCAGTATCCATCTGTCGGAACAGAGACAATCCTGACCTGCGGCGCGGAGGTGATAATTCAGTCGGCGATGGGGACAGAGGATATTACAAAACAGCAGGAGGCCGCCGAGAAATTCTGGAATAGATTTGCTAATTTGCCCGCGGTGAAAAATAAAAAAGTTTACGTCATAGAGGCCGACACTGTGCTTCGGCTGGGGCCTCGCCTGCCAGATGGTATAATGGCCGTCGCAAAGTTGTTGCACCCGGAACTGTTCTCGCAACCGAAATCAGGAGATCAAACGCATAAATGACTGACCTGCTGACGCCAAAACGTTTGATTAGCAAAATCGGCCTGTGCTTAGCAGCACTTGTCGTCGTGATGTTTGTATGTTCGCTGGTGGGGACACAAAAAATATCGTTGTCTGCGGTATTCGCCGGGCCGGGTGACACGCCGGGCCAGAATACCGATTACGATATATTCGTCCGTGTCCGCATCCCTCGGATAATTCTCGCTGCGCTTGTCGGTGCGGCATTAGCCGCAAGCGGAGTCGCCCTTCAGGCAATCCTGCGAAACCCTCTCGCCGAGCCGTATATCCTCGGCATATCAAGCGGCGCAGCACTTGGTGTGATGACGGCGGCGCTTGCCGGGGTAAGCTGGTCATTCCTTGGCGGCTCACCGATGGCCGCGATGGCATTTTTGTTCGCTATCGGCACCGTCTGGCTGGTCTGGTTCACGGGACATTTGGCGGGCGGTTCAACTGTAACCAGTTTGCTTCTGGCGGGCGTGGTCATCAACGCGTTTTTCTCCGCGGTGATAATGCTGATGACCTCTCTGATAGATAGCGAGCAATTGCGCTCCACGATTATGTGGCTTATGGGCAGTATCGGCGAAAAGGATTTTACGACGCTGCTGGCGAGCGCCATATTCATAATCGCCGGCATCGCGGGATTATTCACAATCAGTCAAAAACTAAATGTCCTGGCATTCGGCGCCGGTGAGGCGCAATCGCTCGGCGTCAATCCTCGCAGGATTACTTTAGTCGCATTTGCCCTTGCGTCTTTCATCACCGCCGTCGCTGTCGGTCTGAGCGGGCTGGTTGGTTTCGTCGGATTAGTCGTTCCGCATTCTGTTCGTCTTATCTTCGGCCCCGACCACCGCCAGTTACTACCCACAAGCGCGCTGCTCGGCGCGGCATTTGTCGTCATCTGCGACACAATCGCCCGCACAATAATTTCGCCGGCTCAGTTACCTGTCGGCGTAATAACTGCAATCATCGGCGGGCCGGCATTCCTAATCCTGCTTTCCAGATACAGCAAGAAAGTGGGGAATTTGCGATGAGCGCTTGCATACAAGTCGAAAATCTCGATTTTTCTTATGGCTCACAGACAAAGGTACTAAAGAACCTCAGCTTTCAGATTCCAGCCGGCACATTCTTGTCAATCGCAGGCCCCAACGGCGCAGGCAAGACAACACTCCTCAATCTGCTATCCGGCCTTCTCAGGCCCGCTTCCGGCTCAATCGAAATCGACTCGAAACCGATAAACTCGTATTCCGTCAGGCAACTCGCCAAAAAAATCGCTGTCGTGCGTCAGGAATTTGTCCCTGTCTTCGAGTTTTCCGCGGCACAGGTTGTTTCAATGGCCAGAACACCCTATTTGGGTGCGCTGGCGTTTGAGACCGATGCCGATAAAGAAGCGATTGCCGAGGCGTTTGAGATGACCGAAACCGCACGATTCGCCGACAGGCCTCTGGGACATCTCAGCGGCGGCGAACGTCAGTGCATCTTTATCGCACGCGCACTGGCGCAGCAGACACCAATATTGCTTCTCGATGAGCCGACGAACTTTCTCGATATGAAACACCAGGTCGGTATCTATGACCTGCTCAAAAAAATGCAAATCGAAAAACAAAAGACGATTGTGTCAGTCACGCACGATATTAACTTGGCCACACAATACAGCGATATGATTCTGCTGCTCTCGGCGGACAGCAGTTATACCTTCGGGCCAACGCGGGAGATCCTCACAACCGAGCGAATCGAACGCGTTTTTGATGTCCAGACGTTCTCCGCTCAAATAGGCCAAACAAAATTCTTTTTCCCGTTGGGCAAGTTCACCAAAAGCCAATCGTCCCCGCCTGGCTTCTAACCGGGACAGGCGAGAACGTAATCAATGAGGTCTTTTAACTTTGCCGTGGCAAGGGCGATGCAGGAATCCGCCGCACCGTAATACATATAAACCGTGCCGTCTCGCACCGTCCAGCCGCAGGGGAAAACCACGTCATCCACGTCGCCCTCGCGCTCATACGATGCCTTCGGCCCGAACACCCATTCGTCAGACCGTCGCAAAACCTTAACCGGCTTTTCCAAATCAAGCAGCGCAAGCCCAAGGCGATATATCGAGCCGGATGCCGTCGTCCGAACCCCATGATATAAAATCAGCCATCCGTGCTTTGTCTGTATCGGCGGCGCGGAAAGACCTATTTTGCTCGCGTCCCACCAGCTTCCCTGCCTGGCGCGAAGCAGGATGTGATGCTCGCCCCAGTGTTTCAGGTTCGGCGAAAACGACAACCAGATATGTCCCTCTATGTGCGGGAAGCCGACGACGGGCCGATGCAGCATCGCCCACAGGTCGTTGACCTTTACAGGAAAAATCGCAGCGTCCTTGTCTTCCGGCGGCATCACGGGGCCTAACCGCACGAACTTTTTAAAATCCTTCGTAGTGGCCAGCGACACCAAAGGCCCGCCTGATGAAAACGCGGTGTATGTAATCGCCCACTCCTTCAGCTCATCAAGCCAGGTTATCCGAGGGTCCTCTACCCCCCACACTTCCTCAGGATGCGCGGGACTCGGCGCAAACGTCGGCTGTTCGTCGATTCGCCAATTGCTTACGCCGTCTTTGCTCCTGGCAACGGTCAGATGAGAAACGCCGCGAAAATCCTCCACCCGAACCAAAAGAAGTGTTTCGCCATCCACGATTGCGGCCGCAGCGTTAAAAACCGCGTTGGCGGGATATGGCCAGTCCTCGACAGTGAGTATAGGGTTTTTCGGACAACGCTCGAACATTTCGTGTCTTATTGATTTTTTCATAACACACAGCCTCTCGCTACGGGATTAATGCCGATTGTTTCCTTCTTGTCAATCGAAGGAACGCTACCGGGTCTTATCCGAGCCGCCGTAAATGAAGCGGATTTCGCCGACGTTTGGAACAACCGACAGAGGAAATTTTGGGAAAGGTTTGAAGCCGGCGGGCCAATATACGAACAAGGCCTTGCCTATGAGATATTCGCGAGGGACAATGCCCTCGGCGTACATTTTACCGTTGTTTCCCTTACCCGGCCGTGCCCACCATCTGCCGTCTTCGCTGCGAGGGCTGTTATCTCCCAACATGAAGAACTGGTCCGCCTTAAGCGTCAGCGGATTGCCCTCGGTAGCCCTGCCCGGCTCGTTGGTGTTCGGGTTCCTGCCGGTATAGTGAATGTCCCTGAACAACGCCAGATGCGAAACCGTGATATCGCCCGCGCCGAAAATTCTCGCCTCCGGCTCGATACCCGTATTTCTGGCCCCGGCGTCATTCGGCCCCCGGCCAAGGTCTTTGGTCAGCTTCTCGTCGCCAAATTCCAGCACCAGTTCGTGGTCAGCATTGGCAAACCTGAACATCCTTTGGCTTTCAACCGTCAGCGGGGCAATTGTTTTAGTCGCCAGCACCTGCTCATTGCCGTCCGCAAGCCGTGATATTGTCATTTGTCCCGCAAAATTAACCCGGCCCGTGTATTGTATCCCATATTTACTTAGCGACGCCCCTGCAAGCCCTTCAGGCCGGCCTGAATTGACCCAAAAGCGGACCATCAGGTCGCTGCAGTAAGGCATAAATCTGTAATCCGTAATCTCATCGTACGCGTAAGTCGCCCTGAAATCATTGCCTCGCGTCGTATCGTAAACAAGCGAATGTTTCTCGTTGGGGTCGCCGGTAAGCCGGAAAATCGTCGGATTATCGTCCGCCATAGTCCACTTCGAGCCCTCGTCGTTTTTGAACGGCCGCTGCCAGGTATGCCTGTTAAACGCCGGCTCCTCGGGCCGGGCCGGCTGGTAATCATTGTCGTAAATCGGCATCCACAACTCTTCCTGGACCTTCGCCGGCTTTCTGCTGATTTGCCCGTTGATATAAACGTCCCCGTCGATTATCTCAACCGTCTCGCCGGGTCGGCCCGCCAGCCGTTTTATATAATTCTCCGACGGGTCAAGCGGATTCTTGAAAACCACCACGTCCCACTGCTTCGGCTCTTCAAACTGATAAATGCTTTTCAGCACCAGTATCCGGTCGCCGCTCGAAGGTGACATCTCGCCGGCGGTAATTTGATAATACCCGCAGCTCGGACAGCGGGAATACTCCTGCCTGGTCTGCCCCCTGAGCCGTGCCGGTGCATAAATATTTTGTCCGTAGTAGTACTTGTAGCCGCACTGTGTGCATCGCATCGTGTAATGCGCACCAAGCAGCGTGTCGGCCATACTGCCCGTGGGAATGCGAAACGCCTCCATCACAAACGCGCGAAACACAAACGCTAGCGCAAAGGCCGTTATAAGCCATTCAAATGTGTTGGCTATCTCGGCCGCGCGGCTCCTCGATTTTGTTTCCATATCCTTTGCCATAAACTTTCAGCAGATATCTCCGTCGTCATTAACAAAGGGGGCTATTATGCGGCTAATTCGATGGCAGGTCAACTATAACCGTGCCGTAGTTTTGATAATATCAGCAAACATCATAAGAAATATTGCGCCGTTACTCGCCGCCAGAAGCACTGGGAACTTGCCTCATCGGGCTGGTGCCTCTTGTAGGCCGGTCGGTCTGGGTCTGGCCCTGCTGCTGCACACCGCCTGTCCTGGGCGTTGTTCTTCGCTGCTGCCGTTCCCCCGCCTGCTGTCGGCGCTCTTCTTTCGCTTCGTTCTCAAGCTTGGTAACTAATTTATTCAGGCGGTCCTGCCTCTTTTTCAACACCAGGTCTATCGCCTCTACGGTGTTTGCATCATTCGTTGCCGCGGCGACTTTTCGCAGAAATCTTAATTCCGCGACAACAACATTGTCCATCGCTTTCGCAAGCTCCGCTTTTTTCTCCTGTTTACCAAGCCACTGGGTATCTTCGCCGCGGGCCTCCATATCGATACGGTTAATTTCCTGCTTGAACGCGTTGAAATCGTTCACGTCGGGAACATTCGTATCCGCAGTCATAGCGGGGACCTTTGACGGTATCGAAACGCCTGTCATGGCCTGCCCTCGCTCATTCGAATCAGGTGAATTAACGGTCTCCGTGCTATTAGGCCCGCCCGGCGCATTTGCCGGTGCACGGTTGGGTTGTTCCGCTGCGGCGTTTGCGTCCCTCGCCGGCTTTCGAACGTTAGCCGACCTCTTCGGCGCCGACTGATTTACGCCATTATCAATCTGCTGCGATATCTCCATCGTTCCGACTGTCTCCACCAAACTCCCCTGCCCATACGCCGTCTGTAAAGCGTCAGGCCCGACCAAGCAAAGACATAAAATAAAACTTAGTGCTATTGCCGATTTTTCATAGTTTATCAGATTCACAATGTCTTTCATTATATTCCGGCATCTCATATTCTACACCTTTCGTCAGGCCCTCGTCGGGGCAGTAAATACATCTCAAGTTCGTTTTAAATTTCCTCGGTGCTTGTTACGCCGATATGCTGCATAATTCTATCAAATTCTTCGAGCGAATGAAACTCGACGACAATCCTGCCGCATTTTCCATTTTTGCGCGTCTCAATCGCCACGTTTGTTCCGAGTTCTTTGCTTAGCCGGCTTTCGAGGTCCTGTATATGCGCCGGCCTCGTCCTGATTTTTATTTTTTGCGCATCATTTGCGGTCAGGTATTGTCTAACCAGTCGTTCCACCTCTCTAACGCTCAGCCGCCCTGCCATCGCCCGATTAGCAAGCTTTCGCCTCAGTTCGTCCGTAGGCAATGCCAGTATCGCACGAGCGTGCCCCATTGTTAGCTGGCTCTCGATTAACATTTGTTTAATCTCTGCTGGTAAGTCGAGTAGCCGCAAATAGTTAGCTATCACTGACCTGTCTTCTCCGAGCCGCTGGGCGGCATCAGCTTGCGTCAGAGATAACGTGCTCAAATACCGCTGGTATGCGTTTGCTCGCTCGATGGGATTCAGGTCTGCCCGATGGATATTTTCCACCAGGGCCAACTCAAGCAACTCGTCGTCCTTAACGGGCCGGACGATGGCAGGGACCATTTGCAGGCCCGCCAGCTTGGCCGCCCGCCAACGCCTTTCACCAGCAATAAGCTGGTAACCGGAACCCAAGGGCCGAACAATAATCGGCTGAATCACGCCGTTTGCCTTGATTGACTGCGCCAATTCCGCCAACTCCTGTTCATTCCAAACAAAACGAACCTGGTAAGGATTTGGCTGAATTTCATCAACCTTTATCTCCCGAAGCGAATAGCGTAAGTCGTTATACGACAAGATGTTATGGTCTACTTCTGCTATCGGAATAGGTAGGGGGGATTCTTGCGATCTTGTGGTTATAGGACCCAAAAGTGACGCCAGTCCCCTGCCGAGATGCTTAGGTTTTTCGGTTTTCTCCGTCATTGTTTCGCTCCTTCTATAATCTAAATTTTCCCTGTG
Source organism: Sedimentisphaerales bacterium (assembly GCA_050015775.1). Classification (GTDB taxonomy): domain Bacteria; phylum Planctomycetota; class Phycisphaerae; order Sedimentisphaerales; family Anaerobacaceae; genus Fen-1362. Next base: position 9,226 of record JBEKAT010000034.1, on the reverse strand, counting down.
CCAACCATGGCTTCAGGTTATTTCAAATACTATCTCTTGAGGTCTTCATAAAATATTTCGGTGTTTGTAACGTAAACTCTCCAGTGTTGCCAGACAAAATTGCCCACTATGAAAAAAATGTTTCACGTGAAACTTTTGCAATGGGGCCAGGATTGCGCCCCCAGCAACCCTGTGGATTTCCAACTCTTTTATCGTGGCTTGGATTGCTTGGCTGCTGGAGAAGCAATAGTAGGATTTGCGGGGGCAGATGGGGCATCTTCCAGATATGGGGCCTATACGCTCGGCCAGTGGAAGATGGGCGTAACCGGCGACACCATCAAAATTCCTTTTATTTCTTGATTACCGTCTATCCACACAGCGTATAACAACAAGTTGAAAATCGCTGGTCTCACTGGTTACATTCACTCCTCAAGAGCCCCCCCTTAGGTGCCGCGTTGTAACCCTTTGAGGCCACCAAGCCAGAGTAGCAATAACGCCATACCCCTTCAACTCTAACCAGGTTCTATATCTTACTGATGACATGGAACTTGGGTTTCGCCTATTTGCTGAATTTACCCGAATCGAAAGGGCGGTAGCTATTTTGATTGCTATAGCTAATGTGATGAATGAACAATGCATCTTCCGTTGAGCCGTGTTTCACGTGAAACATCCCTAAGATGTCAATCACTCTTTTCGTTTACCCTTTAAATGATAAATCGCGTATATGTTAGTTGTACATACACCAACAAACAGTTGGCGTCTTTGAATGCCCTATAATAATGCCGCTATCAATATCGCATTGAGTAAAAGGGGCGTATTTGCCGTTAACAACCTGTTATATTTTGGAATTTGTTGAAAATCTGCGATTTAGCAGGAGCGCCAGCCGGTAGCAAGTGCATCTTCGAATTCAGTTGAACGCCTCTGTGACGGCGATTGGTCGATAAGCACTTCGACTCGACGCTGCTCCGGAATGAAATCTTCGACGCATTTGTTGGAAAACAGGGCGGTAACCATTTTCTCGAAGCACAGAACTATGGCACACAATATAATTGCTTGACTGATACTCCGCGGAGCGGAAGGGGAGTCGATAAAATACGCCGTCGTGGACGCGATAAGCAAAAGAAACACTATTGTTTCCATAACAGCTTCTAAAATACCAATGATGGGATGTCGAGTATAGAAATAGCCGCCGCCCGGGAAAATTATCGAAAGCATCGTGGCCCAGGCCTTCTTCTTGAATTTCAGCGAACAGTTCGGACAGGCGTAATAGTCCTTTATAAGCAGTTTGGTGCACCTGGGACACAGATGCGATCTTTCCATCGTCGGGCTTGATCGGCCCTTGAGAGGCACATCTTTGAGCAGCGCCCTTGCTTTCTTTCTGCCCCTCCGGCCGATACCGCGGAACTTTTCGGTTCGCCCGCTCTTGTATTTGACAACGAGCGTCGCCCATCCTACTCGAATATAACGACAATCAGAATATACAATTTGCGCAATAGACCAGCGGTGCCGCAGGCCCCGCGTGGTCGGCACATGCAGGATACGCCTGTTGGTAACTGCAAACAAAGACCGCTTGAGCGGCTGAAGCAATGCGCCCGTGAGCAACTGCTCGACAAAAGTCACCGGCGAACAGCCGGATATAACGTGCAGGATTCTTTCGCCCGGTTCAAGGAACGGCGCAAAGAAGCTAAGTTTGACTAAAAGTTTTCGCTGATGCGTTTCAATCCGTCGGTTGTAATTACCCTCATGGTCCGAGAACAAAATGGTCGTGTCCACAGCAAGGCCATATAGCTCCTCTTTGGGAACTTGCCGGGCAGGGTACCGCTGTATATCATATATCTGATTCGACATTTCATAACCCATGATTATTTAACGCCATATCGACCAAAGTGTGAATGTGGATAATTGATGATTCGAAAACGATAGTTGCACACGTCTTTTGTTTGAAATTGTCATCAATCATCGATAATAAATAAGACGTGATTGGGTGCGTTTTTTTGATAATGTGGTTGTTTTTGGACGGTGGCTGATAATATGCGGGCTGTCATACAAAGAGTAATAAGCGCGACCATTGAAGTGAACGGGCAAATCGTCGGCCGAATTGGCAGGGGGCTGCTCGTGTATTTAGGCGTTGGAAAGGCCGACATCGAACAGGATGCCGAGTTTATGGCCGAAAAAATAGCCAATCTGAGGATATTTGCGGACGATGAGGGCAAAATGAATCGCAGCGTGTTGGACATCACGGGCCAGGTTTTATTAGTCAGCAATTTCACGCTCCAGGGCGACTGCCGCAAGGGCCGCAGGCCCGGATTCGATGGCGCCGCCGAACCGGCAATTGCCGAACAACTGTATGACAAAACAGCCCAGTTGATTGTCGGGAAGGGTTTAAAGGTCGCCAAAGGCGTTTTTGGCGCAAATATGCAGGTATCGAGCGTCAACGATGGACCGGTAACCTTTATCCTGGATAGCTGACCCGTTAGATACCACTGCTAAATACGCTCGCAGGCAGGTTATCTAAAGGGCCGAGCGTTAGCGTTTGTTTTAGCCCGCAGGAAGCGAATTTCGCCATTTGCGCCGGCTTTTAAGAAAAGTGGCGAGATGTTTCTGTCGAAATAATTTTTTGCCCGGCAGAATTTTAGTTGTGGGCCAGCAAAAGATTCATATAATCTGGCACCCGACTTTTACGTATAATAATTCAGCGGACAGACCTTTATCGGGTAAGCAACGCTGAGCTTGAGTTAACATTGAACGGGCAGATTGGTAAAAAAATGGCAAAGCGAAAAAATAATAATAAAAGCAATAAAAACGGATTGACGGCGGCAGAGATTGAGAAATTCAGGGAACTGCTGCTCGCCAAGCGCCGCGAGTTACTCGGCAACGTCTCCACTATGGAAGATGAAACTTTCAAGAAGGAGCGAAGCGAGTTGTCGAGTATGCCTTTCCATATGGCCGATGCCGGTTCAGACAACTTTGAGCAGGAATTCTCGCTGGACCTGATGGACAGCGAAAAGAAGATGCTCAAGGAAATCAACGACGCGCTTGGCCGTATCGGCGAAGGGACATTCGGCATTTGCGAAGGCAAGGGCGAGTCAATCTCCAAGGCCCGGCTAAACGCCATACCCTGGGCGCGTTACTGTGTCGCCTGTGCAGAGCTAAAAGAGAGAGGCCGGCTGGTTGAGGGCGAAGCCGGGGAAATAGGCGAGATTCCGCCTTATGAAGCCGGCACCGAACCGGAAGCTGACGAAGAAAGCGAAGACGAACCGGAAGCCGACAGAGGCAGCGGTTTTGACCACGACAGCGGCGTCGAAGAATAACTATCAGTAACTGGCCTCTGATATATTTAGCAAACCCATCTTCCAGCTTTAACCGAACTGCACAGCTTACGCTTTTGCGGGCACCGATTTTGGCCTGGCGTGTTTAATCTCGATGGTCTTTATCTTCGTCTTGTGCACTTTATCACGCAGCACCGCCGTCGGCTCACTGCCTACCGCACGCAGTTTCGCGTATCTGTTTTCCAGCAGTGTTTCGAGTTTTGTTCGCTTGAGGACCGCAAGCGTTCTGATGATATATTGCTCGACGTTATAAACGGTATCGTGGATGTTTCGATGAGCGCCGCCTAATGGCTCGGCAATCGCCTCATCGACGAGTTTCAGCTTGAGCAGGTCTTTGCTGGTCAGTTTGAGCGCCTCTGCCGCCTCGGGCGCCTGCGAGCCGTCACGCCACAAAATGCCCGCACAACCTTCGGGGCTGATTACTGAATAGTATGCGAATTCAAGCATAGCCAGCCGATCGCCAACGCCTATGCCAAGCGCTCCGCCCGAGCCGCCTTCACCTATGCAGATACAGATTACAGGCACCGGCAATCGGGACATCTCAAACAAATTGGCCGCTATCGCCTGCGCCTGGCCCCTTTCTTCGGCCCCGATTCCCGGATATGCCCCGGGCGTATCGATGAGCGTAACGACGGGTATGCCGAATTTTGCGGCGAATTTCATCTTGGCCAGGGCCTTGCGATAACCTTCCGGATTGGCACAGCCGAAATTGCACGCCACCTTCTCCTTCAGCCCCCGTCCTTTATTCTGGCCGACAATCAGGACTTTTTCTCTGCCTATCTGGCCGAAACCCACAACCATTGCCCGGTCGTCGCCGAAGCATCTGTCGCCGTGAAGCTCGCGGAAGTCCTTTACCATCAGGTTAAGGTAATCCGGCAGCAGGGGCCTTTTGGGATGGCGGGCGACCTGCACCGTCTGCCAGGCGGTAAGCTGTGAATAGATTTGCTTAAGCTCGGCCACTTGTTCCTGCTGAAGCTGGCGAACCTCCGCAGAATAATCAATGCCCTTGATGGAGCTAAGGCGGCGCAACTCGTCCATCTGGCGGTCAAAGTCCGCCACCTTCTGCTCAAAATCGAGGTAATCGCCGTCCCCGATTTTTTCGGGATTTTTATCTTGCGCTATCGCCATTCGTTCTTAATCCGTCTTACTCACAATATAAGCACACAGGTGGTGCGATTGTTTATCATTTGGTATCTATCGAGCGGACAACCATCATAGCATTAACACGACCAAAATTAAAGAAAAAAATTGACATCGCGCCCGGCTTGCTATAACTTTTATCAGCGATTGGTATCGCGTCTATTTTCTATAAGGTCTTTATTATGAAGCACTTAAGAAAAATAACGGTCATTGGGTTGGGCTTATTGGGCGGTTCCGTAGGTTTAGCCGTATCGCGGGCGCTAACCGGCGTAAAAACAGCGGGTTTTTCCCATCGAGCAAGCACTCGCGTAAAGGCACGTCGGCTAAAAGTGGTCGATGCGGTTTTCGACGACATAAAGGCGAGTGTCAAAGACGCTGATTTAGTCATCCTTGCAACCCCGATAGGTAATTTCGAGGAGACGTTTCGCCAAATCGCCGATGCGCTTCCCGCCGGCTGCATCGTTACAGACGTCGGTTCCACCAAGATAATACCGCACCGCTGGGCCGACAAATGCCTGCCAAAAAATATCCGTTACGTCGGCTCGCACCCAATCGCCGGCTCAGAACAAAGAGGCGTCGAGTCCTCCAGAGATGACCTGTTTGACAAAGCGCTGTGCATTCTCACAACCACAAAGACTACGAACAAACGCTCACTGCAAATTCTCAAAGAATTCTGGTCTGCGCTGGGATGTTTCGTTAAAATAATGACGCCCGCCCGACACGACCGCATCTTCGCCGACGTTAGTCATTTGCCGCACATAACCGCTGCCGCACTGGTCAACGCCAGTAACGCGGAAGAACTGAAATTCGCGGGCAAGGGTTTTATGGATTGCTCTCGAATCGCTTCAGGTCCGGCCAATATCTGGGCGGACGTCCTGCGGACCAACGCTCAAAATACCGTTCGCGGAATTGACAGATTGACCGCGGAGCTTACGAAACTTAAAAAGGCGATTCGCGCAGGCGACAGAAAAAAAATTGAGAAGCTGCTTGTGGCCGCGAGAACAAAACGCAGCAAGCTCATAAAATACAAAATGAACAGGAAGGAACTGATATAATAAAGCGTGGCAAAAAATGCGGAAGGTTGCCGATAATTCTGAAGTAAAATGGGCAAGAAAAGGAGGGCCTATGAAAGTGAAAAAGCGGTGGGTTCTGGCCATATCTATTGGTCTTTTTATAGCCGCTTCGCCGGTGGTGGCTGGGGCCGAGACGAAAAGCGAAATAAATGATGTTGAAGTTCTTCAGACCAAAATCAGAGGGCTTGAACAAACCATTGAAACCCAAGAGAAGGTCATCACCGAACTCAAAGCCACCTGCGAAGAGTTAAAAGAGGAACTAAAGTTACAGATTACAGAGAACGGAAAACTGAGGGCTTTGAACGAGAATCGCCAGAAAGAGACTTCTGCTGAACCAACTCGGAAGAAAGCAAGATGGGCTAACAAAGACGGTTGGAGGCAGCTTAGCATAGGAGCGGACGAATCAACGGTGCGCCGTTTATTGGGAGAACCCAAGTATATCCAATGTGGTTCTGGCGGAAGTATATGGTATTACCAGAGTGTACCTGAGAATGTATCTGGTTTGTTGGAAGAACTAACCCGTATGGCCAGAGGGGGAAGGGGAGGGTATGTACATTTTACAAACACCAACACAAAGGGAGAACCCTATTTGTTTTCTCCGTTTCCTCTGGAGAAGCCAAAGTTTACAGTGGAAACATGGGCAGAACCTATCTGGGAGTCGCTTGATACCAATAGTATCTATGAGACCAAAACCGGAGAGAAAAGCACGCTCAAAAAACGCCGAGCAAAATGGGAGGATAGCTCCAACTGGAGAAAGCTGCAGATTAACATGGGAGAAAACGAAGTTAGGTCACTACTTGGCGAGCCGAGAGAGGTCGAGCCTTCTGGCTACAAGAGATTTTGGAGATACACCCCTGGTTTTGAAGGATTGGGTATGCTGACTTTCATAGGAAAAGGTCATTTTAGCTCTCCCTACGGCAATGTTAGAGGAAAAGGTGATACCTACGTTCTCGAAAGTTGGGAAGAACCTTTTTGGCCTGCAGTAGAAAGAGACCTACAAGAAAAAAAAGAGTAATTCACGACCCGTGACCGCCCGGCAGATAAGGCGGTGATGTTTGTATGTCGGACACTAATATCGAGCGACAAGATCGATACAACGTCGATGACACTTGGCCAGCAGTTGAGCCAACTAATGCAGAGGACTGCTTGGCACAATTCATCGGATTGTCATCCTCGGGACTAGTGATTGGGTACCACGGCGCGTATCAGAACTGGATGTGCATACGCTCCAGTTTAGACCTCCACTTTGAGAAAGGGAAAATCCTTGCAGACCAAAGAATGAAGGAAGAAACAAGGCTGCTCGAACTCTTTGCGAAAGATGCAGATCCTCATTTTCCGCCAGGGGCTCGCCGACACATTGAATTTGCTCGTTTGAAATGGAAGACACTTCGTAACACCGGAACGGTCTTTGTTGGTCGGCACTACGGCTTGCCAACCCGTTGCGTCGATTGGACCTTTGATCCCCTCATTGCACTGTTCTATGCCTGCCGGCGCAATTTCGAAAAGACCGGTATTGTCTGGTGGGTGGATTACAAAGATTTCACGGATGCCCTTGAAAAGCTATGGCCAACTGCCTACGGAAAGAATGAAAACATCGAGGATGATTTTGAACAGGATTTCATCAACGGTAGGGATAAAGAGATACTAATCAGATTACACTACCCGGAGTGGATGGAGCGGCCGAAGAAGCAGAGTGCATGGATAACCTTGTCCAATCAATACGACGTTCGCCACGACAAAGCAATTCATCGGCTGGGTGTTCAAAAATGTGGACGTTTTATCATTAGCTCCCAAATGAAATCAGACCTGCTGAATAAACTGAACCGATTGGGAATAAATGGCGCAACACTCGGAATCGGTGACTTGTGCGTGGAAACAATCGCCGCTGACGTAGCCGGTCAGTTTTGTGGAATAAAATAGGGAATATTGGCGCAGAGGCTGTTCGACATAATACTTGACGCTATCCAAACGCTACATTTCTTGACGATTCTGTCGCTGGGCCGTATAATCCGCTGAACTTTCAAACCTTATCATTAAATTGTGAGGTAACATCACTGTGAAACAATGGCGAATTGAGGTCTTCAACAAAGCGGGTTTTCCCGACGTGCAGGGAGCCAGCGTTCTGACAGATATAAAAGAGTTTGGTATAGGCGCCGTTGAAGCGGTGCAGTTCGCCCGCGTCTATATTATTAAGGCAGATTTCGAAAAGGATTTTGCCGACCGGCTGGCAAAAGAGCTTTTGGCAGACCCCGTTTGCGAAGAGTATTACATCGGCAGAAGCGGCGCACCGGCGGGACTGGCGAAAGCAACGCTGATGGAAGTGCATCTCAAAAGCGGCGTTACCGACCCGGTGGCCCAATCCGTAACCAGCGCAATGACCGATATGGGCGCAAAACCCGGCAGCGTCCGCACCGCCAGAAAATACGTCCTCCTCGGAGAATTGAACAGCAAACAAATCGACATAATCGCCAGAAAAATCTTAGCCAACGACTGCATCGAGGTCTGCGTGGTCGGCAACGACGCGGAACCACCAAACCCACACATAAAACCATACGAGCTGAATGTCGTCCACTTACCGATACGAGAGCTTGATGAGCAGGGGCTGGTTAATCTCAGCAAGGAAAAAGACCTGTTCCTAAACGCAGTGGAAATGAAAACGATTCAGGATTACTACAAACGAATCGGCAGGGAGCCGACAGATATCGAGCTTGAATCACTCGCGCAAACCTGGAGCGAGCACTGTGTCCACAAAACACTTAAAAGCAAAGTCGATATGGACTTCGACGGCCGGCATATTCAGTTCGATAACCTGCTCAAACAAACCGTCTTCAAAGCCACAAAAGATTTGAACAAGCCCTGGTGCATAAGCGTCTTCGCGGATAACGCGGGCGTCATCGATTTCGACGACGAATCAGCGGTTTGCTTCAAGGTCGAGACGCATAATCACCCCTCTGCACTTGACCCATACGGCGGAGCCGCTACAGGCATAGGCGGCGTCATCCGCGACCCAATGGGGACAGGAATGGGCGCAAGGCCAATCGCCAATACGGATATTTTCTGCTTCGGCGACCCGAATATGAAACTCGAAGACGTCCCCAAGGGCGTCCTGCACCCAAGACGAATTATGAAGGGCGTAGTCGCTGGCGTCCGCGACTACGGCAACAGAATGGGAATTCCCACCGTCAACGGCGCAATCTATTTCGACGACAGATACATCGCCAACCCGCTCGTCTTCTGCGGCAACATTGGCATAATGGATAAAAATAAATGCTTCAAACATCAGCAGGCAGGTAACCTCGTTATCGTCGTCGGAGGCCCAACAGGAAGAGACGGAATACACGGGGCGACGTTCTCATCAGGAGAAATGACCCACGAACACGAAACGATTTTCTCCCACGCTGTGCAAATCGGCAACGCCATCACCGAAAAGAAAATGTTAGATGTGCTCATTCAGGCCAATGAAAAAGGATTATACGAGGCAATCACCGACTGCGGTGCAGGCGGATTAAGCAGCGCAGTAGGCGAAATGGGCCAGGATTTGGGCGCGGAAGTGGACCTCGAAAAAGTCCCGCTCAAATACGCGGGCCTCAATTACACCGAAATCTGGATTAGCGAAGCACAGGAACGAATGGTCATCGCCGTAAAGCCGGAAAATCTCGACGCGATAATGAAAATCTTCGCCGACGAAAACGTCGAGGCCACCGT
>JBEKAT010000033.1:0-19513 GCA_050015775.1 Sedimentisphaerales bacterium | reverse complement strand
GCGGCGTGCGCCTGCTTTACAACGGCGTAAACTCTTGTATACAGCTCGCTGGCGGTTCCCACGGGGAAACATCTGGTCAGGTCGCAGCAGTAGCCGTTGAGGCGCGAGCCGAAGTCGATGAGAACTGTGTCATTTTTGCGTAATTTGCGAGAGGTGGGCTGGTGATGAGGTCTTGAGGCATTTGGGCCGAAAGCCACAATCGTTTCAAAGCTGTTATTACCTCCGGCTTTTCGAATCTCGAAATCGACAATTCCCGCCAGCTTGTTTTCCGTCAAGCCCGGTTTTACCTGTCGAAGCACACGCCCGAAGGCCCGTGCAGCGATTTTAGCGGCGGCTCGAATGGCCGAAATCTCTGATGTATCTTTTTTCCGGCGTGCCGACTCGACAATTCCCTCGGCCCCCTTGAGCCGGCAGGGCAAATGTTTCCGCAGCGACTCGAAAACGGCAAGCGAGGTTGATTTTTCGACGACGGCGGTTTTTATTCCGCGTCGATTCTGCAGCAGTTCGGCGATTGCTTTGGCCATCGCCTCTTTGCGTTCAACAATCCTGCAGAATCGGCACTGGGCCGCGGCCTGTTCGGTGTACCTGCTGTCGGTTACGAGTATAACCGCTCCGGGCAAAACCACCGCCCAACTGTCTTCGCCGGTGAAGCCGGTCAGATAAGTTACGTTGGCTGGTTTTGTGGCGATAAGGCAATCGGCCTTTAGCCGGGCAATTCCGGCCCGGATGACCTTAAGGCGGGTTTTATATGAGCGCTTATCCATTCGTAAAAATTCTCCAGTCAAAAACCTGCTGCCAGTATTAACAGCGCGGACGGGAAAAATAAAGATTTTTTCCGCGTCGATTTGGAGAGGAGGGGATCTTTTTGTATATTTTATTTGAGCAGGTTAATCCGGCTGGGGGGAAACCGGTTAAAAATAGAGTGTCTCGCCTCGCAATTATAACCGGGGCCAAAGGTGCATAATTTCAACGCCTCATTTCACCTGAAACAGGACAGCGAAAGTCGTCCTGTTTTTTTATGTCTTGCCCGCCCGGCGGAAAGCCATTACAATGCTGCCCTTTGAATCGTCCGGCTTTTTCAAAGGTAAATTGATTCTATTATGCTGCTGCCAATTCGCACAAGTGTCGGGTCATCCAGAACACCCTATGCCAATTACGCCATCATAGCCGTAAACGTGATTGTGTTTCTGTTGAGCTACTGGCCCGATGAGCGGGCAAGAGATGTTCTGCGACCCTGGGCGGAGCAGTTTGTTTTCACGCCTGCTCACCCGTTTTTGTGGCAGTTCATAACATACGCTTTTCTGCACAGCGGTTTTCTGCATATTTTCGGCAACATGTTCTTTTTGTACATATTCGGCAATAACGTAAACGATAAGCTCGGCCATTTCGGCTACACTTGTTTTTACCTAGCGGGCGCGGTGTTCAGCGCGGTCGGTCATACGCTGATAAACAGCAATCCTGTTATGGGGGCAAGCGGCGCGGTGGCCGCGGTAACCGGCGCATACCTTGTGCTGTTTCCGCAGACCCTTATAACTATTGCTTACTGGTTCATCTTTATCGGCACGGTTGATGTTCCCGCCATTTACTTTATCGCGTTAAAGATGATTATCCTTGATAATGTTATTATCCGTTATACGGCGAGTACGAATGTTGCTTACGATGCGCATATTGCGGGTTACACGTTCGGCATCGCTTCTTCGCTGATTCTGCTGGCGACGGGATTGCTTAGCACTTCGCAATTCGACCTCTGGGCGATGCTCAAACAGTGGAACCGCAGGCGCGTATACCGCGACGCGATTTCCACCGGCTATGACCCATATACCGGCATGGGCGGCACAAAACGGATTACAGCGAGAGAGATAACAAAGCCGGGGCCTGATGAGCCGCAGATTAGGCAGCTGCGCGAAGACATTGCCAACAGCGTTTATCGGCACGACCTTCAAACTGCCGCTCAACAGTATCTTAACCTTATGTCGCTCGATAGCGGGCAGGTTCTGCCTCGCCAGCATTTGCTTGATATTGCCAACCAGTTTGCCAGCGAGGGGGAATACAACAATGCCGCGTCGGTTTACGAAAAGTTTCTCACTCACTACGCAAATTACGAGCATATTGAGCAGGTCGAGCTGATGCTGGGGATAATATATTCGAGGTATCTTGAAAAGCCCGACCTTGCGCTGAATCACCTGCGCGTCGCCGAGAGGAAAATTGTCGACCCTGCCCAGTTATTGATGTGCCGGTCTGAAATCGAAAAACTGCAGAACCGGTAGTTGTCCGTTTCTACTTTGGCACCATCATGTGCATCCAGTAAGCCAGGCAACCCGTCCAGGCCCATATCGCTGAGGCGGCGAACAATACAAGCGAGCCAATGATACGCAGGCCCTTTTTATCGTTTTGCCAAACCACGAGCGGCGAGAAAATACCGCATATTCCGCTCAGTATAAATCCGACGCCCGACAAAGTCGGATGCGTTGTCAGACCAAGGTCAATTATCCGCACGCCCAATAGCGCCGCTGCTGCGCCTGCGAAAAAGGCGTATATCGCTAGGGGAATAAGTTCCCATTTCCTGGCCAGCGCGAGCGCCAGGCCGAGTAAAAGCACGCCAAATAACACCGACATCTCGCCGTATGCCGAGCTATATGGTTTAGGAAGCGGCCAGGTGAAAGTAATCGCAAATCCGCCTATCGCTGCGACAAGGCCGCAGATTGCGAACGCCGGGACCCATCGGCCGGCGTCTTCCGGCGAATCCAAATCACGCCAGACGAAGCAGCCGAGCAGGAACAATCCCGCAGCCATATTTATCAGCATCAGTGTCAGGTAATCTATCATCATAATTGACCTCCTAATCTTTTTATCTGTGGTTTTGGGCAAAGCACTTTCAGATTAACCGAAATTATAGTGCTTTTTGACGGCCTTTTTGACTTGCCATTTGCATTCGAGGTCAACGGGGAAGATAACGAAATCGCCGGGGCCGAAGCTGACGGACTCTTTGCCGTCGGTTACGGTTACGTCGCCCTCAAGTATCAGGCAGGTTTCCTTTTCGGTGTAGGCCCAGTCGAATTCGCTCGGCTTGCAGGTCCATATCGGCCAGGTCTTGCAGATTTTCTCTTCCTCTTTGCTCGGCTTTCGCACCACAATGTCTTTTGCCGTAGGCATATTGCGCTCCTTTATGGTTTGTCTCGGTTTCGCTTGGGGGTATTATATCCCGTCTGTCGTCTTTTGCAAACCCATCGGCGAATTTTGTTTAATCATTCTGGCAAAATGTGCTGTTTTGGCTTACATTATTCGCTTTCTAAAACGAACTATGAACAGTGAGCAACTGACAAAATTTAAGGTGTGGTTTGATAAATTCGTCGCGGGGTTCTATGGCGATAACGAATATATCAACGCCAATATAAAACTGAAGGAAGAGCACAGCGGGCGGGTGTGTTCGGAGATGCTTTATCTTGCGGACCAACTGCACCTTGTCGGCAATCAACGATTGCTGGCGGAGACGATTGCGCTACTTCACGACGTGGGGCGATTCCCGCAATTTCTCAAATACCAGACATATAGCGACCCGCGGAGCGTTAACCACAGTCTTCTCGGCTTAGAGGTCCTGCAAAAGGAAAATGTCCTTTCGCAATTGTCCGATGACGAAAGGGAAACAATCGAGACCGCGATTCGCTGTCACGGCGAAAAAGAACTCCCCGATAATCTCACGGGCGATACGCTGTTGCTATCCAAGATGATACGCGACGCGGACAAGTTAGATATTTTTAACGTGGTTATAAAGGCGTATATCCAGCAAAGGGATGACCCGGATAATTTCAAGCTGGAGATTGAATTGCCCGATGAGCCGAGGTGCACGCCTGAGGTGCTTGACGCGATATTGTCCGGCAGGCGAATCGATTATAAGTCGCTAAAGACCTGGAACGATATGAAGCTGTGCGTACTCGGCTGGGTTTATGATGTTAATTTTGTTCCGACGCTTAGCCGGTTAAAACAGAGGCGACACCTCGAAACGATTTTTGAATTTCTGCCTGATACTCCCGATATCCGCAAAGTCCGCGACAAAATCTTCGCTTACATCAAAGGCAGAATTAACGAGAGTAAATAAGCCACGGTCAGGCATCCGCGCTTGACGAAAAAGGGTTTGGGGATTAGCATACTGCACCGTCCGTAAACTATTGAAAGGGCATTCGATGGAAGCAGTATTGCAGACGAAAATAGGGAGCGTAGAGCCGAAAAGAGGAAAGGTGCGGGATGTTTATGATTTGGGCGATAAGCTTTTAATCGTCGCAACCGACCGCATAAGCGCGTTTGATGTTGTGATGGCTAACCCCATCCCGAAAAAGGGCATTGTGCTGACGCAGATATCGCTTTTCTGGTTCGAGTTTTTGTCATCTTCAATCAGTCATCACCTTATCGCGACCGACGTGAGCAAGTTTCCCTCGCCGTTTAACAAGTTCGAGAAGCAATTGGCCGGCAGGAGTATGCTGGTCAAGAAGACGAAGGTTTTCCCAATCGAGTGCGTTGTTCGCGGCTATCTGGCAGGGTCGGGGTGGAAGGAATACCAGAAGTCGCAAACGGTCTGCGGCGCAAAGCTGCCCGCGGGGCTAAAGCAATGTGATAAACTCCCTGAGCCGATATTTACGCCCGCGACGAAAGAGGAATTCGGCAAGCACGACGAGAATGTCAACTTCGAGAGGTGCGTTGAGATAATCGGGGACAAAAACGCCAAATACCTGCGCGATAAGAGCATCGATATTTTCAAAAAGGCGTCGAAATACGCCGAGTCGAAGGGGATAATTTTAGCCGATACGAAATTCGAGTGGGGACAAGTTGATAACAAAATCATCCTTATTGATGAGGTTTTGACGCCCGATTCGTCGCGTTTTTGGCCTGCGGACAAATACCAGCCGGGCAGAGACCAGGAGAGCTTCGATAAGCAGTTCGTTCGTAATTATCTCGAAGAGATTAAATTCGATAAATCCGGCCCGGGCGTGAAATTGCCCGATGACGTTGTCAGAAAGACGGGCGAAAAATACATCGAATGTTACGAACGCCTGACGGGTAAAAAATTCGGGTTTTAAAATTGATGAACGTATCGATTCCCAAACACATCGACTGGCGGAGGTGGATTAAACGCTGGGACCGAATGCAGGACCTCTATATCCCCGCCAGAAAAGAACGATTTGAAATAGTAGTTCAGCTAATCGCTGATTCTCAGAGGAAGGTTTCAAGGGTTTTGGATGTCGGTTGCGGCACAGGCAGTTTGATGATGCCTATTCTGCAGGAATTTCCAGCCGCGGAGGTTTGGGGCGTCGATTTTGACGTTACGCTTCTTGCGCTGGCTAAAAATCGCCTTGCTAAATTCGGCGGACGAGTAAAACTGGTGCAGGAGGACCTGCGTAAAAAGGGGTGGATTGATATTTTTGGCGGACCATTTGACGCGATTGTTTCCGCGACGGCTTTGCACTGGTTTAGCCCCACACAATTAAGCCGATTGTATAAACAGTTCGCTGGGATTCTAAAGCCGGGCGGGATATTTTTGAATGCCGACCACGCAGGTAGTTGCAACAAGGGAATTCAAAAGGACTGGCAATACCAAAGGAGTCTTTACTGGCGAAATCGCAAAAAGAACGACGTTGACGACTGGGATGGTTTCTGGCGAGCTTATGGCCGGGTACTGAAGGTTGATATCGGGAAGTTTCGCAAAGAATTGATGGGTTCCTGGGTCGGCTCAGAACAGGGCCAGCCGCTTCAATGGCATTTTGAGAAGTTGAAAGCGGGTGGATTTGAGGCAATCGATTGTTTTTGGCGGCTGGAATATGACGCGATATATGGCGGTATTCGAAAATGAAAACAGATAATTTCTTATTGTTTTCAGTTATCGCAATAGCTTTATGATTGAACAACTGAGCAATCACCGGCGTTTGTTGATTTGCATATTACTCGCGGCTGTCGCTTTCGCCGTTTATTTTCCTGTCCGCAATTACGGCCTTGTTCACTTCGACGACGACGGATATGTCAAAGGTAACGCGGAGGTTAAGTCGGGCCTTAACGTCGAGAGTATCAAGTGGGCGTTTACGACGGGTCACGGCTCCAACTGGCATCCGTTGACGTGGCTGTCGCTTATGCTGGATTGCCAGGTTTTCGGTTACGAACCCGGCCTTATGCATCTCGTCAACGTCCTGTTTCACGTCGCGAACACCATTCTTCTTTTTGTTATTCTGGCCGGTATGACGAAGGGTGTTTGGCAAAGCGCGTTTGTGGCGGGCCTTTTCGCATTGCATCCGCTGCACGTCGAATCTGTCGCGTGGGTGACAGAACGAAAAGATGTTTTAAGCTCGCTGTTCTGGTTTCTCACCATGCTTGCTTATACCCGTTATGCCGAACGTCCATCGGTCGGCCGTTACTTTCTCACGCTCGTACTCTTTGTACTTGGCCTTATGTCAAAGCCGATGGTCGTCACGTTGCCCTTCGTGCTGCTCCTTCTCGATTACTGGCCTCTTGGTCGTCTTTTCAATCCAAAATTCTCGACAGTCAGATTACTTCTGGAAAAACTTCCCCTTATTATTTTGTCTGCCGCATCCAGTGTTGTAACGTTCATTGTTCAGCGGGAAGGCGGGTCCGTCCTATCGATGCATACACTCCTTTTTAAGGAGCGGGTTCTCAACGCGATTGTTTCGTATCTTGCTTATCTCGGCAAAATGCTTTGGCCCGCTCGGCTTGCTGTCCTCTACCCGCACCCGGTCAATTCCATACCAGTTTTCAGGGCCGTGATATACGGTTCGATACTTGTCCTGATAACCATTTTCTTCGTCTGTTACTGCCGGCGATACAAATACCTGATAGTCGGCTGGCTTTGGTACCTGGGAACGCTTGTCCCCGTCATAGGCATAGTGCAGGTCGGAACCCAGGCCATGGCCGACCGATATACCTATATTCCCTTAATCGGTATTTTTATAATAATCGCTTTCGGCGTGACCGAGTTGTTAAAAGAAAAGCCGTTTGGGAAGATCGCCCTCGGCGTCCTTGCCGGTATTTCTCTGTCGGCCTGCGTAGTCGTTACATCACACCAGTTGAAGTACTGGAAGGACAGCTTGTCGCTGTTCGAGCACGCCCTGGCCGTAACCAAAGACAATTACCTTATGCACAGTAATTACGCCATCGCTCTTAGCGAATGTGGCAGGCGAGATGAGGCGGTATCGCATATTGCCGAGGCGGTCCGGCTGGTTCCGGAATTGCCTGAAATCCACAATAACTACGGAAATATCCTGAGGGAGATAGGCAGACTGGATGAGGCGGTAATCCAGTATCGAACCGCCATTAAGCTGAACCCGAAATTTTTGCTCGCTCATTATGACCTGGGTTTGTCGCTTGCGCTGCAGGGTAAATATGACGAGGCGCTTGAGCATTACAAGATATATCTCGGCCCGGATATGGATATGGCGAAGTTCCACCAGGATGTTGCTGAGCAGTTAGCCAAGAAGGGAAAGGTTGATGATGCCCTGGGCCAGTTCCAGAAGACGATGATTGTCAAGCCGGATTCTGCGGGAGTTCTCAGTAACTTCGGCTTTGCCCTTGCGCAGAGCGGTAAGCCGAAGGAGGCGATAGAATATTATGATATGGTGCTTGTGAAGGACCCCAATAATGTGATTACCCACGGGCGACTGGCCCTTGCGCTGGCGTCCGTCGGCAGAATCAGCGAAGCGATTGAGCAGTGCCGGATTGTCCTTGCAGCCCGCCCCGATGACGCCGAAATGCACACCAACCTCGGCATTTTGCTCCAAAACCAGGGCAAACTTGACGAGGCGATTGAATGCTACCAAAAAGCCCTGCAAATCAACCCAAACTTCCAAAAAGCCCGCGAAAGCCTCGACACTGCTCTTGCTCAAAAACAGGCGGGCAAGTAAGAATTGCCCCCGAATCGGTGAAACCGGGGCTTGATAAAGAGAGATGTGCGTAAATAAGATTTCAATGAAATTGAATGGCGAGTTTATAGGCACAGGCGGTATCTTTGGGGAAGTATTGAGCGACCTTATCGAATACCTCAAATTAGCTGATATTTTAATTTGCCTTAAATGGCCAATCTCATATACACTAATAAATAATGATGGCGTTCAGTAATAAAAAGGTTCAACTGCCAGTTTTCTTAACTCTTGCTTTGTTGACCTTAGTCGTCTATTTGCCCGTTCACAAGCACGAGTTTGTGCGCTACGACGACGACGTTTATGTCACCAATAATCCGGAGGTTCAGTCGGGGTTAAGCTGGCAGGGTATCAAATGGGCGTTTGTGACGGACCATGGTGCCAACTGGCACCCGCTTACGTGGCTGTCGCTTATGCTGGATTGCTGGCTGTTCGGCGTCAAACCCGGCCCCCTTCACCTCGTCAATGTCTTGTTTCATATCGCGAACATGTTGCTTTTCTTTATTGTTTTCAACCGTATGACAAAGGCCCTTTGGCAAAGCGCGTTTATTGCGGCACTATTTGCACTTCATCCTCTGCACGTGGAATCCGTTGCCTGGATTGCTGAGCGAAAGGACGTCCTTAGCACGCTGTTCTGGCTGTTAACGATGCTGGCTTACGTGAGATATGTTGAGCGTTCTTCAGCAGGTCGTTATATTCTTGCGCTTATCTTTTTCGCGCTCGGCCTTTTAGCCAAACCGATGCTCGTCACCCTGCCTTTTGTTCTGCTGCTTCTCGACTACTGGCCCCTTGACCGCTTTTCAAATTCCAGATTCTCAATTCGCGATTCTATTATCGAAAAACTTCCTTTTTTCTTCCTTTCTATTTTATCAAGCGTAATCACTTTTCTTGTTCAGCAAAAAGGCGGGGCGGTCTTCTCGGCAGATATAGTGCCTTTTAATGTTCGATTGGCCAATGCGATATGTTCTTATTTTGTTTATATCGAAAAAATGTTCTGGCCGGTTCGCCTTGCGGTTTTGTATCCATACTCAATTCACGGTATATCCCTCGTCAAAGTTTTGCTTTCCGCGACAATCCTTGTCCTGGTAACCGTTCTGGTTCTATATAACTATCGTCGCCGCAAATATCTCATCGTCGGGTGGCTCTGGTATTTAGGCACGCTTGTCCCCGTCATAGGAATCGTCCAGGTGGGCGTGCAGGCCTTTGCCGACAGGTACACATACGTTCCATTAACGGGGCTTTTTATAATATGTGCTTTCGCCTCCGCGGACCTGCTCAAGAATGTCCCGTTCAAAAAATACATTCTCGCGACATCGGCGACCATAATCCTTTTGGCCTGTACTATTTTAACGACGGTGCAGTTGATATATTGGAAAGACAGCAGCTTGCTTTTTGAGCGGGCGCTGGCAGTCACCGAAAATAACGTTCACATACTCAACAACTACGGTAATGCTCTTGGCGCGATGGGCAGACACAAAGAAGCCGCGAAAGTTTTGGAGCAGGCGGTTCGAGGTTTGCCTGATTCGTATGAAATCCGGAACAACTACGGCAAGGCATTACAAAACCTTGGTAAATTGGACGAGGCAATAGAGCAATACCAAATCGCGCTGAAAATTGAGCCGACAGCCGACTTTGCACGTTATAATCTTAGTGTTGCGCTGGCCGCTAAAGGTAACTTCGATGCCGCAATCGAGCAATGCCGGATTGTCCTCGCAGCCCGGCCCGACGACGCCGAAATGCACACCCACCTCGGCATTTTGCTCCAAAACCAGGGCAAACTTGACCAGGCAATCGAATCCTACAAAAAGGCCCTACAAATCAACCCCAAGTTCCAAAAAGCCCGCGAAAATCTCAACGCTGCTCTTGCCCAAAAGCAGGCGGGCAAATAGTTGGGAAATCGGTCCGATAATGGCTTGAAAAAGATGGCGGCAGTTTGGTATAATAACTACCCTACGTATTCAGTAGATTTTTGTTGCAACGGACAAACAATATGACCGATTATATACTTCAGTGTAATCGGGGAAGGCACCTGATATTATTGTTTTTGGGTTTGAGAAAGGATGGAGTGATATGAAACGATTACTGCTGGTTTTGCTGGTACTGGGACTGTCGGTTCCGGCAATCGCGGACGTGTTTGTCTACAACTTGAAGCAAAGCGGTGTGGAGTTCGGATACAACGCAGACAAGGACGCTTGGGGCCCGACAAAGTCAAGCTACGTGAGTTACGTTGTTATTCAGGTGGACAGTAACTCTCCTGACTCCGTCAATATCTGGGCGATTGACACTTGGAAGGAAAAAGACGCAGACACCGGCGAAACGACCAAATATTACACAGTAGACGGCCCGTACACTATTAGTTTCCTACAAACGACGATTGCGAAGAAGAATACGTGGATTGCCGAGGGTATTTCAAGTGACCAGTCTAACACACGCGTTATGGTATCGGGCCAGGCAAAGTCGACAAAGATTGGCACCGACACATATACTGTCGCTGCTACCCTGAGCGGCTACGCAATCTTTGGAGATATCGCAGATGAAGACGTCGGCGGAGGCCCGGTGTCATTGACACTGAACTCTAAGATTACTACAGCACTGGTGTCCAGCGACGCAGATGTACCTGGCGCAATCAGTAACTACTTCGACGGACTTGGTTACGTATCCGGTTAGCCGCATCCAGTAATGTGGTTTGTAATCCCGCCGGCGGCTGTCAAAAGCCGCCGGTTTTTTTGTTTTAATTTTTTGCATAAATCTTTACACAAGCACTGACCATGCCGGTTATTATTATGTGGGAGTAAAATATTGCGGTGCTCAGTTAAAAAGGGCCTTTTTGAATGCGATACTCAAAGCGATTGGAGCTCTTTGAAAAATTAAAGAATGAGCACATCGGCTATCTTACGACCACCCTTTGGAAGCTCACCTGCGACACCGACATCTTTGATGAGGCGATTCAATACGCGTTTCTGGCTATCTGGATGAATCTCGAAAAGCTCACCGGCCAGCAGGCGGGCGCATACATATACCGAATCGCACTTTCCGCCAACTCCAGGGCCTGGCGGAATCGCACCGGTAAAGACGGCCAAATACCAAAACCAAATGTGTTTAAAAACCCGGCAGCCGGGGAAGCCATCAATGAGGAAACACTCAACCTTGTAAGAAAGGAAATTGCCAAACTGCCCGAGCAGCAGGCACAGGCGATTGTGATGCGATATATCGAACAGACCGATTACAAAGCAATCGCCGATAAATTGAACTGTGCCGAGGATACTGCCCGTTCGCATGTTTCAAAAGCGATTAGTACACTCAGAAATAATCTAACCGTAATGAATATATCGGAGTCCTGAAATGAATGAAGAAAAACTAAAACAAATCCTGAATAAAATCGGCCAGGCAGATGTTCCGCCGAACGCCACACTGATTGCCGAAAGGGCATCGCGGAATTTTGATTCTGCCCTCAAAATCGCTCAGCCGAAACAATGGTTTTTTACCCCTCTTCGACTGCTTGCGGCCGCGGCGGTGATGATTCTTGTGTTCGCCGCGGGGCGATGGTCAAAACCGTTCCCGCCAACATCTTCATTGCCTGAGGTTGCCTCTTATGCCCAGCCAGTTTCGGCATATCCGGCTGTTAGCAAAAACCCCGACAGTTTCTGGCAGCAAAAGGCGCTGGCCGCGATGCAGCCCAGACCTTACTCTCAAAACGAGCTTTCCCAAACCGCTTTACTTAACGTCTATAAACAATACCTCAAGGAGAAACACTATGAATAAGAAAATCATCGTCAGAATCTTGCTTATCGCCTCATATATCGCTGCCGCTTTCATTGCCGGCTGCTTCCCAAAGGATTCCCTTCAATGGTCCAAAGACGGTTCCACCGGCATCTACAGCAAAAACGGCGCTCTCTTTATAGTCGATGGCAATACCGGCTCTCTTACTCAAATCGCCCCAAAAGAAACCACCACTAACTGGCCCGCCATCTCGCCGGATGGCTCACGCTTTGCGTACGGCCAAATCGTCAAAGTCGACAACTTCAACAATGCCTTGAAAATCCTCCCGCCGACCCAGGTCAAACTAATCGAAACTCACGCTGAAATCCTCAAACAAAAGATCCTCGCCGAAGGAATCAAAGACGGCAACTTCCCCTTCATCGGAAAACCTGTTGTCACGGACACCGGCCAGAAAGATTCCTTCACTGACCTGCACGTCGCCTGGGTCCATAGGTTCCTCGTAGAAAAAGCGGACACTAAGCTCACTCAGAAAATCGGCCCCGAGCTTATCAATAAAACCAAATCCAATGCCTTGACTTACTGCCGGCTCGTTTGTGCCCCGACCGCCGACCCCAATAACCAGAAAATTCTCGCGACAAGCGAACAGCAGCTCTGGCGCATCCGCTTCTCGCCGGACTCCCGACTTATCGCTTATGGCGCCGACCGTATAAATGGCGACGCGCTCGATGTAGGATTTGACCTGTATATTGTTTCATTGGTAGAAAATATCCCCGCGGCGTTCCTCGCACCGGCCACGGCCGTTGGCTATGACTTTAAACCCGATTCTCGTGCAATCGCGTATATAAGGCCCGAAGTTGAATTCTTTGAAGAAAAAACCACCCTCGGCTCGCTCGTCGAGCGGACCCTCATTGATCCCAACGGAAAATTCCTCGCCTCTCTTAAACATCTCGACGGCAACGACTCCCCCGTAATATACGTCTGCACGGGCGACGCGACGGAGCTCGCCGGCGTCTTATATCACTCCTGGATGCACGTCTCTTATGCCCGTGAAGGCCGCATCTTCTTCGCCTCCTCAAAAGTGTCACTGCCCTCCAGCAAACTCGACGAAGAAAAGCAATCCATATTTTGTTGCGATTTATTAACCTACGCAATCAGTGAAATTACGCCTCATCCCCCCGAGCTTTGGCAGGAAAATTTGTATCTCTTCGCGCTTTCTGGCGATTCCCGCAAAATCCTCGTGCCGGGAAAGAAAAACACGCTTCTTCTTTATGCCCTCGGCCCCGACCTCTATTCTTCGAAAGTCATCGTCGATATAAACGAGTCCTTCTCAGATGACTCAATGCCAAAACTCGTCGCGCAATGGAAGGGCCCCGACACCTTTTCCTGCCTCGTTTCGGAAAAATCCCGTTTTCTCACCCAGGACCCAAACACCCCTCATCGGCGAAAGGAAATTGTCATCCTCGGCACCGATGGCAACCTGAAACAGGTCTTGAGTAAAAACTGGCCCGACGAATTGCTCGATTACTGATTAGCAGTTACTCTTTTGCACGAACATACAAAGGCCGGACGTCCTCACCGCCCGGCCTTTTCATTGTTTTTTCTTCTAAAGTTTCCACGCCTTTGCAAATGCCTTGAAGCTCCTGTCGTATGTTTTTTCGACTTCTGGCGGGAAGCAGCAGCCGGGTAATTGTCTCGATGACAAATGATAAGCGATACATTCGCAGCACATACCTGTTTTATCGCAGCCCGCATACGTGCAGTTGCAATTCTTTAAATTTTCCTTTTTTTGGCATTCCATCTTTCACCTTTTAGCTTATTCTATTGCAAATTCGTAAATACTGACGCTCAGCGCAGGTACTTTAAGTTTATTCGATAATCCCTCAGCCGTCTTTTCTTCAATCACAACCTTCGGTTCTTTTCCCGGCTCATTATGCGCAAGCGGATCTGTACCTGTGATAACCCACAGTTTCCCCTTATCCGCGGCTTTAATGCCTTTTAATTCTATCGGCAATTCACGCTGTTTATCCGTCGGGTTGACAATCGCGATGGTTATCGCCTTGCGGTCGTTCTTTAACGCCGCCACAACGTCGAGCGGCGATATGTTTTCGCCCTTGACCTCGACCGGGACCTCACCGAAGTGCTGCCTGTAAAGTTTCAGCGTAACTCCCGTGGTATCAAGCGTTGACGCCGTCCGAGATGTCTTAATTGCGCCGATGACGTTGACTGTCTGGGCATAGTTTGCCATAAAGTAAATATCGCTGTTTCTGAAATACTCGTGCAGGCCGGTCGCCACGCCGAGAGCGTCTTTTAGATGATACTGCACCCCCAGCTCGCCGTAGATGTAATTGCCATACCAGTAGTTCCATTCATCCATCGCTATGCGGATGTCTTTGCCCGCCAGTTCATTAACGTCCCTGCGATATTTCCTGTGCGCATCCGCCACGCGTTTTATCTCATTGGCGAGCTGCTTAGTATGCCTGGTAACGTCCTTAATCTCTTTGCAGTAAATATGCTCGCTGAGCAGGTTCATATTATCCGAGCATACCTTCAGCATCGTTTCGCTCCAATTTCCGACGCTGCCGACACCGACGAGTTTGGCGTTTGGGTCAACCTTCCGAATCGCCTCGGCTGCCTGGTTGTGCTTTTTCACGTATTCCGCCAAGGGTATATGCCCCAGTTGCCAGTCGCCATACATCTCATTTCCCACGGCCCACCATTTCACTTTATACGGCTCCGGATGGCCGTTTTGCGCCCGCAGTTTTCCCATCGGTGTGTCCGCCGAGCCATTAAAATACTCGACTTCCGCCGCCGCCTCCTCAATAGTTCCGCGACCTGTATTAATCGCGACATAAGGCTCTGCTCCGATAAGTTCCATAAGATCCATATATTCGTGAATGCCTATGTCGTCGTGCTCAATGCCTTTCCAGGCAGGGTTTTTGCGAGGCGGTCTTCTGTCTCGCTCTCCGATGCCGTCGCGCCAGTTGTAGCCGCTTACGAAATTCCCGCCCGGCCAGCGGTATATCGGTGAATCAAGCTCCTTGAGCAACGCGACGACGTCGCTTCGCCAGCCCTTGATGTTATCCGCGGGCATAAGCGACAGCGTCCCTATTCTGAATGTTCCCTTGCCTTTGCCTACGATTTCAATACGAACATTGCCGCTCGATTCAGGGGATGTGAAAGCGAACAAGTATGGTTTGAATTCCGGGCTTATTTTGCCGACGTGGATATTGATTGCGTCACCTTTGTCGGGCACGATTCGCACAATAATAGACCCGGCAAATTTGTCTCCGGCGAGGATAATCCTGCCCGTGTATCCCTTGTTCTTCACAATCGCCAGACCATCCTGCGAGATTCCCGCCTCATTACCGTCGCCTGTCAGGTGAATAACCGGCGTATGGCTGCCGACGTATGGGTTATTCGTATCCATTGTTACTGTGTCCGCCGGCCCGATGACCTTCCACGGCGACGCCTTGAGATATTTATACTCTCCCGCGTTCCACTGCGGGTTTTTGTCCGTTCCCCATGGGTTATATTCATCCTTGATTGGGTAGAAAAACTTTCGGTCCTCCAGCATCTCCGCCCAGATTCCGCCGTAAATACACCGACCCAGGTGCTCGATGAACTGCCCGTATATGTATTTTGATATTGGCTCTTTGGTTTTGCCCGCGTCGATTTCAATTTTTGTCAGCATTTCTTCAGTTGGTTTCGCCAGCCACACCGCCATCGGTCCTTGTCCGCGGTTCGCCCAGGCGTAATATGGAATCATCGTCAAATCGTGCCGTGAGCCGTCAGGCGACAATGCCTTGGCGTGCACTATCGCGATACCGCCTAACAAGTCCTTAATCGCATCGGACCACAACGGCACGCTGTCAACAAGAGATAAACTGAGAATATTCACATCATTGTTAAGCCACTCGGCGCAATACACTATCGGCCCTTCCTCAATCGCCATCTTGTCGATGTCCGCGGCGACGTTAGGATTCGCAACAACATATCTGGCGGGCATCGGCATCTCCATCTCTATAACGTCACGCTTCTGCCATTGCCGGTCGATGAAAGCGAATCCGTTTTTAATATCCGGCTGAATAATCTGGCCGTTGAGCTTGAATTCAATCGGCGATACATTGCTGTCAACGTACTGATACAAATCACTCGGCACGGGCCTGCCCAATGCCCAACCGGGAATTCGCACCGCCACTGCGAACTTTCCTGTTTGCGCCGGCTCAATAGTCAGCTTCACCGCCCCATCCCACGGATACCACGTTTCCTGTTTTATCCGAACGGTGTTATTCTTCAACCTGATTGTCCCCTCGCACGCGGCGAACAAATTCACATATATCGTGTCATTCGTTTTAGCGAAGACATATCCCGGCAGCGAAGCGATAAATCGCGCTATATTCGGTGGACAGCAGGCGCAGCCAAACCACGGTTCGCGTTTATGCTGCCCGCTCGATTCGAGAGGATTCACATAAAAGAATTTGTCTCCGCTCAATGACACTCCTGAAATAAGGCCGTTGTAAAGCGTCCTCTCGAAGATGTCGAGATACTTCGCCTCGCCCGTTAGCCTAAACATTCTGTAATTCCACATCGCGCTGCCGATTGCCGCGCACGTCTCGCAATAGGCCGTTGCGTTGGGCAGCTCATAATTTTTTCCGAATGCCTCTCCGTTGCTGGTTGCCCCCAGTCCTCCCGTAATATACATCTTTTTGTCGACGACGTTGTCCCATAGCCGCTTGACCGCCTCTGCGTATCTTTCGTCGCCCGTCAGTGCAGCGATATCCGTCATCCCGCCATACATATACATCGCCCGCACCGCGTGCCCGACCGCCTCATTCTGGTCAACGGGCTTTTTATGCGCCTGGTTATATTCGCCGCCGCGAGGCCCACGCACGTCCAAAAAGAACTTCGCCAGATTCAAATACTTTTCGTTGCCTGTCACCCGGTACAGCTTGACCAGCCCCATTTCTACTTCCTGGTGTCCAGGCCATTTGTGCAGCTTGTTTGGTCCGAAAGTTTTATCCAGCATATCCGCGTTTTTAATCGCGATGTCGAGCAGGTTGCGTTTGCCAGTCGCCAGATAATGCGCCACAGCTGCCTCATACAGATGCCCGACGTTGTATAGTTCGTGGCTGCCATCTAATTTTGACCATCGTTCCTTGCCGAACCAGCTTTCTAAGCGTTTGGTTTTCGTAGTTCTGGCCGTATATAAATAGCCGTCCTTCTCCTGCGCCGCGGCAATTTTGGCAATCACTTCATCGAGATATTTTTCCAGGTTCGGATCCGGATACACGCTTAGCGAATAAGATGCTGCCTCGATACTCTTATAAACATCCGAATCATCGAAGGGATATTGACCGCAGAATTGTCCCTCTTTCAGCCCGCCTGCCACCGTGAAATTGTCAATCCGCCCCGACTTCTCGCACATCTTGAGAATATGCGGTATCGTTACCTTGCGGTTCGTTTCAATCTTCGGCTTCCAGAACTTGTCCGTCAAACTAACGTCCGTCAGCGGCACCGCCTCAATTGGGTAATCCTTCTTCAGCTTAACTAATTTGCCGCGAGATGCTCCGGTTTCGCATCCGCCTGCTGTAAGTCCAATGGCAATTGCGAGAATTGTCAAAATCGTGGTTATATGCTTTCCGTTCATAATGCCTCCAATGCAATTATGTTTATTGGAACAAAATTCAGTAACGCTTAGAGCAGATTATAAGGCGTGTTTAACCGAAGTGCAATTCGACAATATCCTTGTCGTTTAGGACGTGGTTACGCTGGACACTCTGGCCTTCGTAAACGTTTGTTCCCCAGATTCTGGCGTGCTTGAGTTTTTCCGCCAACTCCCGGTGAATCACCCTGGCCAAATCAAGCACTGTTGAACCAGCAGGTATCGTAAACGGTTCTGTCATATCGGGCTTTTTGCCGGGGGGCTTCGCATATACGCGAATGATGTTTAGAGGTCTGAACAACTGTTTGGGCAGTTCGCCCATTCCTTCTCCCGATTCCACCGAAACTGGAATAATTTCAAAGCGATTATCGCACAACTGTTTAATCTTATCAATCGCGCCCTCGACCGCAATGTCACTTTTGGTGCAAATACATACGGTCTTTTTGCTCGGCAGCAGATTCCTCGTCTCAAGAAAATCGAGGCAGACCTTCCACTGCTCTTCAATGTCAGCCGACAAATCAATCACAATTGCGATTAAGTCGCAGTTTCGATACGTCCCCACCTGTCCGGGCATACTGAAATCAGCGGTAATAGGCGGCATATCCACAATTTCTATCGGGACGTCCTCGAAATGCATCACTCCCGGAACCGGCGCATTTGTCGCGAATGGGAAATCCGTGATGTGGACCTTCGCGTCGGTCAGCAATCCCACAATCGAGCTTTTGCCGGTGTTGGGCATTCCGAGCAAAACAACCTGGCCCGCACCAGTCCGCGGGACGAGCATCTGCTCCAGCGCGAGGATTTTCTCCTCCGCCGTCGTTGCCTGGCGGTACCACTGCTCCGCCTTGAAATAAGCTGGCGTAAGATTAGCAGGCATCTTCTAAAAATCCGAAATCAGAAACTGATTTTTAGCGTACTACTTGATATTTTCTACAACAAGGTCGCCGACCTGGTTTGTGCTGTAGCCCATTTTGCCGGCGGCTAATGATTTCAGCTTATTGGCCGTAACGAATTTCACGGCGTCTTCGATAGCATTCGCTGCCTTTTGCTCGCCCAACGTCTCGAGCATCATCCCGCCCGCGCAAATCGCGGCCAACGGGTTGATGACGGCTTTGTCCGTGTATTTCGGTGCGCTGCCGCCTATCGGCTCGAACATACTGACGCCTTCGGGGTTGATATTGCCGCCCGCGGCGATTCCCATCCCGCCCTGAATCATCGCGCCGAGGTCAGTGATGATGTCGCCGAACAGGTTGCCCGTAACAATCACATCGAACCATTCCGGATTTTTCACGAACCACATACACGTTGCGTCAACGTGATAATATTCGCGCTTGATATTCGGGTATTCCTTTTGCCCCATCTCGTGGAACGCTCTTTCCCACAAATCATAAATGAAGGTCAGGACGTTCGTCTTTCCGCAAAGCGCAAGCGTATTGTTCTCGCCTTTACCTCTTGCCTTCTTGCCGTTTTTCTTTGTGTATTCGAACGCGTATTTGAGGCATCTATCGACCTGGAAGCGAGAATAAACCGATGACTGCACCGCGACCTCGTGGGGCGTTCCTTTCATCGTAATCCCGCCAGTGCCTGTATATGCGTCGCCTGAGTTTTCGCGCACGACTGCGAAATCAATGTCCGCGGGGCCTTTACCCTTTATAGGCGTCTCAACGCCGGGATATAATCTCACGGGCCGAAGGTTGATATACTGGTCCAGCTCGAACCGTGCTTTCAAGAGTATCCCTTTTTCCAATATGCCGGGTTTAACATCCGGATGGCCAATCGCGCCCAGCAGTATCGAATCGAATTTGCGCAGTTCCGCCACAGCGCTATCCGGCAGTGTCTCGCCGGTTCTCTTGTATCTCTCGCCGCCGAAATCGAAATGCGTCATATCCAGCTTAAAGCCGAATTTTGCCGCAGCCGTGTTAGCGACCTTAACCGCTTCCGCTATCACTTCCGGCCCGGTGCCATCGCCGCCTATCACAGCTATCTTGTAACTCTTAACACTCTTCGCCACGTCTTTTTCTCCTTTATTTCAATTTGTGGTTCGTTATTTACTTTTCTTTATATGTTCAAGCAGTCCGCCATCCCTGATGATTTCCAGCGCAAAGTCCGGCAGGGGCCTAAACTCGATTCGTTGGCCGTTGGTCTTGTCCTCGATTATACCTTTATCGTAATCGATTTGCACTTCGTCGCCGTCGTTAATTCGCTCGACCGCGTCTTT
>JBEKAT010000032.1:0-18444 GCA_050015775.1 Sedimentisphaerales bacterium | reverse complement strand
CACCAGGCCCGGACTGACGGCCTGACCGGCTTAGTCAACCACAGGACGTTCTATGAGGTTCTCGAAAAGGAGTTGTGGCGGTCGAAGCGATACGGCGAGCAGATTTCGCTGATTATGGTTGACGTCGATAATCTCAAGACGATAAACGACACTTTGGGCCACCGCGCCGGGGACTTCGTCATAAAGGAAATCAGCCACCGGATTCAGGAATCAATCCGACAGATAGATACCGCCGCGAGATATGGCGGCGATGAGTTCGCGATTATCCTTCCCAATACATCGCTCGCCGACGCGGCCGTTGTGGCCGAGCGTATGGTCGATGTTGTTGCCGGTTCACCCGTTGTCTGGCGAAAAGAGGAAATTACCACCTCCATAAGCGTGGGCTTGGGCCAGTACGACACCGAGGACACGCCTGATGATATTGCCAGCAGGAGCGACAAGGCGCTCTACGCTGCTAAACAGGCCGGCAAAAATACCTTCAAAATTTCCCAGCCGCATAAGAAATAGACATCAGACCCCAGACACAGGACTCCATATAGATTGGATTCCCTGTTCAAACCCAAGTTAGCGGCACTCCCCCGATAGCTGAACCAAAGGAGCAACCGTCGAGGGCATAACTTTTTAACGAAGGCGGGTTGTGAATTGACGCGGGAGAAGGTATAATCAATTGTTAGTAGCGTATAGCGTATAGCGGGTAGCGTATAGTCAGGATATTGGCGAGGAACGGATATGTCAGGACATTCGCACTGGTCGAGTATAAAGCACAAGAAGGCGTCGGCGGACGCGAAACGCGGCAAATCGTGGAGCAAGGTTGCGCGAATGATAATCATGGCGGCCAGGAAGGGCGGAGGCGACCCGAACACGAACCTGTCGCTGCGATACGCGATAGACAAGGCCAAGTCGGTCAGTATGCCGAAGGACACGATAGATAAGGCGATAAAGAAGGCGACCGGCGGGGCCGACGGGGTCAATTTCGAGGAGATGGTTTATGAGGGCTATGGCCCGAAGGGCGTCGCGGTAATGGTGGACGTGCTGACGGACAATCGTGCCCGCACCGTCTCGGAGATAAAGAAGATGTTCGAACGTCATGGCGGGGCGCTCGGCGCGACCGGATGCGTTGGGTGGATGTTCCACAAGAAGGGGCTGATTACGGTCAAGACGGAGGCGGTGAAAGAGGACGATTTGATGGAGATAGTGCTGGGCGCCGGTGCGGAGGATATGCGGAACGTTGGGGGGATTTATGAGATAACCTGTTTGCCCGCGGCTTTTGAGGGGTTGAAGAAGGCGCTGGAGGCCAAGTCGATACCGATGGAGGTGGCGGAGGTTTCGATGGTGCCGACGAGCGAGATTCCGATAAGCGACTCGGAGACGGCGAGGAAGATTGTGGCGTTGATGGATGAGTTTGAGGACCACGAGGACGTTCAGAACGCATACGCCAACTTCAACATCCCGGAGGATATAATGGCGAAGGTTTTGTCGTAATTTTGCCGGGGTTAGCGGGGAGGTTTTTGTTCGAGGTCATTTATTCGCTGGGTCGCGAAGAAATATTTATCCTCATCGAGCCGGCTGACGGCTTTCCTGCCTGGGTACATCAGCTTGAACTGTTCGCGGAAGCCATTTTCAATCTGCACGGCTATTTTGTAATTTTGCAGGGCAAAATCCGTCTGGCCGAGGTCTTCGGCGATTTGGGCGAGGCGGAGACGCAGGTCGGCGTCGCCGGGGTAAAGCGAGACGGCGATGGAGGCGCTATCGAGGGCTTTATTGAGCCATGAGTCGTTTTGGCCGGGCTGCAAGCGTGCGTAGAGAGAATACATTTCGGCGAGCGCATCAAAATTTTTGTAATCCTGGGGATTTCTCTGTGCGGCGGTGAAGAGCGCCTGTTCGGCGTTATTGAATATTTGCTCTTTTTGCGCATCGGAGCGAAAGAAGTTCTGGATGTAGAGCCGGCCATTCATAGCCGGGGCGTCGGGGCTGAGAGGGTCGTCATCTGTGGCGGCGTCGAGAAAATTATGGGCAAGCTGGGCCTGACCGAGTTCCACAGAAGGGCGGGCGGCGGCGATTTCGGCGGTGCTTTTCGCGACGGGAATAAGGGCGTAGTTGAAATATGCGAAACCGATTACCAGGGTAACAATAACAGCGGCGGTTTTCAGCCACAGGGGCGAGGAAATCACAGATTTCTGCTGATTTTGAGTTTGTGTATTTAGGGCGATAAGGCAGGCGAGCGCGGCGAAGAAGGCGGTGAGGATGCCCGGCTCGAAAATGGCGAAGTCGATGAGGTTGTGAATTATGACGCCGAGGATGCCGCAAAACAGGGCGGCAGCGGTGAGGCGTGTGGTTTGCAGGTTGTATTCTTTTGGAGAGGTTTGCAGGGTTTTTACAAACAGAGCGAAGCCGACGGCGAAGGCGGCGGCGGGGGCCATGTAGGCAGTAAACAGGACGAAAAGTTTTTCCTCGAAAGTTTCCGCGGTGTTCTGGGGCAATATAAAGGGGCGAAGGATGATAATGACCATCGCGGTGACGATGGCGCAGAGGGTGGCGAAGTTTGCGAACCTGCGGTTTGGCGGGGTTTCGAGGGTTTTAGGGTCGGCCAATGAGGTTCGCCAAAGTGGCGAGAGAATGATTATGAGAAAGCCGAGGAGGGCGAGCGGGCCGAACTGGGTGAGGATGCTGAGGACGAAGCAGTGCGGGTCAGAGACGGTTTCGGGAGCGGCGGAAGGTTTATATTGAGGGTAAAAGGACGAGAAGTTTCCGCCGCCTACGCCGGTGAGGTGATGGTCGAGGAACATTTGCGCCGAGGCGCGCCAGTATTGCCAACGGGCGAGCATCGAGTTGCCGCCGGGGAGTCGGCCGAATTTGAGGCCGAACCAGGCGACGAGAGGGACAAGGGCGATAACGCCGATGACGCAGGCGACGAGAATGATATTTTTGGATAGTTTAGGCCTGTTGCTGCGCAAGAGAAAAGCGAAGATTGCGACGGCGATGAGAAATGCGGAGATAGCGCCTTTGCTGCGGGTTATGAACAGACCGAAAAGGACGGCGGCGAGGATGAGGACGGCGAGGGCGCGGTTGCCGGAAAGCGAAGGGAAGGATTTGCGCTTTTTGAGCAGCTCGGCCAATAGTGCGATGGCGGCGAAGGACGTGAGGATGGCGAATGAGCCGGCGGAGTTGCCGGTGGAGAAGGAACCGCGGACGTCTTTTGAGTAGATGCGGTGTTCGAGGAGGATATGATTGAACGAGTTTCGAGTAATGCCGAGGGGCTGGAGTATCGCGTCGGGGTCGTCCTGGTACTGCTGAATGATAATGTCGTTTTCGATGAAGAACTGGTCGGCGGACTGGAAGGCGGCGACTACGCCGAGCGAGGCGAGGGTAATGAGGAGGATTTTAATTTTGGTGTGGGAGTCGAGGAGATGTGCGAGCATTACCGCCATAAGGATGGGAGCCAGGAGG
Organism: Sedimentisphaerales bacterium; assembly: GCA_050015775.1. GTDB lineage: Bacteria > Planctomycetota > Phycisphaerae > Sedimentisphaerales > Anaerobacaceae > Fen-1362. The sequence goes on along the minus strand of JBEKAT010000032.1, from coordinate 14,997 downwards.
GTTATGGCAGAGGTGATTGCGGCGCGTTTGTTGGCGGCGTAGAAGGTGGCAAGTATCAGCCCCGTGACGAGTATTGCCAGGCCTGTACCCATAGCCGTAATTTTGAATGGGGGGCGTCCGCTGAAAAGTTTGGCAAGGCACCAGAGGAGGAAGGCGAAAATAAGCGTCCCCGAAACACACAGGGAAAAGACAGTGTCGTTAATGACAAATTGTATCGGCGAGGGCTGGGGGGCAGGGGCTTCGGAACTGGTGGCGCGGAGGGCGATGACGACAATGCAGCAGACGAAGAGAATATTTTCAAATAGCAATACCGCCTTGCTCTTTGAGTTGTCGGTTTTGGTTTCAGGGTTTGTCATTTTGCCTCTGGCGGATAAATTTTGGCGGTTGTTTCCAGTATCGCGATAATCGCCAGGACCATAATGGTTTGAACGAAGATAAGTATAGCGCCGGCGAGGTTGACCTGATAGAGGAAAGTTGCGCCGATGCCTGTGGTGAGGGTAGCCAAATAGAGGGTCAGGACGGTCTGGGTGTCGGTGAGGCCGAGTTTTCTGAGTCGATGAGAGAAGTGCTGTGTGTCGCCGACGAATGGGGATTTTCCCCGGCTTAGCCGAAGGGCGGTTACTGTGATAAAATCATAGAGGGGAACGGCCATTGAGATGAGTGGGATTAGGACGGGATACCAGGCGCCTGAGGCGGCCTGATGGTAATAAGTTGTTCTAAGGGAAATGACGGCAAGGATGAAGCCGAGCGGCAGCGAGCCGGCGTCGCCCATAAAGATTTTGGCTGGCGGGAAATTGAAGACGAGGAAACCGAGAAGTGTTCCGATGAAGAGCAGGGCGAGTGCGCCGATGAACACCTGACCGCTGAGGGCGGCGGCGGTGAAAAGAATCGCGGCGACTATTGAGGCGATGCCTGCTGCGGCGCCATCCATATTATCGAGGAAATTGAATACGTTGATAATGAGGACAATCCAGACGGTGGAGAGAAGCGAGGTAACGAGCTTGCTATGGATGAAAAATTCGAGGCGTATATCGGCGGTAAAGGCGGCAACGAAGGCGACGGCGAACTGAACTATGAGCTTGAAGTATGGGCCGAGGCGTTTTTTGTCGTCACAGAGACCGAGGATGAACAATGCGAAGATACAGCAAAGGACGATGATGAGCTGGTTTGTTCTGCCGATGAAGCCAGGGGCGTGAACGATGACGGACTGGTCGAGTGCCAGTCGGCTTGGTTCGATTAAGAATTTCACGATTAAAATACCTGCTACGAGGAAGGAGAAGATAGTTGTAACGATAGCGATGCCGCCGCCCAGGGCGATTGTTGAGCGGTGGTATCTGTCTTCGGTGGGGCGGGCGACGAAGCCGACGCGCGTGGTGAGATTTTTGACAAGCCAGGTCAGAACAGCGGACGCTGCGAATGACGCGACGAGCAGGATTATTGCCAGGTATTTCAGTGTCACGTTTTCAGTTGCTCCAGTAAACGGGTTCGGACTTTGGTGAAGAAATGCTGGTAATGCGGCTCTCTGTAGTCAGGGTAGGTGTAATCGAAATGTCGCCAGTTGCCTTTTTCATAAATGAGCGTTACCTCGGCGAACATTTTATTGCCGATGTAGATGCGATGCGAGTAGTTTTTTGTTGTGGCGAGGATTAGTTTTGATGGTTCGATGATGCCGGGGTCGAGGTTGACGGGGCGGGGAAGGGGCAGTTTCAGCAAGCCGGCGAGCTTTTGTTCGAGTTTGTTGGTGGTGTGTTTGATTTTGGCGAGCTTGCCGGGGTCGATTGATTTTTCGATTGAGACGAATTGCCGCAAAGCGTTTGGGCCGAGTTCGTCTTTGTAATAGTCGGTCTGGGTGAATGGCCAGACGTCGCTTGCTAGGTCAATTATTCCAAAGGATTTGCTTATTGCCTTTACCGCCGCGGCAAGGGCGATTTCATTCGCGGCGAGGATGCCGATTATCAATTTGACGGGTTGAGGGTTTTGCAAATCCCACATTGTTTCGTCGTTCGTATTTTGTATCTCGTATTTCGAGCTTTATGCGTTTAGCCGTGATTTTAAGGCATTAACCATTTCGACGGTTTTGGCGACGGCGGTATCGACGGGGATGAGGGTTGGTTTTGGCTCGGTGCGGAGCTTGAGTTCGACGTTGCCGGTGGCGAGCGCCTTTTTGCCGACGGTGATTCGGACGGGGATGCCAATCAGGTCGGCGTCTTTGAATTTAACACCCGCGCGTTCGTCGCGGTCGTCCAACAAAACCTCAATGCCCTTATTTTTCAATTCGCCGTAAATTTTATCAGCGGCCCCAACGACTTCGGTGTCATCCTGATTGACCGATACGATGATGACCTCGAAGGGGGCGATGCTGATGGGGAAGATTATGCCGTTGTCGTCGTTGGCGGCTTCGATTGCCGAGGCGACGATGCGGTTGATGCCTATGCCGTAGCAGCCCATAAGGCAGGGGTTTTCTTTGCCCGAGTCGTCTAAGAAGTTGCAGCCCAGTTTCGATGAGTATTTGGTGCCGAGTTTGAAGACCTGGCCGACTTCGATACCGTGTTTGAAGAACAGTTTTTTGCCGTTGTGTGTGTCACCTTCGAGGGCATTGCGAATATCGGCAACGATGACGTTATCGCCTGACAGCGGGAAGTCCCTGCCGGGGACGATATTTTTGACGTGGTAATCGGTTTTGTTTGCGCCGGTAACGCCGATTGCCATAGCGGCGACGGCGTGGTCGATAATAAGTTTTGATACCTTGCCTGCAAGACCCACTGGCCCAGCGAAGCCGACCTTTGCGCCGGTGATTTTTTCGATTGTTTCGGGGGCGGCCAATTCGTTATGTGTGCCTGCGAGTGTCTGGGTGAATTTTTCGGGATTGATTTCGTGGTCGCCTCGGACAAGGGCGACGATAACGTTTTTATCCGCGGAGAAGATTAGGGTCTTAATCATATCCTGCGGTTTGGTTTTGAGGAATGCGCAGACGGCGTCGATTGAGCCGACGTTTGGCGTGTGTATTTCTTCTGGTTTAGGCGGATTGGTGATGGGTTTTGCTTTAGGTAACGCATCGACAGCGGCTTTTTCGATATTTGCGGCATATGAGCCGTCTTCGGTATATACGATAACGTCTTCACCTGATGGGCAGGGGATGGTGAACTGGTGCGAGCCGGTGCCGCCCATTTCGCCTGATTCGGCTTCGACGATAACATAATCAAGGCCGCAGCGTTTGAAGATGCGCTTATAGGTCTCATACATATTCCAGTATTCTTTATCTAAGCATTCGGGGGTCGCGTGGAAACTGTAGGCATCCTTCATAATGAATTCGCGACTGCGCAGTACGCCGAACCGGGGGCGGAACTCGTCGCGAAATTTGAAGCTGATTTGGTAGAGGTTAATCGGCAATTGCTTATATGATTTGATTTCGCCGGCGGCGACGCTTGTAACGACCTCTTCGGCGGTCGGGGCAATAACGTTCCAATGGTCATTTCTATCCTTAAATCTTGCCATAGTCGGGCCGTAATCGACATCCCGGCCCGTCTGCTGCCAAAGCTCGATGGGCTGGACGGAGGGCATTAAGATTTCCTGTGCGCCGGCCTTGTTCATTTCGTCGCGGACGATGCCGATTACCTTGAGCAGGCATCGCCAGCCGAGGGGCAGGTAGGTATATGTGCCGCTGGCTAATTTACGCATAAGCCCGGCACGAAGCATAAGTTTATGACTCGGAATCTCCGCGTCGGCGGGGGCTTCCTTGACCGTCGGTATCAACATTTTACTGTATCGCATAATAGACCTAAGACAAAAGACATAAGACCTAATCCGCCCGCGGCGGACAGATATTAAACAATCGATTGCGGTTTATAATGCAAAAACCTCGTTGTTGCAAGGGTAAAACGCATTTCGCCTGCGGTAACAAGGAAAAGAGCATTTCAGTATTAATACTGAAATTTGTTGTTGTTTTTTGGTTAGTGATTTGGTATATTTGCAAAATATAAGGTTATCGTGCCGTCAGAGGCCATTGTCTGACAAAATGAGCAAATGGAGATGCCCGAAGGGGCAAGAAGGAGAGTGTATTGATGAAGACCTGCATTAATTCAAAAAAGAATATCGCCGGTTTTACATTAGTTGAACTGCTGGTAGTGATAGCGATAATAGCGCTGCTAATGGCTGTTTTGCTGCCGGCTTTGAACAAGGCCAGGACTCAGGCGAAGCGGATTGTGTGTTTGAACGGCCTCAAGCAGCTTGTTACGGCCTGGATGGTATATGCGGATAACTCCGACAGCAAACTTGTTAACGGCGGACAAGCCGGAACGGCCACAGGAGGAGGTAGTGCGTATGACTGGGTGACGGATGCGTGGTGGTGCACGCCTCTGGCTACAGGTCCGCATCCTCTGCCCACATTCGACGAGGTTGGCAGCGGTTGGTCCCCGACTCGAAGGGACTGGGATTTGACTTTACCTTATAAAGAAAGAGAATGGTTATTGAAAAACGGCGCTCTTTATAAATATTGCCAGAACTTAAAAAGTTACCACTGCCCGGAGGGCGATAAAGATATGCACCGCACGTATGTTATGCCTGCGTCTATGAATGCAGAATGGAGAAACGCGCCTGTCGGTTACTGCCCCACAGGTATGGTGGCAATAAGATTGGGGCAGATTAAAAAGTCAAAAGAGAGGGTTGTGTTTTTCGAGGAAAAGAAAGTATCACCCGATGCCTTCGAATTTCCCACTCCGGCTGGTTTGCCATGGAATTACGATAAACCAAACATTATGCATGGTAACGGTGGTAATTTCGGTTTTGCCGACGGGCATGCCGAATACCATCAATACGAATGTGCGGCTGTGTTGAGGTGGGCCAATACCATAAGCACTGATCAGACAGTGGGTGCGCCGACTACGGCAGAACTTGCATCTTGTTTTTCGAGTTATAAAGATGATTACGGTTGGCTGCTGAATGCAGTTTGGAGTATGGCGCGATAGGATAAACAGAAAGAATTTTTAATCAGCAGTTAAAGGGCATATGCCTTGATTGGTATATGCCCTGTTTTTTGGTTGATTATAGGGGAAGGAAAAGACATAACATAAGATAACCGCAGAAGTCGCGGGAAAACGACCGAGGACCCTTCTTCGTCCCTAAGGGACTGCGAAGGGCAGGCAGAAGGCAGTGGTGAAAACAAAAATATTGAAGAAAAACAGGGGGCATGTCCTCCGTAGCTTTAGCGACCTGTCCTCCGAAGCCCTTCAGGGGCGAAGGATGGAAAGAGGATTTACGCTGGTTGAGCTTTTGGTCGTTATCGCGATAATCGCGTTATTAATGGCCGTTTTGCTGCCGGCCCTGACCAAGGCCAGAAGAGCGACAAAGCGCGTCGTTTGTATGAGCAATATGAGGCAGCTTATTACCGCTTGGATGGCTTATGCCGAGAACAACGACGGCAAAATTGTTAACGGCGGACAACATCCGGTTCCGATTACTGATGCGGATATTGCGAGGACAGAGCCGTATTGGTGCACGGGTTTTCACACGTCGGCAGACCCTGGACTTGACTGGAATTTTGGCGACATCTGGGGCGTAGCATATTACACAGCCGGCACACCGATACTGACTTATGACCAGAGGGTAGAAAAACTCAAGAAAGGCGCTCTTTACAGGTATATTCAAAATCTTAAGGTTTACCGGTGCTTAGAGTCCGAAAAATTTGTGCACCGGTCGTATTCTATAACAAACTCGATGAACGCACACAGTACTGGAACGGGAGTTAGTGAGGGAAAGGTTTTTAAGAGGACTATGGAGATTAAAAAATCTGCCGAGCGGCTGGTGTTTATAGAAGAGTTATTGACAACGCCGGATTGTATGCAGGTAACTGCTCAATCGTATTCAGGTGACAATGCATCAATATGGCCGACGTATAACGACTGGCCTGGTATTTTGCATGGTAATGGAGCGACCGCTGGATTAGCCGATGGGCACTGTGACTTCTGGAAATGGCAATGTTCTGAAACAATAGATGCGGGCATGGCGCACAGGAGGCCGATTACTAATGCCGCCAGCGGACCGCAATCGTGCAAAAAAGACGCTGTCAGGGTGCAAGTGGCTGTATGGGGCGACTCGCTTAATTATAGTCCAAGCCCGTCGGATATGCCGTAATTTCAGGGGCGAATGTTGAACGTAATCATTTGAGATTACAAACAAAGGGTATATATCGTGAAGATATATGCCCTGTTTTTTTGGTTGATTATCGATAGAGTAGGGTTGATAATCATGCCGTTGATTTTACCGCAATTTGGATTAGGAGCAATTAATGGCACACAGATATGTAAGCGAGATAGCACCTGGCGAGGTGATTGACGATATCTACCTTGTCAAAGAGCCGATTCTGCGGAGCACGTCGCGGGGCGATTTGTATATAGCGATGTTCCTTTGCGACAAGACGGGCCAATTGAACGGCCGGATATGGCAGGCGAGCGAGGCGATGTATGGTGAACTGCCCAAGCCGGGGTTTGTGCGGATAAAGGGCAGGAGCGAGGTATATCAGAATTCGCTGCAGGTGGTTGTGAATAATATCAGCGTGATAGATTCGAGCAAGGTGAACATAGAGGAATATCTCGCTCACACGGACAAAGACGTGGACAAGATGCTCGCGGAGGCCAAGCGTATTGTGGGCGGGGTGAAAAATAAACAGTTGAAGGCGATTGTGGACGAGTTTTTGGCGGACGAGAAGCTGATGAAGAGTTTTTGCCGTTGTCCGGGCGGTATGTCGATGCACCACGATTGTATCGGGGGGCTTTTGGAGCATACCTGGAATATGCTGAGGGTTGCGGGGGCGATATTGCCTTTGTATCCGGGGGTGCAGGCGGATTTGGTGCTGGCGGGGATTTTTATTCACGATATGGGTAAGACCGAGGAGCTTACCTACGATACGGCTTTTTCATATACGGATTCAGGGCAGCTCATCGGGCACATAACCAAGACGATTATTATGCTGTACAAAAAGGCGGACGCATTGGCGGCCAAAGGCGTGCAGATTGACGGGGCGATTCTGGATTCGCTGGGGCATATCATTTTGTCGCATCACGGGGAATATGAGTTTGGCTCGCCCAAGCTGCCCGCGACGGCGGAGGCGTTTATGGTCTGCTATATCGATGACCTCGATGCCAAAATGAACCAGGTGACGCGATTGATTGAGGATGAGCCGGGCGATTCCAACTGGACGGGCTGGCAAAAACCGCTGGAAACAAAGTTGTATCGCAGGCGGATTGATTAGCGACGACATTTATAAATTGCGTAACTCGTTTGCCGACAAGAGGATACAACAGATAGTTTTTTTATTTTAACAGGACGAATTTTCTTTGCATTTGTGCGCTGAATCGCGTAGAATTCCTATTGCTACTGGTAGTATAAGTAGGGACATCCCTGTTTGCATATCGGCTTTAGCATGTTAATTGGGTAGTCGTTGTGAAATAAAAAGACAAACATCCAACATTATTATTTTAATTTTGGAGGCACAAAAAATGAACTGGAACGAACTCATAGCTGACCCGGTACGCCAAATGCTGACGAGGATACTGGCCTATCTTCCAATCCTGCTTGGCGCATTAATAATCCTGATAGTGGGCTGGATTGTGGCCAAGGTAATCAGACGGGCAGTTGACTGGCTGCTTAAGACAGTACGCTTCGATGTAATGGCGGACAAAGCGGGGATATCAGAAGTTCTCAGGAAAGGCGATTTGAAGATTACCGCCCGGGAGGTCGTAAGCGGCCTGGTTTACTGGCTGATTATCATTATGGTTTTAGTGATGACAGTCGATGCACTGGGGCTGCCAAAGGCATCGGATGTTCTTACGAGCTTATTCGCTTATGTCCCCAAGGTGATAGCGGCCCTGCTCGTTCTGGTGGTTGCAATGTTTCTGGCCAGTTTTGTATCGGAAATAGTTCGCACGGCTTGCGGCAATGCTAAACTGCCCAGACCCGAGCTAATTGCCGGCATAAGTCGATGGGCGATTATAATCTTCGCGGTGACTATTGCGATGGAAGAGCTTGGTATCGCACCGCTTCTGGTGGGCACTGCCTTCAATATTATCCTCGGCGGAGTCGTCCTTGCACTGGCGCTTGCCTTTGGATTAGGCGGCAAGGATGCCGCGGCAAGATATCTTGAGGAATTAAGGCAAAAACGCTCCGGGAAATAATGAAGAGTTAGCCTGTCCCGGGTAATGAAAAACTGTTTCGAGTCGGCATAAAAAACGAAATCGTGGGTGGTGCGCCTCTGGCGTGTCTGAGAGAAGACCTGTAAATAATCTAAAGCAGGGGACAGGATAGTCATCTGCAAAATTTATGAAAGGGAAATCAAAAAGTACAAGAAAACCTTAAATAGCCGTGGTTTTGGTCTGTCAGGCGGCGAAGCTGTGTGCGTTTAACACTAAACACAAAACAAGGAAAGGATACTTATTATGCTTTACACTTTAGCTGTTGTTCTGATTATATTGTGGCTCCTGGGGTTGGTCACTTCCAATACCATGGGCGGTTTCATTCACGTGCTTCTGGTAATCGCCGTTGTGGTTATTCTGGTTAGAATCATTAGCGGACGAAAACCCCTGTGACCATTTCGTAAAGCCAGATATGAAAATCAGAAGGAGGTTATTTCTATGAACAAAGTAGTGTCGCTCGTAATTCTTGCCGCAGGTATCGTTCTTGTGGTCTTTGGCGTTGCTGCAACAAAGTCATTCAGTTCTGACATTTCCCGATTTTTCACAGGCTCGCCTACCGACAAGGCGATATGGATGCTGATCGGCGGCGTTGTTGCAATCATTATCGGGCTGGCTGGTTTGTCGCTTGGTAAACCCAAGGGCGTCTGAATGCTTCGATAGGGAATATGTACTTAACGGAGTGTGTTGTATCGCTCCATAGTTAATTTAAGAAAGGAAGAGCAAATGAAAACTGCAATTACGATTGTGATGACGTTGGTTCTGGCGACCATGTACGGCTGCCAATCGAGCAGCCCACGAGGTGGCAGCGCGCTCAAAGACGAAGGATTCAAAATCGCCGCCCCAGCCTTTGGCATAGAGATCAAACAGGGTGAGGTCCAAAGTGTTACCATCTCTCTGGAGAGGGGTGCGTATTTCAAGCAGGACGTGAGGCTGGGAATTGAAGCGGCCAAGGGTATCAGCGTCGACCCGGCCAAAGTTATGGTCAAAGCGAGCGATAAACCTGATGTGCAAATCCGGATTACGGCGCCCAAGAACGCTGCCCTCGGTGTATATCGTGTCTCTGTGAAGGGGATGCCGAAAACCGGGTCACCGACCTCGACGGAATTCGACGTGAAAGTTGTTACTCCGTAGATTTCGGGTAGTTGTTCTAATCTGAGCAGCCCCGTGTCACTTGACGTGGGGCTACTCGGCTGTTTAACCAAAAAAGAAAAGGAAAATTGTTATGCTTTACACTATCGCTGTTATTTTGATTATATTGTGGCTCCTGGGGTTGGTCACTTCCAACACCATGGGCGGTTTCATTCACGTGCTTCTGGTAATCGCCATCGTGGTTGTCCTGGTTAGAATCATAAGTGGACGAAAACCCCTGTGACCATTTTGTGGGCCAGGCATCAAAATCAAAAGCTTAGGTGTGAAACATTAATTGTAACATAAGGAGTATTGTATGACTCCATTTTCAGTTTAATTTAAGAAAGGAAGAGCAAATGAAAACTGTAATTACGATTGTGATGACTTTGGTTCTGGCAGCCGTTTCGAGCGGCGCGGACAGCCCTAAAGGCGGCAGTGTTGGCAAGGGCGAAGGATTCAAGATCGATGTCCCAACCTTCGCTACGAAGGTCAAACAGGGTGAAACCCAAACCGTTACCATCAAACTGCAGAGGGGTGAGTCCTTCAAGCAGGATGTGAAGCTGCAAATCGAAGCGGCCAAGGACATCAGCGTCGACCCGGCCAAAGTTCTCGTCAAGGCCAGTGACAAACCTGATGTTCAAATCATGATTACGGTGCCCAAGAACACTGTCCTTGGTGAGTATAAGGTCTCTGTGACGGGAACCCCGATGACCGGCGAACCGACCTCAGTAGAATTCAAAGTGAACGTTGTCGCTCCGGATGCCGGCTACACCATGCGATCAGACAGCCCTAAAGGCGGCAGCACACTCAAGGGCGAAGGATTCAAGATTGCTGTCCCAACCTTCGACACGAAGATTAAACAGGGTGAAACTCAAAGTGTCACCATCTCTCTGGAGAGAGGCGATTCTTTCAAGCAGGACGTGACGCTGGAAATTAAATTGTCCAAGGGCGAAGGCATCACCTTCGACCCGGCCAAAGTTACCGTCAAGGCGAGCGACAAACCGGATGTGCAACTCAGGATTACGGCGCCCAAGGACGCTGCCCTCGGTGAGTATATTGTCTCTGTGACGGGAACCCCGACAACCGGCGAACCGACCTCAGTGAAATTCAACGTGAAGGTTGCGGCTCCATAGATTTCGGGTAGTTTGTTCTAATGAGAGTACGCTTGACAAGCGGCAAAGCATCTGTATGACACTAAAATGAATTTACAATTATAACGCTAATTAAAAGGAGATTTAACATGAAAGTAAACTCAATTTGCAAGTATGTCCTGGCAATAGCCCTTTTTGCACTGGCAGCCCTTATGAACGGATGCCATGGCGTTAATTGGTAGAATATTTCGGCGATTCACGCAACTGTAGTATATATCAAAAAGAACAGTGGTGAGGATATAATGTTGCGCCTTACATATAACTGTGATCTTTGCTATGTCTGCTGCTGTGCTGGCGCCGGACATGACGAGAAAAACAGTGACGGGTACAAAGTAATGCGACAGCCCCAAGGAGTGCCCGTTTCTGTTTTTCTAAAATAACAAAGTGTGGTTTGTTCAGTATCTCAGTATCAGGGGTAAGCCATGCAATTGTATTTGCGGACGTACCAATTCGCCGCGTTGCTGGGGCTGGGAATGCTGATGTTGAAGCGGTTTCGGTAGAAATAGTTTTTTGGGCAAAATTGGAAAGCTGCAGATTGATTGAGTCCGCAGCTTTTGTTTTGCGCGTGGAGGGGGTATAATCGGCGGATATGGCAAATGAACAGGTGAAAATCTATACCGTTAGCCAGGTAACGACGCTGATAAAGACAACGCTGGAGAATGGTCTGCCGGGTCGATTGACGGTGAGGGGTGAGATAAGCGACTGGAGACCGCATTCGAGCGGGCACTGCTATTTTTCACTCAAGGATGAGGGGTCGGTATTGCCCTGCGTGATGTGGGGGAGCAGTTTCAAGAAGGTGAAGTTCAAGCCGGAGAACGGGCTTGCGGTTTTCGGAACGGGCAACGTCGATGTTTACGAGCCGCAGGGGAAATACCAGTTTTACGTCGAGAGGATGGAGCCGGCGGGAGTTGGTGCGCTGCAATTGGCGTTTGAGCAAATGGTCAAACGCTTAGCGGCGCAGGGATTGTTCGATGAGGCGCATAAAAAACCGCTGCCGAAGTATCCTCGGCGGATAGGGGTATTGACGAGCGAATCGGGGGCGGCGATTGATGATATCAGGAAAAGCATTTTCGACCGCTGGCCCTGTGTGTTGTGTCTTTACCCGGTGCCTGTGCAGGGTGAAGGAGCTGCTGAAAAAATCGCGTCGGCGATAAGGGACGTCAATCGCAGAAACGACAAACTCAAGCTCGATATTTTGATTGTGGGACGCGGCGGCGGGTCGCTGGAGGATTTGTGGGCGTTTAACGAGGAGGTATTGGCGAGGGCGATTTATGATTCGAAGATACCGATAATCAGCGCGGTAGGCCACGAGATTGATACGACGATAGCGGATTTGGTGGCTGACGCACGGGCATCGACACCTACGAAGGCAGGGGTGGTTGCGGTGCCCGATGCGAGAGAGGTGCTGGAAAAGTTGTTGGCGGCAGAAAGTCGGCTGACAGGTGATATAGAATCGGTTATTGAGCTTGCGGGACAAAGATTGCAAACGATATGCGCCAGCGCCGCGTTTCGGAATCCGCTTTTGCAGGTGCGGAACCGTCAGCAGCAACTGGATGAGATGGGGGGCAACTTCAAAGAATTGATTGGGGATATGATAACGGGGGCGAGGGAACGGCTGAATGGATATTATGAAAAGGTGGTGCGTCTTGAGCCGCATCGGTTGATAGGCAGGAAAATGGTCGAGGTAAATGACTTGAGAAGCGGGGCAAACGCGGCTATATCGGCATTATTGGGCAGGGCGGGAATGCAGCTTACGGCACAGGAGAATCGGCTTGCGGGCCTGAATCCGAGGGCGGTATTGAAGCGAGGTTACTCGATAACGACGCTCAAGCAGACAGGTGCGGTATTGAAAAACGCCTCGGAGGTGCAAATGGGGGATACGCTGGTGACGGAACTGGCGGAAAATTTGATTGAAAGCAAGGTTATAAAAAAGTAAAAAGAAACCACAGATTACACAGATTAACACAGATTGTTGGGTAGAAGAATGGCAAAAGAAGAAATAAAAGGCGATGTTGGCAAACTGACGTTTGAGCAGGCGATAAAAGAGTTGACGGGGATAGTCGGCAAAATCGAGCAGGGTGAGATTGCGCTTGGCGACAGCTTGCAGCAGTATGAAAAGGGGATGGCCCTGATTAAGCAATGCAGGAAGATTCTGCAAGAGGCGGAAAAACGCATCGAAAAGATTGCGGAAGAGGGGAAGGGACAGCAGTAAATGTTGACTTGGATTCCCGCTTTCACGGGAATGACAGTTAGGCGAGCGTGGCGGAACTGGCATACGCGCAAGGCTTAGGACCTTGTGTCCCTTAGGGACGTGGAGGTTCGACTCCTCTCGCTCGCAATGTAATTCGTGACTCGTGCTTCGGCCCCCGCGACTCGTTTTAACGAGAGACGAGCCACGAGTGACGAAAAACGGTTCTATGGTGTGCTCAGCAGTAAAACAATCAATTGTATCGCTATCGAGACGGGAGGTCGGAATATGGCGGGCGATTATTTTGGGTTGAAGGCGAGGGGGACAAACGTCAAGACGGAGGTTGTGGCAGGGGTAACTACGTTTCTGACGATGGCCTACATCATTTTTGTCAATCCCGATATGCTGAGCAAGACCGGTATGGATAAGACCGCGCTTGTGGCGGTGGTGTGCCTGGTGTCGGCGATTTCGACAATTATCACGGGTGTTTTCGGCAAGGCGCCAATAGCAATGGCGCCGGGGATGGGGCTAAACGCGTTTTTCACATATACGCTTGTGCTGAGCAATAAAATGAACTGGGAGACGGCGCTGGGAGCGGTGTTTGTTTCGGGCGTGTTGTTTTTGCTGCTGACGTTGATTGGGCTTCGCAAGAAACTTGTCGAGGCGATACCGCCGGGTATAATCTCGGCGATATCGGTGGGCATCGGACTTTTCATCACGTTCATCGGGTTAGTCAATCTTCACATAATAGTTCATAACGACGCGACGCTTGTTTCTGCGGGGCCATTGGGCGCCAAGACGCTGATAGGGCTGGCGGGCCTGTTGTTTATGCTGTTTTTTGAAATGAAGGGGATAAAGGGATCGCTGCTTATCGGCATAGCGTTTTCGACGCTTCTGGCGATTACGTTCGGGTATGTTGACAGGCCGATGCAGTGGGTGTCGTTCAGCGTGGATATAAGGCCTATTGCGTTTCATCTGGATATTTTCGGCGCCTTGAAGTGGGGCGTTCTGGGCAGCGTGTTCAGCTTGATGTTTATGAGTATGTTCGACGGCATAGGGACATTGGTCGCGTGCTGTCACCACGCTAAAATGGTCGATAGTCACGGCAAAATAAAGGGCTTAGACAGGTTACTGGCGATTGACGCTCTTGCGGGTATGACCGGGGCGGTATTCGGCACTTCGACAACTACCGCGTACGTCGAATCGGCCGCGGGCATTGAGCAGGGAGGCAGGACGGGATTGACCTCCGTGGTTACGGGGGCGTTATTTTTGCTGGCGATATTATTTGCGCCATTGGTGGGCGTGGTGCCCGAATACGCTACGGCTCCTGCTTTGATTATGGTGGGGCTCTTTATGATGAAGGAAGTCCGGGTGATAAATTTTGCGGATATTCAGGAGGCGTTCCCGGCCTTTATTATTATCGTGATGATTGCGCTGAGCTACAGTATCAGCACTGGGCTGGCGTTCGGTTTTATTTCCTTTGTGCTTATCAAGTCAGCCGCGGGAAAGGCGCGAGAGGTCAAGCCGACGATGTGGATTATCGCGATTCTGTCGCTCGCGTTTTTGGCCGGTGACAAGTTGGGTGATTTGCTGAAGTGTATTAAATGAGAAAAAGGTGCCTTACCCCTTTTGGGGATTGAAAGGAGAATGTTATGGATAAGTTGTATGAGAATGCGGAAACGGGGTGTTGTCCGAGATTTAATCCTGAGCCGTGGGACAAAAAAGAGGTAACGTTCAAAGACAAACTGTTCATTAAAGACCACGTTACCAGTTTCCTGCACATCCCGCTGAATTTCGGCAAGATTATGGTGCGGAATATGGAAAGGATTGCCAAAGCAGGGGCATTGGCACAGGAGCTGATGGTGCTAAGCGATGGGAATTCGCTCTGGGGTGAGGACATTTATATTGCGGTGGCCAAAGACGTGCCGGGGGCAGAAATGGTCAAGGTTTCGGGAACATTTTTGGCACAGGTTTTTGAAGGGCCATACAAGGATATTCGCCAGTGGGTAAAACAGATGACCGATTACGTCCGCCGGCAGGGCAAAGAGCTAAAGAGGTTATACTTTTTCTATACGACCTGCCCAAAGTGCGCAAAATACTACGGCAAAAACTACGTGGTTCTCCTTGCGCAGATATAAGAGCGGAATTTTTTATCTCAAGCCGGTAGTTTGGCGATGACGGAGGCAGTGTGGAGGCCGAGGAGCATAAGGAAGTCGAGGTCACCGAGGTTGTAGTGGTCGTCACGGAAGGTGTCGTTGGTATAGATGACGCCGAAGCAGCCGGCGGGGGTAATCAGGGGAGCAATCAGGACTGAGCGTACCTGGGTTTCCTTTTGCTGGGAGAG
>JBEKAT010000031.1:0-19495 GCA_050015775.1 Sedimentisphaerales bacterium | reverse complement strand
TCTCCCGATGGTTTATACAATCGGCTTAATAATGCAGGCCGGCTGATTTTATTAAATCAAAACGCGATTCAATTCGCCTCGGCGCCGTTTATCCGGCTCGATGATAAATTTGTTATGCTCACCGCAAAAAATCCGACAACAGCGGAAGGGCCTGATGATGTGCCTGCCTTGAAGAATTATTACCATCCCGCCATACCCGAAAAGCAAATTTCAATTTCTCTCGCCACGCCTCTGGCGGAATTAGGTTATAAGTTAGAAAATGTCAAAGTTACGAGAAAAATGATTTCCCCATTCTTGTCCGGAAACGCGCAGGCCCTGATGCCCGTTGGCGTAGAGGAGTATGAGATTGAGAATACTTCAAATAAAGTCCGGCAAATTACTTTGGTAATACCCAGACCGTCGCTGGTAAATCTTCAGGAAAAGGAATTAAAGCCGACCGACCAGGACACCGTTTATGTCTGCTCAACGCCGATAAAAAATCAGGTTCACAAGGATTTCAGTTTGGCCGGGATAAGAGGCGTGGTGATGGGAAGTTCCGAATGTGAGGACAGGATGGTTATCGCTATTAAACCGGCTTAAACAGGACTTATTGCTGAATGACGACGGCAGTTTTTACGAAAAGAGAACGCCTATCCTCAATCAGGATTATGGAGCAGCCATAAGCGTTACTTTCACGTTAAAGCCGAAAGAAACGATGACGATACCGTTTGCCATTGCGTTGGACTTCCCGCAGCAGCGGTTTATCGACGGGAAACTATTTGAACGTAAATACGTTAAAAGTTTCAAGGACAAAGACACAAGAGCCGTTGGTATGGCAAAACTTGCACTCGATAATTATCCTAAATGGCTGAGCCGGACCGAAACAATCCAAAACAGGATATTCGAACAGATACAACAAAGTCCTTCCTATAAAAATGACAGGACCGGCGCGTTAATGCTGACCAGATTGATTTTTAACGAATTCAGCTTCCCATTGTCAAATGCCGCCGTCTGGGTCGAAGACGAGAAAGGCAACGACAGAGCCAGGTTCCTCGAATGTTTTGACTATGCTTATATCGATCCATCGGACGTGGACTGGTATTCGATGGTACTGATGATACTGTTTCCAAACATAGAACGGGAGCTTTGCCAGCGGTTCATTGACTCGATTCTGGCAGAGGACCCCACAAAGCGATACTATCATTATCACGCCTCTTTTGTTGAAGCAAGAAAGCATTTTGAAGAGCATCCGGAAGAATACGAGAACGTGTCGCTGACCCAGATAAGAGATGCTTTTAAGGTTAAGGGCAGCGTCGCTCATGATGTAGGCGCTTTGCCGAAAGGTCATGCCCTGCGTAACGTAAGCGATTACGCCTGGTACAACAATAACTACTGGGTCGACCTTTTCCCGAAGCTGGTCTTAAGGACGCTACGCGACGTAAAGTTCCTCGGCGATACGGATTTCCTGAAGAAAAACTGGAATACGCTTAAATTCGGGTTCGAGCATTCGCTGGAGCTTGATATAGACGGAGACGGCGTCCCCGAAGGCAATCCCGAAGAAGTCAAGAATACCTTTGATAATCTGACCCTTTTCGGCGCAGATGCTTACGATACTACTACATACCTCGCCGGCTGTCAGGCAATGATTCGAATGGCAGAGATGATGAAAGATAATCAAGCCAAAAAACAATACGAGGAGTGCTTTGAAAAGGCCTCCGTTGTTTTAGAAAAATTATGGCGAGACAAGAAAAACAAAAGCGGCCGCAGGATGCAGTATTACATTACCTGCTACGACCCGGTGACGGGAAAAACAAACACCGACGTCTGGACCAATCAACTCGATGCCTTGTGGTATTTGATTGCGATGGGGGAAGAGCCGTTTATCCCCGCCGAGAGGGCAAAACAAATCCTCAGGACAATTTACACCAATAACAAGACCACGATGGGCTGGGCTATGTGCCGGACAAAGGACGGAGGAAAAGTAGAATCAGAACAGGGCCAGGACGTATATACAACGTCCAATTATGTTTTTGCACAGCTTCTTGATTATTATGGAATGGTCAAAGAAAGCAAGCAAGTATATAAGGCAATGGATAAGGTTGTCTTCCAGCACGCCAATTCCTTAATAACGCCGGACAACCTCAGGGCTGAGCTGGAAAAAGAGGAGGGAGAATCAACTGCCGGCCCCCATTATATCGTAGCCGCTTATCCCAGGCCGGGCGCGGTATTAACGCAAATAGCGATACAATTCATTAAAGAAATTCAAAAGCGAACGGCTTCTGCAACAATTGACTCTCAGCAATTAAATTCGTTCATAACTGCTTTAATGAAGTAAGCTTTGCGGCAACGTTATGGCCGGCAATTCCTCACGCGACCAGAACCTGCGAAAAGTCCTGCTTCACGTCAAGTGCTCATACCGACACAACCGCAATAGGCGCAAAATAAAAACGCCCTCGGATTTCCGACTGATGCCGGAATCACGAGGGCGTTTTGTAATCTTAAAAACTAATACTCAGTGCAGCTAATTAGCGTTTCCTGCGAATCAAAGCAAGGCCGCCCAGACCAAGCAGAGCCATTGTCGCCGGCTCAGGCGTCAACCTTACATTGTCGAAAAGCATCTCATTATTTGTGCTATCGTTGTTGGTTGTGAAGATAATCTCTATGTAACCGCTACCGGGGACTGCTGTTATAAGCGGTAGTATAGAGGAATAGTCAACTACTTCATGCTTCACCACAGTGCCGGAACCTGCCCAAAGTCCAATCATAAAGGTAGAACTTGGAAGGGCGCCCCAGCCCCAACCCGATGCATTAACCGTAACATTTTCAATCTTACCCCAGCCGCCATCCCCGCCGATGTTCGGGACCGCAACGTCGAACTCAATCTTCGTGTTGGCCAGAAACTCGGCCACCTCGCCGGGCTGGTACTCCAGCTTAAGGGAAAGGGTCTGCGCCCAGCCATTTTTAGTGATTTGCACACTTTGGCTGCCAAGCGTGTACCAGCTCGTGTTGGCACTGTACATATTAGGTAACGTTTCAATAGCTTTTTGACTACTCCAGTCAATCCAGCCATCGCCAGTGGTAGGCATACCTTCCCAGTTACCAATGACACCCGCATAACTTGCGGAGACCAGAAGCAAGGAAATGCAAATAGTAATCAATATTCTACTCATACTCTACTCCTCCTTCAAAAAATGCTAATGTTTAAACTACCCTTCTCGTTAATACTTTTTTCGAATTTCAACTATTGACTTTTAACCATTTAACCTTGTGAGATATTTGCGTCCGTACGATATGCGTCCAAACTCTGACCGCATCTGGCGCATGCCCCGGGAATATCATCAGAATTGCACTATCCTCTCGTAAACTCACCTTTTTACCCTTCTCCATTGCAAGGCCTATAATATCGGCGAATCCGCCGAACTCTCTTACTATTATAAGGCGCTAAGTAATCGTTTACTTACAAAATACACTTTGAGCGATGGGAAGTCAAGAGTTTTTTTGCTTTTTTTTCAAAAAACTTTGTTTTGCGGGCAAATCACACCCCTGACCCGCGAAATCAAGAAAAAAACGAGGTTCTGGAAGGTAAAAAGGCATCCTCCCTATTCCTACACCTTTTTGGGGCTTTCAGAAATCGCTTACGAAGCCAAATCGGAAGGAACGGCTCCGTATAGATGCTTATTTGGGATGCCAGATTCGAAATTCGCCACTACAATGAAGTGTTGCGAGCATATAAAGCATCCCGTCGTAGTAACGGTATTGCCCCGTTGGGACAGACGTATTCCACAACGCCTCGACAAATTGTTTTGCCCGCGGGTTGGTTGCCGCCAAACTGGCGACGGCATTAATCGCCACTAATCCGGCCGAGTGGTCCGAGCTGAACTGATTGCCATCGAGGGTAAACTGGTTTCCATAGGTAGCTATACCTTTTGACTCAAAAAATGCCTGCAATCGGTCGCTTAACTGCCTTTCCCTCGCATTCTTGCCCCACCAGGCCCAGTCCACCGACCAGTTCATTGAAGTCCGCCACGAGTCAAACTGAAAATTAGCGGAGTTGCTGTTCCAGGGAGTTACCCATGGTGTCCCGTCGAAATTAGCGCGCTCAGGGGCAAGCCCCGTGGCAGGATTGGTCGCCTTCTGGAAAAACTCCCGACTCGCCGAAGCGGCTTGCATCCAGAAAGGCCTGTCTGCCTCAGGTCCCCATCTCGCCCAAAGCTCATAGAACGCGGGCAAATGATAAGATGGGTCAGTATGCTCAATGTTTACAATATCCGGAGTGAAGCGGACCATTTTGTGTTCGGCATCGAAAAGCCCTCCAGCTGTCATTGTGCCTTTTACCGTTTGGCCTGTGATATTCGCACGGTTTTTCATATCGCTCAGAAGCCGGTCGGCCTCGGCCTTGTAATTATAAATGCCCTGGCCATTGCCCCAGCGACCCGCGGCAAAATAAAGCGACATCGCGAAATACTCCTCGCCATCGGGCGCGGGCATCTCATCGTTGGGCACGCCGTTGGTCTTAACCGACCACGAAAAGAAACCATACGCCGGGTGATTCGGCGAATCGTGATGCATATATGTCTTTGCCCAGTTCCACAGTGCGTCGAACTCGGCCTTTTTGTCTAATTGCACAGCAATCATCATTCCGTAGGACATACCCTCGGAACGCACATCGTTGTAGCCTATGTCCCATATATAGGCGAGTGGGCCATTGGCATTTTTTCCGGCAGGAAAATAAACCGCCTGCGTGCAGGGGTCGCCGTGAAATAACTGCTGAAAAGCAGCATTGACCTTCTCTGTAACTTCCTTCTGAGAGTGGCCGGCTTCTACAAACAGATTACGATAATTCCCTGTCGCGAAGGCGCCTGAGCCATATGCGATATTTTCAACGACATTCGTATCCGAACCGGCAGAAGTGCCACGATAGCTTTCGGGCGGGCCGAGGTAGCTCGGTTTTATACCGCCGGTATTGACCACGAACTTTTCCAGCACAACACCGGGGTCCACCATCCATACTTTCAGGGTATGATAACCCGCACCAGACAGCGAGTGATTACTTTTGACTATACGGGCATTGTTTCTTACAGATTCCTGCCAGTCATCGTTTGAGTATGCAACGATATAATTCTTCGGCACAATGCTTATGATTTGCGGCAGCTGGTCATCAAACGATACGGCGTAACGCAGGTCCCTGTCGGGGACGAAATTTAACGTGGGAGCGACAATCGTCTCGACTTCGATATTGCCGGAATGGAACAGGAACATTTTATATTCGAGACGAGGAGAGTCCTTCGGCGGCGTAACGCTTTGAGCTGTAACCGGGAAAATCGTCATCGAAGACAAAGTGCGTCCATAGTCATCGATTTTATCCCAGTGGACTTCACCGGCATCGACCTTTTTTGCATAATGCGCGGCTTCCATCGACACATAGCCATCAGCTTCAACAAAGCCCTCTAAAGAATCCTTGTTTGGTTCGACAGGATTAAATGAATTGATTTTGATGTTTACCTCTTTTGCAGCTGGGCCGGAAATCTTCACGTAGCCGTTAGCGTCGCCTGCGGGCGATTTGCTGCAGTCGATATTCACCCAGAGGCGAGTTTCTTTTTCAACAGTTCCTTTCGTTGAAGAAAGGACAATCCAGTCAGCACCTGGTTTGGCCGAGAATTCAAACGGTGTTTGCCCGCGATTGAACACATCGATGTATCGACGTTGCTCGCCAAAAACGCTAAATCCCGGCAGAACCGGTTCATCCAAAGAACCGGGCCAGGCGGACCTCAAACCTTCAACCGCAACGCCCATATTCGGCTCGGCTGGAACGTTGATTTCCTCGACTTTGGGCATATTATTTTTTTGCGGCGGATTCCAGGATGTATAACCGATATGCGTCGTGTCCATCATATGGTTCCATTTGCCATTGGCCATTTTACGGTTGTAATACCGGGACAGCTCGGCATCAGCTTCAAACAAAGCCCTGGTCTTCGCGGCAAGGTCGTTGGTGCTTGCGCGTTTTTGCTCAGCGTATAATTTGTTTTTGCCCGCAGTGGTATAAAGCTCGGTAACCTGGGCGCAGGCCTTTGTCGGGTAGAGAACCAGCTGGAAAAAGGCGTCTTTGACGTTATCGGGCAGGTTTCGATATATTTGCTCGGCTTTGGCCGCAATAGCGTTAAAATCGGCAACTACAGTGTCTGCCTCACGATAATTGACAATGCTAAACGTGCTGGGGTCAAGAAGTTCGGGCTTGCGTCTGGCGTTATATTTGGTGTACTTAGACATGATATCAGCAATCTGGTCGGCATATTGTGGGCCAAACTCACGCTGCGCCCAAAGTTTTGTATATTCAGAAATTTTCTCCTTCGGCCATCTTTGCGGGTCCCAGGCGAAGGTCATAAAAAATTCGATAGGAAATTCCATCGGCTTGAGGTCGCCGACGTTGACAATCCATATTTTCGTGGCGCCGTAATTATACGCGAGGTTCATCTGCTCCTGGACCTTGGCGATTTGGGTGGTATTGAGCCATTCGTATGAGCGCGGCCCGCCGTGAAAATCGAAGTGATAATAGACACCCGCCCCGCCGCTTCTCTTGCGTTCCTCCACGGTTGGCAGACGCCTGATATTGCCCCAGTTGTCGTCACACCACAGTATCGTCACATCATCGGGAACGCGCAGCCCCTTTTCATAGTACTCTTGGACTTCCTTGTAAGGACACCATAACTGGGGCACTTTGGTCACATCGGGATTAATCTCCTCTGCTATTATCTTTCGCTGAACAGCCACAATTTTTTCCAGCAAGGCCATACTTTCGGCCACAGTGCCGTTTGGAATCATCGGCGTATCATCAGCCCCACGCAGCCCAATGGAGATGATGCTTTCATAATTCTTGTTGCGTCTGATACCTTCCCGCCAGAAATTTTGGAGAGTGTTGGCGTCGGTATAATAGTTCCATTTTTTGCTGTATCGCCTGTCCCACTCCTTTTGCGCCCGAAGCATCGGCTCCTGATGAGATGTCCCCATCACGATGCCGTATTCGTCGGCAAGGCGCGGGTTATTCGGGTCATCTTCATTGAAGGCGTTGTTCCACATCGCCGGCCAGAGATAGTTGGCCTTTAACCGAAGCAAAAGCTCAAAAACTTTGGTGTAGAATTTACTGTTATAATCGCCGAGCTTTTCTTTAACCCAGGGGGTGAGCGCCCAGCCCTCATCATTGAGGAAAATACCGCGATATTTTACCGCGGGCGGCCCCTGAACATATCTTCCCGCCTTTACAAAAAGAATATCTTTATGCTGCACAGGCACATCCGCCCACCAATACCATGGTGACACGCCTATCTGTTCCGAAAGGTCATAGATGCCGTAAATCGTGCCTCTTTTGTCACTGCCCGCGATAACAAGGGCATTCTCGACACCGGCTAAAGATTTGGGCGCCACCTGAATAACAAACGATTCCCACTTACCTGCAATCTGATTCACATCGATTTTGCCGTCTTTAATCAGCCGGTCGATAAGTGGGCTTTTGCCAATCGTGCCGATGATTATCGTATTTTTCCCAAAAACGGGTTCCTTGTTTGTTATTTTCGCTATTTGCCCCGTGACGCGATTAATATCCGCCTGCAGGTCATTACCTGCGCGAATAACACCGGGATAATCATTCGAATCAATGTATATGCCTGCGACGTCGTTTTTTTGTGCAATGGGAAAACCGTCTTTACTGGGATTGCAGTCCACGTATTGTTCCTGGCCAATGGCAAAACACAGGGAACTAAACAAAACGGCACAAAGAAAAACAAGCCAAAACATTCTCCCAAACATCCTCGCTCCACGTGTTGCGCCCCGCATACCCATTTCTTGAACAATATGTCGAATAATCATAAAACACCCCTTAATAATCTTTTTAAGTTGGTCATTTGGCTCGTTATCTTTAATAACGCATTGTGTGAGTTTTTGAAAGCAGCTTTTTTGATACCAAACTATGTTAAGCAATTCATCTCTTTAGGCCAGTACTCGACCACAAGCACCAAGTCGAAGCCTTTTTCGGCTAAAAGCGCCAAAAACAGCCATTTAAGGACAAATAAGGCAATTCCGGCAAAAATACTCTGGACTTACCCCCTTTTTCAAAGTATAATGAAAATGCGGCATTATTGGGCTGGTAACGCCACGCTCGCCATCCGTAAAAAGTCCACAGGACTGAGCGGAGTCAAAAGGAAAATGGGGGCAAGTAGTGATGAAAAAAGTAACATATATTTTGGCCGCACACCTGCTCGCAATCCTGGTCTTTGGAATCGGCCAAGCCAAGGCAACCACCATAAGCGGCATCTCACAAAACTCATCCACCATCGGCAGGTACACCAAATACGAATTGACATTTACGCTTTCACGGATATATACAAACCCGTTTGACCCATGCGAGGTTGATGTTATGGTAACTTTTCATCAGCCCGACGGAACCGACGTGAATATCCCAGGGTTTTATTATCAGATTTTTACAGTATCGGGAAGCAATCCTGAAACTTATACCACCTCAGGCGCAATATCCTGGAAGGCAAGATTCGCGCCATCGCAGATTGGCTCATATACCTGCGATATCAAAGTCAAAGACGTAGATGGAACAGCAACAGTAACAACCGCCGGCTCTTTCACCTGCCAGGAAAGTGGCCAAAAAGGGTTCATCAGAGTTGACCCCAACCAGCACGACTTCCTCAAATATGATAATGGCGATACGCGCATCAACATCGGCCAGAACATTGGCTGGAACAACGGCTCACTCCCTGGCGGCGGAATCTCCGGCTGGGATTATTTCCTCAAAAAGCTGCACAACGCTGGCGCAAACTGGGTGCGGCTGTGGAGCTGCACTTATGGCGCTGACTTTGGAGTCGCCCTTGAATGGGAAAACGGTTATGGCGGCAAAACTTACTTCCAAGGGGCGGGAAAACCATCTCTGCAAACCTCGCTTCGTATGGATAGATACGTCGAAATCGCGGAACAAAATAGTATCGCCATCCAGTTTGCCCTTCAGCACCACGGCCAGTTCAGCACAGACACCGACACTGACTGGGCCAACAACCCTTATAACTCCGCTAACCCCGGCGGCTGGCTCAGCGACCCCGCTTTATATTTCACCGACCCCTGTGCCATAAAATTAACCAAAAATAAATACCGCTACATCGTCGCCCGCTGGGGTTATTCGCCCGCAATCTACGCCTGGGAATTATTCAACGAAGTCCAGTGGACCAACGGCTGGAAAACCCAGCCGGCAACCGTAGTAGCATGGCACAGCACTATGGCATCTTATATTCGCAGTATCGACGCGTTCAAACACCCCGTTACTACCAGTAGTAATAGCTCCGGCTTTGAAAACCTCTGGAATCTCCCTGATATCAATCTGGTTGAGAATCATTACTATGGAAACGACACCATTCGCACGTTTGAGCAAACGGCTTTAAGCTTGGCGGACTTCAACAAACCGGTGCTTATGGCCGAATTCGGCTTAGGAAGCATTGCGGGTGTCAGCCCGCCGGAACCCAACACCCCTGCCCTACCGGAACCTTACAAGACCCAAGTTATCCAAGGGCTGGAGATGCACAACGGCATCTGGGCCGCCTTTTTCGCCAAAAGCAGCGCGCATCTGTGGTGGTGGGATGGTTACATAGACCCCTGTAATCTTTATGGCGTATATACACCGCTTTCGATTTACGACGCCAATGAAAACCTCGCTGACTGCAATTTAGTCAGGGCTCAACGCGCCGCTTCCGGAAGCGAATCCTACTTTGCCAATCCGGTCCTCACCGATTTCTGGGCGGTTTCAACTCAAACGGTATTCTATCTGCAAGTGGATTACTTCCCCGGTATGGAAAACCTCTCTCAATGGCTTCATGGTTCCACCAAATCAGCTTACAAGTCGGACCCCAATTTCCATTTGAATATGCTGTCTGCCGGCGCCCTGAAAATCCACGTGCAGAGTACCGCCAACTGGTGCCAAAACAGTTTGTGTGTGCTTGTTAATGGGAGTCAGATTTTTTCAGGGACATATCCAGCCGATTCAAACAATTTTATAATCTCGGTACCGCTCTCGGCAGGTCAACAAACAGTGCAAATAAAAAACACCGGTCAGGACTGGTTTGATATAAGCGGCTATGAATTCGCTCCCACTAACGTCTCGCCTCTGGGCTCTATGGGGCTTGTAAACAAACAGCAGGGCTATTTCTGGATTTACGACACTAACAGCCAAATTGGGCTGATAAATAACGGCACATTCCACAATGAGCCGGTTATCGCCAAGGGGCTTAGCGACGGTCTTTACAATGTCTATGTTTACGCGACTCGCGACAGCGGCGGCATCATCAACTCAGGCACAGCCAATTCCGTCGCGGGGCAGTTGTCATACACGCTGCCCGATTTCACCAAAGACATCGCCGTCAAAGTCACCCGCATTGTCAATTTCCGCGACTTCGCCGCTTTTGCCGCTCAATGGCAGCAAACGGGTTCGAACATCGGCGCTGATCTTACCCACGACGGCAATGTGAATTTTATTGACTTTAGTATTCTGGCCGGCTACTGGATGGATAACTGCCCAGCCGACTGGCCTTTTTAAACTGAATCTTACTTCATAATCTCAAAATACATCGGGCCGTCTTTTACTGACGGCCTTTTTTCTAATGTGGCCCACCAAAAAATAATCAAAATCACCCCTTCTTAGAATCCTGTCAGATGCCGATATACTTAAAATACGAAAGGACAGTGAGGGTTTTTAGGTCCTAAAAAGTATTGCTGATATTCATCGCCGGCGGATTTGGTAAGGAACAGACGTGATAACATTTTTTTCAGGAAAAAAACGAATACCATCAGGTTGCCCCAAAGCAGCCGGGCAGGCGAAACATCGCTGGCTGTTCTGGCTCTCCCCAATAACGGGACTTCTTGCACTTATATGGTTTCTCATCAGGGTAATCCCAAAACCATCGCGAGCGACATATCCCTGCCAACGTGTGGCATTCCCATTAGCGTCGGGCTTTATCATCTGGCTTATGGGTCTGGCCGGCTCGGTTGTCGCATTTCGTAAGGCCAGGCGCAATTTCCTGCGGGCGAGATACGTCGTCGGGATAATGTTTGTTTCCCTTAGCGTCAGCTTCATCTGGATGGCGATGAGCCATACAACACCTAAAATCGCCCTGGCAGAATCACAGCCGGCCAACGCCCCGATGGGCACTGCACAGGGAATTTGTCCCGGCAGGGTTGTCTGGGTTCACGATGCCAACGCCACCAATGAAAATTGCACAAACACCTATACCCCCGTTGAAGATGGCTGGTTCCTCACCAAAAACAATAACCAGACGGTGATAGACAAAATGGTTTCGCAAATGATTCGCAGTTTGACGGGAGAAAATTCAGACGAGGACGCCTGGGATGCCCTGTTCAAAAATTTCAACCGGACAAAAGGCAGGGGAAACGCCGGCTACATCCCTGGCCAGAAAATTATGATTAAAACAAACTTCACAAGCGCCTGGGGCTGGGGCTCCGCCTGGCCTAACATTAACTCAACCGATTATTCAATCGTAAAAAACGATTGGTACGGCACAGCGGAAACATCGCCGCAGGTGGTGCTCGCTTTTTTGAGACAATTAGTGAACGTTTACGGCGTGCGCCAGCAGGATATTTACGTCGGCGACCCGCTTAAGCATATCTACAAACATACCTATGACCTGCTGCACGCGGAATTTCCGGATGTTGTTTACATCGACCACCAGTCCAGCACTTTGGGAAGAACCCCGATTGTCGCAAGCTCCAACCCCGTAATTTTTTATTCCGACCGTGGCACCATTTTACACGAAGATGGCAGCTCGACACCGGTATATAGTGACTACCTGCCCACCTGCATCACAGAAGCCAACTACATGATTAACATCGCATCCCTCAAAGGTCACGCCAGAGCTGGCATTACTCTTTGTGCCAAGAACCATTTCGGCTCACACTGCCGTGAGGACGCCAGCCATCTTCACGAAGGTCTGGTCAGTCCCGATGGAGCCAGCCAAACCAGGGCCGGGATGGGATTATATAGGGTCCAGGTAGATTTGATGGGACACAAATTCCTAGGCGGCAATACAGTACTAAACGTGGTGGACGGTCTTTGGGGCGCGCCTGAATCCATCGAAAAACCGGAAAAATGGATAACAGCCCCGTTTAACAACGATTATACATCAAGCATCTTCGCCTCCCAGGACCAAGTCGCGCTGGAATCGGTTTGTTTTGACTTCTTAAAAACGGAATATACTCAGGCAAATCATCCCGACAACTACTGGCCCCAGATGGATGGCGTAGATGATTATCTTCATCAGGCGGCAGACCCGAACAACTGGCCGGCCGACATTAACTACGACCCCGAAAACGACGGCACTCTCATCTCAAGTCTGGGCGTTCACGAACACTGGAATGACGCCAACAATAAGCAATACACCCGCAATCTCGACCCGGTGAATGGTCAGGGCATTGAGTTGGTTAATCCCGCATTAGACCACTATTGGGTCTCAATTACAAAATGCACCGTTGCTGCCGGCAAAAACAACATAGGCACAATTTCCATCTCCGGCGTGATGGACGTTAACGCCAATGACCTCAATGCCGCCAACAGCTTTACGATTACCGTTGATTCAAATAATATGCTTTCACCCTGCACCGGGATTTTCCCCGTCGGTGGCAATTCACTCAGAAAGGGCAAATATAATTACACCATAACTGAGAATGGGTCAAAAAAGTCATTCAACTATGATACAAAGACCCGGAAATTCTCCTTTACCGCCAAAAATGTTGACCTGTCGGGTTTGTCTTGTCCTGTCACTATGCGAATCACCATCGGCGATTCCGCCGGCACCGCCAACGCGGGTGAAAGAATAGTCAACGGCCTGCGCAAACCTGCGCCAATAACGCTTATGCTGGGAGTCAAAAACGCATTGAGGATTGACAGTTGTAAAGTCACACGAGGCAAAGACAAGTTATCCCTCAAGGCAGCAATCGCGGTCAAAGATACAAATGTAAATCTTGCCGATGTCAACGTCGTTGTTACCCTTGACTCACAGACCTTCACAATCCCTGTCGGCAGCTTCGTTGCGTCGAAAAATAAATTTGTCTGCAAAAACGCCGATGTTAACGAGGGCGGCTTCGCCACCGGCACTTTTGACGCAAATCGCTGTTCTTTCTCACTAATAATAAAAGAAACGAGCGTTACAGCGCAATCGGGCTATGTAAATCTCGGCATTAAATTCGCCGACTTCAACGAATCCGGGCTGGTTTACCTGCCTTAATCGGCGGCCCTGAGTAATCGCGAAACTCTTTTTATGACCTCAAAAACGCGGCAAATCCACTTTGCCTTGACGGTCTGCCCGCACAATCTATAATGATACTCATCTTCTGACGACTGGCAGGTTCGTCGTTTTTGCTGCAATATATTTGCTGTGAAAAACGTTTTTGAATATGAGAAGCAATTGACATTCCGGTTTAGTTATGAAAGGGCAAATTTATGAAAACTACGATTGCGTTTGTTGTAATAATGGTTTTTGCAGTTGGCCCCCTGTATGGCGAGGACGCGACGCAGCCACCACCGACGCCGGCGCAAGAACAACCCGAGGTTTTGACGCGAGGCCCCGTTCACGAGGCCTTTGCCGAACCAGTTGACCTGAACACACAGCCAAGCGTGGTGGCCCCGACTCAGCCGCCCGCCAACATAGTTGAAAATCCGCCTTCGGATAAACCCGTGGGCGATCAATACGTATGGGTTCCGGGTTATTGGGCATGGGATTCTGAACGCAATGACTATATTTGGGTCAGCGGTTGCTGGCGGGCAGCGCCTCCAGGCAGATACTGGGTGCCTGGCTACTGGTCCAAAACAGGCTTGGGCTGGGAATGGGTTCCAGGTTTCTGGGCGCAGGTTAGTAATGTTCAGCAAATCGAGTATTTACCCGCCCCGCCGGTAATCGCGGATGTCGAACCGCCGGGAGCTCCGCCCACAGACGACAATATATGGGTGCCGCCCTGCTGGTACTGGTATCAGGGCCAGTATATCTGGCGAAACGGTTACTGGCTTGCAGCCCAGGAAGGATGGCTTTGGACGCCGTCGCATTATGTATGCACGCCGCGAGGTTACGTATTCGTCGCGGGAAACTGGGATTACCCCCTGAGGAGTCGAGGCGTTTTGTTTGCGCCGGTTTATATACCCAGGCATGTCTGGGAACGGCCCGGTTTCTCGCTGTCACTTGGCGTCGCAGTAGATATCGGCGCACTTCAGCTCAACCTGTTTACCTGTCCACGATACTGCCATTTCTACTTCGGCGATTACTACGATGACTTTTATATCGGCATAGGCATTTTCCCGCGGTTCGAGTGTGAAAGTCGCCATTCTTGGTATGACCCTATTTATGAGCATGACCGATGGTTCCATCGCAGGAACGACCCACGCTGGGAAGAACACGAAAGAAATGATTATGAGTTAAGACGCACCAACAAGGATATGCGCCCGCCACGGACGTACAACGAGATGGAACAACGAATGGGAAAATTGCCCGAGGCAAAACGAAAAGATATCCAGATGGCCCGGACGATGGACAAAGTCGTTGCGGATAAGAAGTCACCAATGAAGTTTGAATCGATAAAGACCGACGCCAGGCAGAAGATTTCAACCGGCGCAACTGATCTGCGCAAATTCGGGGAGGAGCGAAGCAAATGGGAATCCTCATCGGCCCCAACGAAATCAGGCGGGCCAAACATAGAACGCAGCGGTCCGGCAACACAGCCGACAGGACAAAAAACAGGCCCCGCAGTCGATAACAAGACCCGAAATGTGTCTGTCCAGGAAACCAAACGCAGTCAGTCGTCGGAGCGGGTGAACATTCCATCTCCGCCGATTGTCGGCAAACGGGAAGGATTCTTCAGCAAAACCTCGCCTTCTCAGCCCGCCGATGAGCATAAAACCGACGTCAAACAAACGCCCAGAAGCAATGAAACTCCACGCGATAAGGACGCGTCCGGGAATGACGACTCGTCCAGGGACAGAGGCCAGCGTAGATAAACAATTGTTCAGGGTACAAAGATTGCGATAAAACACAGGCGGCAGCGATTGGAAACAGACCTTCGCTGCCGTCTTGCTTTTTGCCGCCTGCCCGATTGTGCCGATTTCTCCGGGAATCGCCGTAACAAGGTTTAAATCTTTCCATTTCCCCTTGACTGTCTGTCCGCAAAACCTATGATGAAAATCGTCTTGTGCGGGGGTACACGCAGCAGGACCAGCCGCATTTTGTGGAACGAAAAAGTCAAAAGAATACGGGTTATATGTTGTGGAATCAGGACATCACGAAAAGCGGGTAAAGCTACTCATATACATCGGCCTTGCGGCAGCCACATTTGCCGTGTATGAGCCGACACTGCGTAACGGCTTCGTCAACTACGACGACGGCGTCTATATAACCGAAAACCCATATGTAACCGGCGGGATAACG
This sequence comes from Sedimentisphaerales bacterium, assembly GCA_050015775.1. GTDB lineage: Bacteria > Planctomycetota > Phycisphaerae > Sedimentisphaerales > Anaerobacaceae > Fen-1362. Next base: position 4,049 of record JBEKAT010000031.1, on the reverse strand, counting down.
CCGGATTCTATTATTTGGGCGATTACAAAACCGCACGCCTGTAATTGGCATCCTCTCACCACGCTAAGCCATATGCTGGACTGCCAGCTTTTCGGGCTCAATGCCTCCTGGCATCATCTTGTCAGCTTGTTGTTTCATATCGCCAACGCCCTGTTTGCTTTTTGGATTTTCACCAATCTGACAGGGTCAATCTGGCCCAGTGCATTCATCGCGGCGGTATTCGCGCTGCACCCGGTACAGGTGGAGTCGGTGGCGTGGGCAGCCGAGCGGAAGACGGTGCTAAGCGGACTGTTCTGGTTTCTAACAATATCCGTTTATATCTGGTACACAAAACGGCCGGGCATAGGACGATATATATTGCTGTTTCCCGTCTTTGGCCTTTGTATTATGACCAAACCGGTTGTTGTAACGCTTCCTCTCGCCCTGCTTTTGCTGGACTACTGGCCTCTTGAAAGGGTCGAATGGAAACTCAGCGTTAAACCTTTAACTCCAAACGCCCAGGCCCGGCGAAAAGTATCGGCCGCCCTATTGATAATAGAAAAAATACCTTTGCTTTTATTGTCCGCTGTGCTGGCAGCAGCAACATTAATCTCGCAACAAACCGGAAACGTGGTTGTACCATTGGAAAGAATCTCACTCCAACTTAGAATCTCCAACATATTCCTTTCTTACATAAAGTATATCGGCAAAACAATCTGGCCAAGTGGGTTGGCTGTTATTTATCCGTATTATAACTTAAATCTCACGGACGCTGCAGTGATTATCTGCACCCTGCTGTTTGTCCTGGCAACAGTTTTCTGCATTTACATAGGTCGCCGCAGAAAGTATCTTCTGGTCGGCTGGCTGTGGTATGTCGGAACGCTCGTCCCGATGATCGGACTTGTTCAGGTCGGCGAACAGTCGATGGCCAATCGATATATGTATATATCGATTCTGGGTCTGCTTATCATTGTCGCCTTCGCCGTCAAAGAGTTTGTCGCCGACAGAACTCGCCGGAAAATTTTTGCCGCCGTATCGGCTGCGGTTTTGCTGTCTGCCCTGGGTATTCTTACCCGCATGCAGGTCAAACATTGGCAAAATGACTTTACGCTGTTCGGATATGCCCTTAAAGTTACCGAAAATAGCGTTGTCGCGGAAAGCGGTTTTGGAAGCGCTTTGTTTAAAGCGGGCCGATTAAACGAAGCCGTGCCGCATCTGACCAAAGCTATACGGATATCGCCGACGCATTTCAACGCCCGTAACAACCTCGGTATGGTTTTTATGAAACTTGGAAAACTTAACGAGGCCATCGCGTGTTTCGATGAGCTTATAAAGCAAAAGCAGGATTCCCCCAAGGTATATGTAAATCTCGCAGTAACTTACGCTCGACAGGGTAAGTATGACCTGGCAATGCAGAATTGTGTCAAAGCGGAGCAGCTAAAGCCCGACGACGCTGAATCGCTCAATAATATGGCCTGGCTTTTTGCCACCATCGGCGACCTGTCCGCCGACGATGCCAACAAAGCGATAGGTTACGCCCGGCGTGCCTGTAAACTGACGGCTTATAATGATGCGAACGACCTTGATACCCTTGCTGTCGCCTACGCCGCCGCGGGCAAATTCAACGACGCGATAATAACCGCCGGAAAAGCTTTAAACATTGCCAAAGCCGAGGGGCAGGAAAATACAGCTCGCGAAATCCAGAATCGGCTTGAGCTTTACAAAGCAGGGAGGCCATACCGCGAAAAATGACCTCCGGCAGGAACAATCAATGTTTTTTGTGGCCGAACAGGTCGGCTAACTGCTGTGTGATTTGAGACCGGCGGACCTTGCTGCGAATATCCTTGAGCTCCGAGTGGTCGCCGACGACGAGCGTGCCTCTTTCGAGGATTTCCGTCGCCTCCTCCAGCCGATGCATCGTAAGACAAACCGCAGCCGAATCACGAATCGCCAAAACGTGCTGCGGGTTTATATCCAGAGCGTGAGTGAAAAACTCGACGGCCTCTTCAAGCCGGCCTTTAATCACGTTGGCCAAACCAAGATAATAATGCGCATCGGCATCATCGGAATCGATATCAAGAGCATGCAGCAGACAATTCGCAGCATAATCGAGGATATCATCCCTCTCTTCGCCATCGGCCTCCTCGGCCATAATTAAAAACATCGACGCCATCGACACAAGCACATCTGCGTTATCGCCCGCCAGTTTTATCTCCGAAGCCAGCATGATCTTGGCCTTCTCAAACTCGCCCCGCTCCAGCGCATACTGCCCTAATCGATACCGCGGGCCTGCAAGCATCGCATCTCTTTCCAGCGCCTGAGCGTAAAACTTCATCGCGTTGGCCTTGTCCCCGCTATCCAGCGCGATTTCGCCCAAGTAAAACAATGCCATAGCCGTATCAGGCCTCAGTTCAAGGGCACGATGAAATTTCTCCTTCGCCGACTCCATCTCGCCTCTTTCCAGGAGGAAAAATCCGAAATCGATGATTGCATCCACGTCACCGGGATTTATTCGCAGCTCTTTAAGGAAATGCTGCCTGCTGCGTTCGAGTTCGCCTTCGGCCCACAGCGCCTGCGCAATGTGATAGTTAATCTGCGGATGTGACGGCTCCAGCTCGGCGGTCTTCATCCAGCAGTGAATCGCCTTTTTGTATTGCCCCCGCGCAAACAAGCTGTTGCCGATATTGTAATAGCAAAGCGCGCAATCAGGATTTATCTGCTGCGCCAGGTAAAACATCTGCTCCGCCTGCTCGTGCAATCCCATCTCCGTATAGGCGATTATCCTGTTGCAGTAGCCCGGCTCGAAATTAGCGTCCAATTCCTCAAGGTGCTCGAAGGTCTGGACGGCGAGGTCATACTGACCTATACGCGTGTAATCGACTGCCAGCGAATTGAGTATCTCAAGGTCGCACGGATTAAGCGCCAAGGCCGCCTCGTATTCCGCTATCGCATCCTCAAATTTGCTCAGCGAATCAAGCGAAAGCGCCTTGTTGAAATGCAGCGAACAGTTTGCAGGATTTACCTCAATGGCCTCATTCAGCTCCGAGATGGCCTGCGTCATCTTGCCGTCCTCATAAAGCTCGAACGCCCTTTGCGCCTTTTCCTCACTGCTGTCGTATGAGCTATATGGCTGCTCATCAAAAATCATAGAGCCACCTTGCCTCGTAATAGACAGGTATCAATTCGCGAACCACGGGCCAATACACGTTGCCCACTGCACTTATCGCCAGTCAAACAGACCAGGTTAACGCGTTTTTTCTCACATTGGCCTTTGCCCAAAAGGCCAAAATTTTACTGGTAATATCGCCCATAACACCTTATAATTGAACAGGTTAGCTAAATTGACGCCAGGATACATGCCCGCCGGGGCCGGCTGGTGCGGTTGTTTTTATGGAAACAGACTGGCAATGGTCTTATAATATGCGTGGCGACTCGATACACGATAGTTCGAGTATCGAGTATCGAGAAACGAGTATCGAGTATCGAGTTTGGAGAATCAACAGTATGAAAGAGATTAAAGGTCAACTCACGGCCGGCAAGGGAAGTTACGCCATTGTCGTCAGCAGGTTTAATGAATTCATCACGGCCCGACTGCTATCAGGCGCAATAGATTGCCTCAAGCGTCACGGCGCAAAAGAAGAACAGATAACCGTCGTGTGGGTGCCGGGCGCCTGCGAGATTGTCGTCCCCGCGAAGAAACTGGCGATGGCCGGCAAGTTCACCGCGGTGCTCTGCCTCGGCGCAGTGATACAGGGACAAACACAGCATTACGAGGCAGTATGCCAGCAGGTGGTTCGAGGCATCGGCCAGATTAACTACGACTCAAAAACACCGGCTGTATTCGGAGTGCTGACCTGCGAAACGCTCGAAGAGGCAGTGGACAGAGCGGGAGCAAAGAAAGGCAACGCCGGCGCTGACGCCGCTATGACGGCTATGGAAATGGCCAGTGTTATGGAACAGATTTAATCCGACCGTTGACAATTAAAGAATAGTTTTAACAATAACCTTACTGAGGTCGATAAGTGGACCCGAGGACAAAAGCCCGTCAGCTCGCGATGCAGGCCTTGTTT
>JBEKAT010000030.1:0-18733 GCA_050015775.1 Sedimentisphaerales bacterium | reverse complement strand
ACATTGTCACGAAACCATCGCTTGACAATGCGGTCTTCGCCGCTGTGAAAACTTATAATACCGATTCGGCCGCCCGGACGCAGACAGTAATGGGCGATTCTTAAAAGCTCCTTTAATGAGCCAAGCTCGTCGTTGACTAATATGCGTAGCGCCTGAAACGTCCGTGCGGCAGGGTGCAGCTTGCCGAATTTGGCGAGATTTTGCTTTTTCCAGAGCTTTTCGGTCAATCCCTTAACGCTAAAAATTATCCGGATGAGCTGCTCGGTCTGTGTAATCGGCTGCACTGCTCGCTGGGTAACAATAAACTGTGCGATTTTCTTATGGTCCGGCTCATCCGCCAGTTCCAAAAACGCCTTCGATAATTCTTCTTCGGAAAGTTTATTGAGCAAATCCGCCCCCGTCTGCTTTAGCCGGTCGTCCATACGCATATCGAGGGGACCTTTATGTTTGTAGCTCATTCCGCGGTCGGGATTGTCTATCTGCATACTCGAAACGCCCAGGTCGGCGAAAATTATATCGCAGCCGGCGAGATTTTCTTTTTTCAGGACGTTGGCAATGCCTGCGAAATTGCTGTGATAAAAACTGATTGGCGCATTGTCTTTGCTTAGCCGCTTGTTTGTGCGTTCGAGTTCCGCGTTATCGACGTCCATCGCAATCAGTTTCCCCGTTGGTCCGATATGTTTGAGGAATTCGGATGCGTGCCCGCCGTAGCCCACGGTGCAGTCAACTACGATTTCTCCCGGCTTGGGCCTCAGGCAGCCGATAACCTCTTGCAGTAGGACGGGAATATGACTGCCCGCCGGCGTCTTGCCTTTTGCTCGCAGATGCTCTTTTATCTGGGGATAGGCCGAAAGATTGTGCTCCTTGTATTTTTGATGGAAACTCTTCGGGTGGGTTCCGCTGTATCTGTGTCGCCGTTGATGCTTGGCCGGCTGTTGCTCGTTGTTACCCTGCTGCTCAAACGCGCTCATATTTATTGCCTGGTTTCGTATTTTTTGTTGTCAGAACCAGTTCGTCGAAATTCCCAACTATCCTGCCTTCTCGCGCCAAATACTGTTTATATGTTCTATGGAATCGGCGGGTAAGCTCCAATAAACGGCTCACCGGTTTTGGGCTGCCCAAGAAGAAGCCTGCTGATTTCAGAAGGAAGCGGGGCGGCCGTTTTGGAGCCGGGGAACGCCTGCAGCAACTGGTAATTGTGGTAACTGCCCGGTTCGGCGCTCTTGAATAAAGGCCCGTTATAATCGGCGAGATAGTGACTATGTGCGGAAAATTCCGGATGCAGTTTTCGCAAATCCTCAAGCGAGGCGACAGGCACCTGGCACCTGCTGCCCCCGGCCGGACTCCAGAAAATCAATGGTGAAGACGGCGTTTTCGAGCGTCGCACATACGCGTTATAATCGAGCTGCTTGACCTGCGGCTTGCTGAGCTGTTCACACAGCGAGGGCGTCTGCGAAAAAGCCAGAAGGGGCCTGTTGAAATTTTCGTCTCCCGTAAGCAGGTTATTTACAAATACGTGTCCTTCACGATCGTTTATGTCGGGGCCGGTGCTGGCATGCCAGCCGAAGCGGTCACCGGCGGCAGTTCTGTCCGTGCGCCCGATACAGGCGACGCTGTTTACAAATGTGTTCTGGCAGATTTGAACGTTCGAGCTGTTGAGCACGAAAACCCCGTGGTCGCAGTTTACAAACACGTTTCCGGCGCAAATCGCTCCTTTTGAGATTTCGAAAAAGAATCCGTTATCGCTTGGCCAGAACCGTTCCTTTGAAAACGGGGTATTGATGCTGCCCACGTTCTCGAACCAGTTGTCGATGATTCGCCCGTCAACGTTACCCACGTCATACCAGATGCCGTTCGAATTGGCTAAGTCGGTGACAAGGTTGTCTTTGCACGTAGCGCGGTGGCATTGATTGAATATTTTCACCCCCGCTGGAAAGTATCCTGTGATGTCCTCGATGTTGTTGCGTCTGAAGATGTTTCCTTCCAGCAGGACGTCGGACGAGCTAATGACGTAAATCCCTTCGGTGCTCGTGTCGCTTACTAAACAATGCCGCAGCGTTAATTTGTCGCCCCTCAGGTAAGCCGCAACGCGGGAACAGAAAGAAATGGTGCAATTCTCAAAAGTCGTCCCCACTACGTCCTTTCCATATTTGGACTCGTCGGACAGCCCCTCCGGTTCCGTTCCCTCAATTTCAATTGCGCGGTAGGCGTACTGGGTGAACGTGATTCCCCGAATCACCGGCCCTTTGCGGTCCGAGGTCTTGCCGTGGCATTTCCCGGTTGTCCGCGTAAGAGCGCTGTCGAAAGCGGTGATTTCAACTAATCGGTTTGTCGGGTCGGTGCTGATAAAAACTGTCCTGTCGTTATAGTCGATGAAATAGGAGTTGGCGTCAACTTCTCCCTGTGAGCCGGCCGATTGCAAAAACTTGCCGTCCACGAACACCATATCATTGTTAAAACGGTGCAGCGGAGTCCTTTTGTTGCTTGCCTGCTGCCACCAGTCGGCGGGCTTTGCGGGGAATAAACGGTTCCACGAGGTTTTCCATAATCCGTTGCTTTGACGCTCCCACTTGTCCGCTACCTTGGTTCCCTTCACAACGGGCTGCTCGTCCGCATAGGGCTGTATGGTGATTCCCTGGTTCAATTGCAGGCCGCCCGTTCTATAAGTGCCGCCTCGCATCACGATTGCGTCGCCGGTTACTACCCGCGCTATGGCCGACGCCAGTGTAGTTGGCTTGGCGAGCGTTTCTCCCGATTCCATTGCGTTTCCATCGGGCGCTGCGTAGTAAATTTTATTCGCGTCTTTTGGCAAATCGTATTTTTGCTGGATAGGGCCGTAAGGTCCCCCCGATGGTGCCGCTGTTACCGGCAATGAACAAAATAGTAAAACAAAAAACAGCGGGCAGAAGGCATAAGGCATAAAACCGTTTTCTGCCATTCGTATTCTGTCTTCTGTCTTCCGTCTTCTGTCTTCCGCTTGTTCGAGATTAGTTGACTTCATTTCATTTCCCTTCATAGGTAAAGGTTAATCAAAAAAACCCTCAACCGCTTCTGGTTCAGGGCTGGTTTCTGATTAAGTATCAAATCTTTTATGAAAAATCAAGACCGTATTGGTTAGCCCCCAGGCCTGCCTGGGGGTTTACCCTCCGTGGTTCGCAGAACGAAGGAGGGTCATTCCCGCGTAAGCGGGAATCCATAACTCAAAACTCAACACTTAAAACTAAAAACTAATTTTTCTCAACCAGCTTATTAAAATAACTCGGCATTCTGGTTTCAAAAGTCATCTTCCTGCCGCTGGTCGGGTGTTTGAAGGAAATCGACTTGGAATGAAGAGCTAATCGCCTGAAGACGTCCTTTGGTTTTCCGTATTTGCGGTCGCCCACGACCGGGTGTCCCTTATCAGCCAGATGCACGCGTATCTGGTTTTTCCTGCCTGTCATAAGATTAATCTCCAGCAAACTAAACTGCCTGCTTTCTTTAAGCACCTTATAAGCGGTGCGTGCCAGTTTGCCTTTTGTGGCATCCGTCGTGGAATATACGATATAGGCCTTGTTCTCAGCTAAGTATGAGCTAATCACGTCCTCTTTTTTAGCCAATTGCCCGTAAACCACCGCGACGTATTTCTTTTCCGTGTCTTTCCACTGTGATTGCAGCCGGAATTTCGCCTCTTCGTTTTTCGCGAATATCAGCACGCCGGACGTTGACTGGTCCAGCCGATGAACAATGAAAATCCGGCTTCGCGATTTTGAATAGCCCTTGCGGACGTAATCGGTCAGCTTGTAATAAGCCGTATTCGTTTTATTATTCGCCGTCCCCACGGTCAATAGCCCCGCCGGCTTATCTACCACAAGGATATCCTTGTCTTCGTAGAGTATTTCCAGCCCTCTTGGCTGATGTCTTTTCTTTGGCATAGTTTGTCTGATTACCTCTCCCGTGAAGCATAATGCTAGCAAAAACGGTGACCGTCCCCATTATTCCATGCTATGCAACCCTATACTAAATCTTCGTCTGGAGTCCTTCCGAAGTAATTTGTCATTTTAAGCCGCAAATCATTTCGTGCTTGTTTAGATAATTGTAGCAATTTGAAGGCCCTAATATCATATTCTGGCTTGCATTCAATTTTAAAGATGTTCCTAAAATCGATCTGATAGGCACCAACTCGTGCAGATAGATTTCCTATGTATTTAATATCGTATTCTTCAAGCAATGGGTGTTCCTTGTACACGAAAATATTGAACTCATTATATTGTTTCCCTGGGTAAATTTCTTTACGCAGTTCCTCATCTCCTTCATTTTCAGGGCCGACCCATTCTAACCAGGTTAATGGCCTATTCAAAAGAGTGAGATCCTGTTTAAAGAGAGAGTTTTTGAAATAATACTGAGGTTTAATGATTTCTAAGGGAGTAACGACAAGCGTGTTGCCTAATTTGTTTTGAATAGTACAACAAGGCGTCAATACAGCAACATATTGAAAATGTGTAATATCTATGCGATAGTTTGTAGGAATCGCTGTTGACTGAGGCTTATAACCAATACAAAAACTTAATGCAAAACCACTTAAGACATCGCCAAATCGAAGAGACGCAAAACCTTCGCTGTAAAAAGGAATTTGCTGGCTATTCGTCATATAAGCCAATGATTTTATTCGTGCCGTAAGTCTTTATTCTTTGTTCGAGTGAAAGAAATTCTTTTTTCGTTGCAACAGCTAGAATACCTAGGAATTCGTTTGATGGGCCCAGTTTAATAGTTATTTCAAATTCCGCAAAAGGCAGTGTTGCTGTTTTAAAGGGAACCACACTATTTCCGGTGTCTTGCGTACTTGCTTCGTTAGGATTCATTATTTGGCCTTACTGACAGTTTTATCTTTACGCATAAATGATTTTAGCGGTTCTCGTATCGAAGCATCATATTCTGACAAAATCATTTCATGAAGCACATCGGTAACTTCTAAGTATTTATCTGACGGAACATTCATAGAATAAGCATCAAAATCGAGAACATACTTGAGTGAATCGCCGTCGTTTTGAAAAGATTCTGAAAATTTCAGAAAACACGGATCCCTTTTAATACGTGCAGAAAATGACAATTCTTGCGCTTTTTCAAGCGGGAAACGAACCAAAGGAAAGGTCGAATTATACCATTCGTTGAAAAAATGTGAATCATTCTGAATAGGACATTCGTCGATATACCTTAAACCAATCCGAGTAATTTTAGGAATTTTTACTATCTGCAAAAAGTTGTCGATTGAAGATTTAATTATATCGCGAAATTTATATGGGGCATCCTTATGATTATATGCTTTATGAAGAGAAGATGTCATATCAACAGAATCTGTATTGACATTTAACTCTACGCCATTTGGGTTTTTGAAATTCCAAATCTTTTTTACAGCTACATTGGAAAACTCTTCTGGAACTTCGGGTAATTGCGCACCTGGTTTCAGATCGGCAAGAAGAATGTTACGGGCATAAAGCAATTGAGATTCGGGAAAGTCGACCATTATGGAGGTTTGATAATCTCCAATTAGGCGTTCGATTCCAAAAAGGTTTGGAAACTTAATCTGAAATATTACTTGTTTAACAGTTGGGTTTTTGAAGACCTCACCTATTGCCATACAATTACCTCACAAGCTCATTTGGATTCTATTTTAGATATTATTTCATAAATGTCAATCATGCTTTTGTCGTTTGGGATGATAATTTTATTGCTGGAGAAAACTGGGAGGGAAACTATGAACAGTCACCCATTTTTTCCCTTTTGCCATTTTATTTTTTAATTGTTTTTGATTCTACCGACATTCGTGGTTAGTTTTCAACAAGATTTATCCGCCTCTCGTAAGGGATGCCAAACGGCAGGGGGCAGCGTTCAGCGGCCGGTCATTTGCTCCAGCTTTTCGGGGTACCGAGCCCCTTGCACTTTGATCTTTGACGAGGCGCTATCGATTTCACGGAGATCGTCCGGCGTGAGTTCAATTGAGGCCGCCCCGATGTTCTCGTCGAGGCGTGCCAGTTTCGTAGTGCCCGGAATTGGAACGATCCAAGGCTTCTGGGCAAGCAGCCAGGCGAGCGCTATCTGAGCAGGGGTTGCCTTCTTCTTTTCTGCGATGTTGTTAAGCGATTCAATCAAGGTCTGATTTGCCTTGAGAGCCTCCGGCGTAAAGCGAGGCAGAATGTTGCGGAAATCGGTACTATCGAACTTAGTATTTTCATTGATCTTGCCCGTGAGAAAACCTTTGCCCAGAGGGCTATAGGTAACGAAACCGATCCCGAGTTCTTCGAGAGTCGATATCACTTCCTTCTCGGGCGTTCTCGTCCAAAGCGAGTATTCGCTCTGGAGAGCCGTGAGTGGCTGAACCGCATGAGCGCGACGGATCGTTTGCACGCCTGCTTCAGAAAGACCGAAGTGCTTGACCTTGCCTTCCTGAATCAGGTCCTTCACCGCTCCCGCCACGTCTTCAATTGGCACGTTCGGGTCAACACGATGCTGATAGAGCAGGTCGATTGTCTGGACCTTGAGTCGCTTGAGCGAGCCCTCGACGGCCTGCTTGATGTGCTCTGGCCGACTGTTCAGACCTGGTGAACCCTTCATCCCGCGGGGATCGAAATTTGGATTGAGATCGAATCCGAACTTGGTGGCGATCGCCACTTGCTTGCGGAAGGAGGCAAGGGCTTCGCCTACAAGTTCTTCGTTTGTGAACGGGCCATAGACTTCGGCGGTGTCGAAGAATGTGACGCCCCGTTCCACGGCCGCCCGGAGAAGAGCGGTCATCTCCTGCTTGTCTTTGGGCGGACCGTAGGAAAAGCTCATCCCCATGCAGCCGAGCCCGATAGCCGAGACTTCCAGTCCGCTTTTTCCCAATTTACGTTTTTGCATTGTTTATCCTTTCCAAATTTATTTTTACTTTATTTTCTGATTCTACCGACATTCGCGGTGAGTTTTCAACAAGATTTATCCGCCTCCGGCGGTATCCAAATTACGATATACGAACGACGAACTACAAATTGCTATGAACAACGAACTATGAACTACCTCCACGCTAGCCGCGCGATGCAGCCACTTGACATATTCAGGTGAAAAAGTTAATCTATCGGCAAGTGTGACGATAACAACTTTAGTAAATTTTTATTGGGAGGTTGCTGAAATGGTTAAGTATTTGTGTTCCTGCCTGCTTTTAAGTTTGCTTGTGTCATTTGCGCCGGCGTTCGGCGATACCAACCTGCTGACAAATCCCGGCTTTGAAAACGGCACCGAGGGATGGTCGGACAGGTCGTGCAAAATCGAGTCGGTAACAACGCCGGTTCACAGCGGCGCAAAAAGCGTAAAAGTGTCCGGCAGGACCCAGATGTGGCAGGGCATAAAGCAGTCCCTGCTGGGCAAAGTAACGAATGGACAGACATATAAGGTTTCAGCGTGGGTTCGGCTGGAAAACTCAGAAGCCGATACCGTAACGATATCCATCGAACAGGCCGATGACAATGGGACCAAATATAAGAATGTTGTCAAGGAAGCGTTGAGTAATACTGAATGGGTCGAACTTTTGGGAGAATTCAAACTTGACGCCACCGGGACACTGAAAACATTAGACATTTACTTTGAAGGCCCGTTGGCAGGCGTCAATTTCTTTGTTGACGATGTTGTCGTATCTGGTCCGGACGCGACTAAGGTCGCGCAGGCCGACCCGAATGCGGCTAAAGCTGAACCGAATGGCGTCAAAGAACCAAATGACGTCAAGAAGAAGGGCGCCAAGTAGGCCTTATCGGGGTCGAAAAATTTCTTAACGCCGGGTAGATGGGGCAAAAGAAAAGCCCCCCGATAAAAATCGGAAGGCTTCAAAAAACGAATTACGATATACGAACGACTAACTACGAACTATTGTTTGCCTTTTTTCTCTTTCACGAGTTTAGGCGGCTTTTCTTTTTTGACCTTCGGCGGTTTTGGCGCTTTCGGAACTTTTGGTTTTTTCTCGCCGCCCATTGTCGCTCCGACAGCCAGAATGAGGAGCGACGCGACCGCCAGCCCTATAACGATATACCAGATGAAGCCCTGTGACATTTTCAAAATCGCCGGGTTCAAATTGCTGAATCCCGCGATTGCCACCATTGCGGTATAAATGACCGCGGCAAGGGGGATAAACAGCATAACGCCCAGCGCGTTGCTCATTGCGTCCGGCGCCGGCTCGGCATACGCCATAGCCGCTGCTAATGCCGGTGCTTGTGCCTGTGGTTCGGGGAATTGCATCTGGTCTGCTTCAGCAGCTATTTCCATTGCCGAACCTGCCGCTTCTGCTACCGCCGGCTTTGCCTCAGCGGGGGCCTTGCCCTCTCCGCCCGTGCCCGGCGTGTAAATCTCATCGAGTATCCCGCCTAATGATGTGTCGTCGGCCTGCAGCGACAGGTCCAGAAGACCCGAGCCGCTGCCGAAGGTATCCAAACTCACGTCTTTTTCGATTTCCTCAAGTGACGCTTCTTTCCCGGGTGATGCCGGTGTTTCGCCGGAACTCTTGAATGTCTCTTCGCTGCCTTCTTTGGCTAATGAATCGGTATCGCCCAGGACCTTAATGCCTTCCTCGACTATCTGCGTATCGGCATCGGTCAGTTGAAGCTCTTTGTCTTCCTTGTCCGGCGTATCGGGTGCCAGCAATATATCTTCGGCCTCGGCTTCCGCGCTCTTCGGTGCAGCGGGTTTTTCGGTTGCCGGCGTTGGCTTGACTCCTGTGAAACTCGTGTCTGACAGCAGTGAATTTACCTCATCCACCTTAAACAGCAGGTTCGGCCCGTCGCGGAACTCGCGCAGCTGACCGCTTTTTACTATCTGCCTTACCTCGTCCTCGGTCTTGCCGAGCTTTGCCGCAACTTCCTGAATCGAATAAAACATACCGGCCATAAGTGTTTATTCTCCAACTTGTCGGAGGAGTCCGAAAAGTGTTTATTGTGCATCCGTGCGTTTTGCCAGATTCACGCGACTTGTGGATTTCTATTTGCTATCCGCTGCCCGCTATCCGCTGTTTCTATAATTATAACCCTTTTGCGGGCCAATTGCAAGCCATTTTCGGGTGAAAAACAGGTCTGATTGAGGGTGAGTTAGTTTTGAGTTTCCGAAGCGGGCTCGTCGCTTCGCTCCGTGTTTAGTGTTGAGTTTTGAGTTGGGTGGAATTGTCGGGTGGGAAATAGTATAAGTGGGGACTTATCATTTTACGATTTTCGGAAAAAACTTTGGGAAGAAATGTGCGGATAAACGTTACAGTTAGCCCATATTAACGAATATGGGCGAGAAGGATAAAATGGGGTAGGGTGAAAAAATATTTTACATTCAAAAAGGCCTTAAAAAGTGAGGCAAAATGGGGTCAAATTGATAAAAAGTGAGGTCGTTTTGGCAAAAAGTGAGCCTAAATGCGCGCGTTTTGATGGTTTTTGAAGGCCTTTTTTGAGTTCGATATATTAGCGGAATTAATTGTAAAGTTAGGCTGTTTGGGGTTGTCGAGCCACAGATTTCACAGATCACACGGTTTTATGCTGTTGAAAAAGGATGAGGGGTGGGTAGAATGCATAAAGATTGGTAAGTAAAGATGCAATAATCAGGATTCAGAGCTAAATGTCCGCACCTTCAGCAAAATATCTTAGGCAAGCAATTATCCGGTCTTTACGGAGGCAAGGGTACTCAGTAAAACAGGGGCTAATACAAACTCCGAAGAATGCATCCAAAGAGGCCTATCGTGCCTTGAACGAACTGGCAGTCAAAAAAAAGATGAAAAAATCAGGGCCAGGAATCCAACGCTACGAAAATAGTCTTCTTCGATATATTGCTAACGGATGGGAAGTTATACCCAAAAACATTTGTCCCAAGATTGTTCTTGTGCAACCCCGTTCTGAGCACGAATTACTTTTCCGATATGCCTGCCTCCATTGGAGCATCCCTGTTTCGGCGGGGTATGGGCGACGATTACGGTTCTTAGTTTTTGACGAGAGCAACGACAAGCTAATAGGATTGTTCGGATTAGGAGATCCGGTATATGCAATGCAGGCGCGCGACAAATGGATTGGATGGGATAGAAAATCAAAGGCAAAACGGCTTTACCACGTGATGGATGCTTATGTGCTTGGCGCGGTTCCGCCTTACTCCTTTCTACTTGGCGGAAAACTTATAGCGATGCTGGCGTGCAGCAATGAAGTTAGAAATGCTTTCCGGAAGAAATACGAGGGACATAAATCGCTTATCAAGAAGAAAAAGAGACCTCCGTATCTAGCAATGATTACGACCACATCCGCGCTTGGGCGATCTTCCATTTATAACCGGATCCGCGTGAACGGCCAAGAATACTGGACGAGTGTTGGATTTACCCTCGGATCAGGCGATTTTCACTTTTCCAATGGGGTTTATGACAAGATACGGGCCTATGTGGAGAGGCATTGCGAGCCTACTGCAAAACAAAATGCTTGGGGAGATGGATTCAGGAACAGGCGGGAAGTTGTGCGAAAGTGTCTTTCCAAGATAGGGCTTTCTAGTAGTCTTATTTATCACGGCATACGTCGGGAGATATTTGCCGCACCTCTAGGACGTGATGCTTTGCGGTTTCTTCAGGGCGAAGTCTCCCGTCCCAGTTTCTATGATTGGTCAGTTGCAGAAATTTCAAAGAAATTTATTGAGCGTTGGCTTTTATCTCGCGCAGAACGGATGCCTGAGTACGCTTCGTTCTCAAAGGAAACCTATAGACTTTGGACACAGCGGGAGGACAGCGAATGCTGATACTTTTATCTTCTGCTCTTCGTCCAAGATACAAAGATGATATTTTACGTTGTATAGCGGCTCCTCCCGGTGCAAAACTACGATTCAGATATGAAGATAGATTAATAGAACCGTCGCTTCGGGACGGCGGAAAAACCGGCGAAGCCATTGTATGTTTCCTAAATGAAAAAGCAGCAGGCTCAAGTGAGGCATTTCTTATACCAGTAAGAGCTGTTGTCATCGAGAAAATTAACGTGCATGGGACAACTAGGACATTAGACTTGTGCCTTGGGGAATTCGCATATGCTGAAAACCTGAAAGAGTTTGTCGGAGAAGTTTATAAGTACAAACCAGACGCGAGACCAAGAATTGATCTTTCCCAGAAAAGCGAAACGGGCGGATATTGGTTTTTTGAAAAAGTTGAATCACTGCCTCTTCAAAAAGGAACATCGTTGCAAATATGGGAAAGAATTGCCAATCAATTGGCTGAAGTTGAGCAATTCAAATCAGAAATGTATTTCTGGACAGTACTTGGCGTGATTGAGAAAAACCAAAGCACACAGTTCTCAGAATCTTTCACTGCTTTACCAGAAAAACCTCTTAATGCCACAAAAAATTATGAGTTGCTAATATACCATTTCTCGCCAACTAACCTCAGATGTGATCCAGATCTAAAAAATATAATCCAGATAACATACGGGAGATTTCTTGAGAATGTTAGCCCTGCCGAAATCGAGATAGATTCGGCTTATGATTTAAAACAAGTAATCTTTAAGGCAGTTAATGCGCCTCGCCAGGCTGAGAAAACATACTTGTATATTGGCTCTAAAGGTAAATGGCATCTTGAGTTGGAATTGAGTGTATCGTCATCTTGGCTACGTCCTATTATTGTTTTCTTAATAATAGGTACCACTTTGGCACTTCAGTTTGCTCCACCACTTTTGACTAAGTCTGTTTTGATTCAGGGTATTTGTTCTGTTGTGTTGGCTTTTGTAACTGCTGGCGCAGCCGTCTTTGGTATTAAACAAAGTGTGAGTGATTAATGGATACATTTGCAGATTTACCAGATGCTTTGGTTAGGGACCTGCTCGCAAAAGCAACGCCTGTTGCCGAGAGCGTATCAGCCAACTTGAAGGCACTAAGAGATGCGCGTACTCGATTGTGCTCTGAAGCCCAGAAACATGGATTGGTATGTCGAAAGGCGGACTTGGATGTTCCAAGAGAACCTTCGGTCGTCGGCGTAGATGGCTCGTATCAGGTACATCGGCTAACAGCTTTAGACCTTTGTGCGGCGGCTGCCGTAGCTGTGGAAGGGACTTCAAAAGAAGCCAAGCGGTATTGGCCAGAACCATATCACAGTATGTGGGTTGAAGGTATTCCGCATTGCATTGATACCATTGGTGTTTTGCGCGGGATGATGGTATCGATGGAAATGGCACTCGCATCGCAAGCACCGCACGACCTTGTTTTATTGGATGGATCTTTTTCGTCCTTAATAATTTATCTGAACCAAGCGTTGACACAACAGGCTTATTGCGCTAAGAATCTTAGAGATGAATTCTTAACAAGGTGGAACGGCGGTATCTTGGATCAACTAAAGGGTCTCTTGAAAAGTGACCGTACCGTAGCAATGCCGAAATTCACATCTCGCAATGAACTATTACGAGGCAAAATGCTGAATCCGCCTGTCGAGGTCGATGGTAAGACGCTGGCTACAATGATTCTGAACCCTGGAGAATATACACGGCCATTGCCTATTCACGATGATGCTGACCCTGCAAGCCAGCAGGTGGATCACTTGCCCGAAAAATACTGTCCCAAAAAAGATATGGATGAGCTACTTACAGAATTGAAGGGGCTTTGTGTTATCTATTTTAGGCCTTATGGATGGCTTCCGGCAATGCGCATAGAGTTACCTTCCTCGATTGCCTCCAGCAAGAGCAAAATATCAATTGTTTTGGAGGGAATCATGCGGCAGTTCTTTAGCCCGGCCGTGATCGAGCCATATCCACTGTTCTTAGCTGATCGAATGGTTAAAAGTCTCGGGTCTGGAGTCGCAGTAATTGAACAGACCGTCGCACAGCATGTCGCTGGCGACTCACCAGATGTCGAGAATACACTCTTGTTTTTACAAAATTACCGCACAGAAGGCGGACAAGGAGGTGCCTAATGCCAAATGACCGAAGTCAGGATGTGGCTGTAGTGGGCAGCCCATCGACTAATACCGAACTTACGCTGGATTTGCTTCAGGAAGCTACAGAAGAGCGATTAGTGGGCGCATTAACAGCATTTGAAGCAACCCAGAATGGTCAACCCATCATTTCGGTGGGCCAAATTGTTGGGATCGAGTTGAGGAACCGGTGGCATGAGGACTCTGTTTTCAGAAATCTCATTAAACGAACCGGAGAAATTCCACCAATTACGAACCGGCAAGATACAAGAATCGCTGATCTGGTAGTGGGGGCGACCTTCAAGCAGGTGGAGAATCGATACGACCCTGAAGTCCTCGGAATGGTCCCACCGACGGGAACGCGAGTATTCAGAATAGACCAGAAATTACTTGATAATCTTCTGTCAGTATACCGTTCTGAGATAGTTTACCTTGGGCGAGCTTATGCTAATGATATATTATACCCGATGTGGTTCAAGCACTTCGGTAGTGGCGATGGCGGAGCAGGCGAAGCATACCATATTGGAGTTTTCGGAAAGACAGGATCGGGCAAGTCCGGCCTAGCTAAGATGATGTTGTGTGCTTACGCTCAACATCCAGAGATGGGTATTCTCGTGATAGATCCTCAGGGCGAGTTCTCTTTAGAGCTCTCAGGAACTCGAGTTGGCCAACAAGGGCTTCCGCTTGACCAAATAATCCGCGGGTTAGGCCGAGATATTCATGTATACAATATAAGCGCTCTTCAACTGGATGACTGGAATACTTTCGAGGAGATGCTAATCTCGCTGCGTTTTTTTGAGCAACTTGGGATTCCGAGTGCTTCGGGAGAGAACGCAAGACGTGCCGCTGAAGTGATTAGGAATGCTCTTGAAGGAACATATAATTTAGATAGACTCGGTACGGATCAGGTTCTTAGGCATGCCCTCAATGCTATCAACGACCCAAGCAACGCAGGGTTCATTTACACGACAAAAGCAAGAGCACAGCAACTTCAGCAACGGGTACAACGTTTCATTGGCGAACAACAGATTTTCAACACGTTGCTAACAAATTCATGGAATCCAATCTGCAATCTTTTTACCGGGGGAGCGGGCCGACAACGCCTTTACAGCTATATTCCCCAACAGCCAGGAATTATCAATATGCTGCTTGGGTCAGCAGGATCAACAAGTCCTCGTCCTGTGATCGTTATAGATATTTCTCGGCAAGGAAACCAGAGGTTTTGGTCTGAAGAATTGCAGAAACGGATTCTTGGTAAACTTTTGAACATTCTTGTTTATCAGGCCACAACGAGTTTGAATACTCGCCAAAGCGCCAATGTCCTTGTGCTTTTAGACGAGGCACACCGCCATGCTCCAAGCGGTAGACTCGATGAAGATTCCGAAGCCGATCGGTTGCGGTCTCTACTCCGAAGAGCTATTCGAGAAACTAGAAAATATGGCATCGGATGGTTCTTTATCAGCCAAACTTTAGGGGGGTTGGATAACGAGATCCTTCAACAGCTTCGTATATTATCGTTTGGATTTGGTCTTGCTATGGGGAGTGAGTTTGATCGGCTTCGTGATTTTGTAGGAGGAGATAAAAGGGCGCTCGAACTCTACCAGTCTTTCCGTGATCCGCAAAGCTTCCCGAGACGTGATTTACAAGAATTTCCTTTTATGGCGGTAGGACCGGTTTCGCCATTAGCATTCAGTGGAAAGCCCTTATTTTTTACGGCCTTCACTAATCCGCAGGAGTTTATCGAAACTAATCATTTTGCGCCTCCGGCCGGAGGTCAGGAAACCCAGGGCTAAATATGGGTGTGGAGGTCCTACAAAGTTTTATCGGCGGTGGTTTTTTCCCGGCTACGGCTCGGTGTTGTATTTGCTTCTGTGGGCTTTATCGACGCCTACGCCGAGACGAGTGAGATAATTAACTTCGGCGGGGGTAAGAAGTCGGAATCTGCCGATTCCGAGGCCGTGGTCGGTGATTTTGCCGATGCGTGTTCGCTTGAGGGATTGGACAGGCAGTCCGACGCGAGCTAACATTCTTTTGACCTCCCGGTTAAGCCGTTCGGCAACACTGATTTCGACGAGCGAGCGTTTATGCCCTCGTTTAAGTATTTTGACGGCGGCGTGAGAGGTTTTGCCCTCGGCCAGCCAGATACCCTTATTAAGTTTTTCGACGTGTTCGCCCTCGATTCGGCCCTTCACCTCAGCGATATATGTTCTGGTTAGTCCATATCGAGGGTGCGTCAGGCGGTTGACTAATTCGTTATCGTTGGTGAGGATAATCAGTCCTGTGGTATCGATGTCGAGCCGGCCAACGCAGAGGATTCGCCGGCGGGTGGGGATGAGGTCGATTGCCTTGGTTCTGCCCTGTGGGTCAAAATTGGTGCAGATGACGCTCTGGGGCTTATTGAGGAGGAAATAAATCTTTGGCTGGGGCTTAATTCGTTTGCCTGCGACAATGATTGTGTCTTTGTCGAGGTCCGCGAAGGCGGGGATGGTATCTATGACTTTGCCGTTGACCGAGACGAGTCCTTCGAGGATGAGTTCCTCGCATTTTCGGCGTGATGCGATGCCAGAGGCCGATAATATCTTTTGTAATCGCTCCATAGCCATAGTTACTACTCCGAATCGCCGGGGCCGGCAGCTTCGCCCAGATTGACAGCAAGTTCGTTTTTTAGTTGACTTTAGATAACTTTCAGACGATAATATAATGCTTACAGGCCTTGAAAACCAAGGTTTTTTACTAATTCTGAGGAGTAGTTGTTATGCCAATCGGCAAAAAGAGCACAGACAGTACCCTTTACGCATTAATAGCATTTGTGGCGCTGTTTATTATAGCGGCTACGGCGGGGGTAATCTACTATCTGAAGTTCGAGGAGCAGCGAGGTCTTGCCGACACGGCGCAGAAACGGCTGGGCGAGTTTGCCAGTCCGGCTGAGGTTCAAAAGATAGGCGCTCTTGTTGGCGCAGAGCAATCGGGCAAGAGCCGGCTGAAGGTGACGCTGGATTACTTAGACCAGACATTATCGTTGATTGTGCCGGGAGTTCCGGGCGAGACATCAGCCGAAGTCAAGGTCAACGAGGCGACCACGAAGGTCAGAGAGATGCTTGCCGGGATTGACAAACAATATTCCGAGTTGAACGACATTGATGCGAATTCGGCGTTGCTGCAGGTAACGGAAAAACTGACAGCCGCATTGCAGAGCGCCAGTACCGCCGAGAAGGCCGCGAGGGGACAGCTTGAGGAACTGCAAAACAAGTTCGACGACGCGACGAAGGCGAGCATGGAAAAGGAACAGGCGTTGCTGGCTGAAAAGGACAAGTTTCAGCAGCAGTTTGAGAAGGTTCGGAGTGGGTACGATGAGCTGAAGGGATTGCTTGAGAAGAAGACAGATGAGCAGGTCAAGGACTTATACGGCAAGCTCGACCAGGAAAGAACCGGCCGGGAAGAAACGAACAAGCAACTGCTGAAAAGCCAGGCGGAGCTGCAAACTGCGCAGGACCGGATTCAGAGGATATTAAAGGAAGACGTGTGGCCCATTAAGCCGCCGCCGGATAAAGAGGTAAAGGCGTTTGAGCCGGATGGCAAGGTAATTCTGGTCGATGACCAGGCGAAGACGGTGCAAATCAATCTTGGCGGTAATGACCATATTTACCAGGGGCTGACGTTCGCGGTTTACGACAGAGGCCAGCCGATTCCGAGAGACGGCAAAGGAAAGGCGGAGATAGAGGTTTACAGCGTCGGTGACAGTTTTTCCGGGGCGAGGATTATTCGTTCCGACAAGAAAAATCCCGTTGTGGCTGACGATATAATCGCGAATCTTATCTGGTCTCCAACGAAGGCGAATACTTTTGTGGTCGCGGGTGATTTTGACCTGAATGGTGACGGTGTCCCTGATGACGAAGCTGTCGCGAAGATACGAAGATTAGTGGAGAAGTGGGGGGGCAAGGTTGCCGATTCAGTGACCGTGAATACAGATTACGTGATTCTGGGGACACCGCCTGAAGTGCCGACGAAGCCGACAACGCAGGAGACGGAAAGATACCCCAACGCGATGGAGAAGTATGAGCGTACCTTGCAGCAGGCGGCCAAATATAAGGAGATTCAGAGCCAGGCACAGGCGCTGTCGATACCCATACTCAACGCGGACAGATTCCTGTACTTCATTGGGTACAAGACGCAGGCAGGCAATCCTGGGGCGTTTTAAGCAGACCCACAGGCGGGCCTGGGGGCTAACCATATTTGGGTTCGACGCCAATCGAGGCGATGAATATATCGCCTGTATATGGCCTGGCGTCTTCGAAAACAAATCCTTTTTTGACGGCGACGAAGGTAACGGTGCAGTTGGCTTTTATCGCTGCGCCGAGCGGCAGACCGGTATCGCAATCCAGGCCTGAGGGTATATCAACCGAGAGAATGGGACAGCCAAGCTCATTTATGCTCTCAATAAGCTGTTTGTATTCATCCCGCAGTGTCCCCGTCAGGCCCGTTCCGAAAATGGCGTCGATAATCATATTGGCTTCGTTGGTGAGTTTGGTAACGCGGGCGTCGATTATCTCAGTGCCTTCCATATCCAGCCGTTCAATTTTCAGGCCGAGGCCGATGAGTACGTCGAGATTGACCCTGGCATCGTTTTTGATTTTAGCGATGTTGCCGCAAACTACGACTGTTACGGCGAAGCCGGCGTTAAGGAGGTGTCTTGCGATGACGAAGCCGTCGCCGCCATTGTTACCCGTTCCGCAGAAAATACAGACCTTCGGCTTTTTAATTTTGGATAGTGTTTCGATGATGAACTGGGCGCAACCTCGGCCTGCGTTTTCCATTAATACGATGCCCGAAACGCCAAGCTCGTTGATTGCCCAGGCGTCGAAGGCCCGCATCTCGTCTCTGCTCATCAATAAACACTTCTGGTCCGGCTGAAACTTTTTCATAATGAGTATTGATAATCAATCATCAATCATCAATAATCAACAAGAAAATATGAACATACTACTGACGAATGATGACGGGATATTTGCGCCCGGGCTGTCGGCGATATACAAGGAGCTTGTCAAGATAGGCGAGGTGGAGGTTGTCGCGCCCGCGGCGAGCAGGTCGGGGGCAAGCCACAGCATAACGTTCAACCGGCCGGTGGTTTGCAGCAAGGTCGATGTGAACGGTCTATTTTCAGGTTACAGCATCGAGGGGTCGCCCGCGGATTGCGTGAAACTTGCGGCGATGCAATTATGCAAACGTCCGATTGAGCTTTTGGTGGCGGGGATAAACAACGGCGCAAACGCGGGGATTAACATTTATTATTCCGGGACGGTGGCGGCGGCGATGGAAGGGGTGTTGCTTGGTATCCCGTCGGTGGCGACGAGTTTGGCGGCGGAGGAGAAAATGGATTATGACACCGCCGCGGGGTATTGTATGCACATCCTGAAAAAACTTATGCCTGTAAAGCCGGGCGCGCTGGTCAATATAAATATACCGCTGCTCTCGGCGGGCAGGCCACGGGGGATTAAAGTTGTGCCCCAGTCGAACAAGGCGTTCGATGAGTATTATGAGCCGCAGATTGATGGGTATGGGCAGACAGTTTATCAGCTCGCGGGCGGGCCTCAGCCATTTGACGACCCTTTGACGGATATGATGGCCCTGCTGGAAGGGTACATAAGCGTTACAGCTTTGGCGCCGGACGTTACCGATTACGACAGGACCAAGCAGATACGAAAGTCGCTTGCCAAGTTGGACCTGCCGGAATAATTGAGATATTGGCCGGAGGTGAGCCAGTGACAAATATATTTGAACAGCCGTGGCTGCTGCTGATTGTGGCGGGTGTGGTATTTCTTGGGGTGGCTGTTTTCCGCGACG
>JBEKAT010000029.1:0-25337 GCA_050015775.1 Sedimentisphaerales bacterium | reverse complement strand
GCCAGAGCGTGTGTGCTTTCCAGTGCGGGCAAAATTCCCTCTGTTTTGCACAACAGGCCAAACGTATCGAGGACGTCTTTGTCTTCGACCGCGACATAAGTAGCTCTGCCAATGTCACTGAGGTAGCAATGTTCGGGGCCGACCGAAGGGTAATCCAGTCCTGCGCTGATGCTTTCAGTGTCGTTTACCTGCCCGTCGGCGTTCTGGAGGAGATACGCCTTTGCGCCGTGCAAAATGCCGGGTTTTCCCGCGGAGATTGACGCAGCGTGCCTGCCGCTGGCTAAGCTCCTGCCGCCGGCCTCGACGCCGATAAGCCGAACGTCTTTGTCGTTCAGAAAACCTGAGAATATTCCTATCGCGTTGCTGCCGCCGCCGACGCAGGCCAGTACCATATCAGGCAGCCGGCCCAGTTTGTCGAGGCATTGCCGACGTGCCTCTTTGCCGATACAACTCTGGAAGTGTTTCACAATCGTAGGATATGGGTGAGGCCCGGCGGCTGTGCCGAAAAGGTAAAACGTATCCGTTACATTCGCGGTCCAGTATCGAAGGGCGTCGTTTATAGCGTCCTTAAGTGTACTTGTGCCGCCTTTTACGGATATGACCTGGGCGCCGCAAAGTTTCATCTTGTGGACGTTGACGCTTTGGCGTTCGACGTCGATAGCACCCATAAAGATTTTTGTTTCCATTCCGAATAACGCGCCAACCATCGCGGTGGCGAGGCCATGTTGGCCAGCTCCGGTTTCGGCGATGAGTTTTGTTTTGCCCATATATTTGGCGAGAAGCCCCTGGCCCAGCGTGTTATTGACCTTGTGCGCTCCGCCGTGAAGCAGGTCCTCGCGTTTGAGATATACATTGAAGCCCACGTATTCGCTGAAGCGCTTCGCGTGATACAGGGGTGTCGGTCTGCCCGCGTAGTCCGCCATCAGCCGCGACAACTCATTAACGAAACTCTTGTCCTTGTAGAATCGGTAAAACGCCTTTTCAAGCTCTTCGAGGGCCGGTATCAAAACCTCCGGCACATAAAAACCGCCATAGTCACCGAATCTGCCTTTGTATTTCATTCTTTCCTCGATTCTCGATATTCGATTCTCGATACTTGATTGTCGATTTGCGTTACTCCACAGGACGCCTTACGGCGGAGCATCAAGCATCCAGCATCGAGCATCATATTTTCCTTAATTATTCCTTTGCGCCGGCTTTTTCAAGCAGTTGCACAATGTCTGTGTGACCTTTGTTTTTTGCTAATACCAAAGCTGTTTTACCATCATTGGTCTTCGCATTGACATCGGCCCCTTTTGCCAGCAGGAGTTTGACGATTTCCGTATGGCCATTCTCCGCCGCGATTATTAGGGATGTTTGGTTGCCGAGGAAAAAATTATTTCTCTCTTTGACATTAGCCCCCTTTTCCAGAAGAAGCTTAACCATTTCAGTATTACCGTTCATTGCCGCCATTATTAGCGATGTTGTGCCCTGGTTATTTTTAGCATTAACGTCAGCTCCACTGGCCAGAAGGGTTTGCACGGCGGGGAGGTTGCCGTCTTTCGCGGCTTGAATCAATTTGGCATTTTTGTCTGATATATTTGGATTAGATTCTTTCTCGTCGGCTTTCTTGTCCGCCTTCTGTGTGGCGGATTCAAGCAGTTGCACAATAGCCGTATTGCCTTTGCTTTTTGCCAATGCCAAAGCTGTTTTGCCGTCATTGGTCCTGATATTGACGTCGGCTCCCTTTTCCAGCAGGAGCTTGACGTTTTCTGTGCAGCCCTCCCTCGCCGCCAGAATCAAGGCCGTTGCATTGTCGGTGGTTCTCTTTGCATTGATTTCAACTTTCTTTGCCAGTAAAAGCTGCAAAACATCCGTACGGCCCGTCGATGCCGCCATCAGCGGAGTTGCGCCGTCACTATATTGCTTGTTATTCACGTTGGCGTCTTTGGCCAGAAGAAGTTTGACGACCTCTATATGGCCTTTCAGTGCCGGTAGCCACAAAGCCGTTTTGCCGTCGTTGGCCTTGGTTTCGATATCGGCTCCCTTATCCAGAAGCAGCTTGACGATTTCCAACTGGCCGCTCTGCGCCGCTATCCCCAGGGCAGTTGAGCCGTCGTTATCTTTGGCATTGATACCGGCGCCCCTTTTTATCAGCAATTCTGCTATTTCGGCAGTAACCTTTTCTGCTGCGCCGCGATATTTTTCAAAATCTGTCTTCCATGTTGCATTGGTCCCGCCGTTTTTCGAGAAAAGCACTCTTTGCACTGTAAAGAGACCTTGTTCGGTAGCGATAGCATGTAACGGGGTCATTCCTTGGTCGTTTTTGGCGTTAACGTCAGCGCCGTTATCGATAAGCAGCCGGGCCACTTCAATACTCCCAGGGAAATACAGTAAGGTCTGGGTCCTGCCGGCTGGGGTTTTAAAATTGACATCGGCGCCATTTGCGATGAGAAGTTTTGCTGAATTTATATTGCCTTTTCGAACCGCCCAGAATAAGGGCGTGACTTCATTCTTTCCTCCACCGCGAATATTTATATTGGCGCCGTTTTCAATAAGGACCTTGATGATATCCGGGTGGTCCATATATGCCGCCCAGTGTAGCGCAGGCCAGCCGTCGTTCGAAGCGAGCGCATTCGCCAAGTTTGGGTCTTTTTTCAGGAGGGCCTTAACGCCCTCAACGTCTCCCCGTGCGGCAGCTACATAAATGGTTTTTTCGGCCCCCTTTGCAATGAGCATCTCGACTATGTCATTATAATCGTTTATGACAGCCAGCATAATAGGCGTAGTACCGATGTTATTTTTTGCGTTTACATCGGCGCCGTTAGCTATAAGAAGTTTTGCTATTTCTTTGTTACCGGATTGAAGAGCCCTGTGAAGAGGCATCCAATTATCATCGTCTCGAGTGTTAACGTTATATCCTTTTGCGATAAGTTCTTTGACTTTTTCTATATCACCTTTGTTGGCCGCATCACTCAGGGGAAATTTATCTTCTTTATTTTCGTTTTTCACGGCCTGGGGTAATTGGGCATTTTTAGCATTAACGTCAACTCCACTGGTCAGAGCAGTTTGTACGGCAGGGAGGTTGCTGTCTTTTGCAACAGGTTTTTCTGTTTTTTTATTTTCGTCACGATATTTTCTCATCAACTCCGCAATTTCCGGATATCCTTCGTGCTCAGCTACAACGGGCGGCGTTGTACCATCTTTATCCTTAGCGTTTATATCAGCCCCTTTGGCCAATAGCATCTCTGTTATATCCTTGTTACCGCCTAATGCAGCATAATGCAGCGGCGTCCAGCCAACATCGCTGGTTGCTTGTATGTCTGCGCCATTGGCCAATAGAAATTCCACAAAATCCTTATAGGCAAATCGGGCTGCAACATCCAAAGTTGTAAGGCCATCTTTCTTTTTTGCATCGATGTCAGCGCCTTTGCTGACCAGCAATCTGGCTATTTCAAGATGGTTTGGGTTCGGCCCGACAGTAAACGACAATGGGGTGCGGCCATCCTGCGCTTTGGCATTAACGTCGGTGCCTTTGGCAATGAGTAATTCTGCTATATCCTTGCTGCCTTTATCTGTCTTCACAGCGGCGAACAACGGCGTCCAACCGCGACTGTTTTTTGCATTTACATCAGCGCCTTTAGCAATGAGTAACTCAATGATTTCTTTTTTCCCTCCCCACGCTGCGCCAAACAACGGAGGCGGGGAATTAGGGGATTCACTGTTTATAATAGCACCTTTGTTGGCGAGTAACTCCACTGTATCCAAATGACCTTTAAGGGCGGCCAAATACAGGGGCGTTGTTTTTTGGGGATAGCCGCTATTAACTTCTGCTCCTTTTTCAATGAGAAATTTCACCATTTTGGTCTGTCCGCTGCTTGCCGCGATGTGCAGTGGTGTGAGAACGCCTTGGGTAAGCATATTAGTGTCGCTATTCAGAAAAGCCTTGACGCGTTCAATATCTCCCATAGCCGATGCTATGAAAATGTCAACTTTGGCGCCCTTGGCTATGAGAAGATTTTCTATATCTTTATGATTTTCCATGGCAGCAACAAACAAAGGCGTTGTACCACCGTTATCTTTGGCGTTTACATCTGCCCCGTTGGCGATAAGCAGTTCAGCCATATCTAAATAGCCGAACTGGGCTGCCATGTGCAGCGGGGTTCGGTTATATGAATTTTTTGCGTTGACATCGGCACCATTAGCAAGCAGCAGCGACACTATATCCGTATATAATCTGGGGTAATCTACATTTTTTGTTATGTCTTTTACCTCATTGAATTTCGTGAAGCCGGGGGTATCGAACAGTCCCCGTATATTTTCATGCCCTTTACTGACAGCAAAAAACAGCGGAGTATAATTAGAATCCTTCGGCCCTTTGGCATTGACGTTGGCGCCTTTAGCGATAAGGGCCTTTACTTCTTCAAAATTGCCTTCATAGGCAGCTTTATACAGCGCAAAACTTTTGGCATTGGCGTCAGTGTCTTTTGCGGCTCGAATCAATTTGGCATTCTTATTCGGTGCATTCACGTCAGCAAAAGCGGTGGGTATCAAAGAGATACACATTAGAAAAAACAGGATTCGTTTCATAAGATTTCCCTTTTTATTTTTTCCTTGCCATGAACTACAAAGATATTTTATGCCCCCCGGTAAAACCGGGGGCTAAATACCTTAAACGGTTAACCTCGCAAGTCCTGAATTATGTCGAAGAATTTTCGCATTTTGGCGTGGTCTTTTTTGCCGGGTTTACTCTCGACGCCGCTGCAAACGTCGATGCCGTAGATTCCCAGCTCCACCGCTTTTGCGATGTTTTCCGTGTTGATGCCTCCCGCCAGAAATACTCGTTTGCTGATGTTTCCTATTATGTTCCAGTCAAAGACGAGTCCTGTTCCGCCGTATTTTTTGGGGTCAAAGGCGTCGAGTAAAATAGCGTCAGTGTAATATTCTTCTGCGCGTTTGATGTCTTTTTTATCTTTGACGCGAATCGCTTTCATTGTCCGCACGTTGAGCGTCCCGAATTGCTCGCAGTATTTTGGGGTTTCGTCTCCGTGCAGTTGCACCCAGTCGAGGCGACATTCGTCGATTACCTGTTCGATGTGTTCGAAGGTGTCGTTGACGAACAGGCCCACAATATCAACGAAGGCGGGCAGGCGGTCTATAATTTTCACCGCGTCCGCTGGCTTTATGTATCGCGGGCTTTTTGGGTAAAAATTGAAACCCAGCATATCTGCGCCCATCTCTGCCGCCGCCGCCGCGTCCCCGTAATTTGTCAGGCCGCAAATTTTCACCTTGACCGCAAACATTCTCATCGAAGTCCCTTTCTCAACCGTCCGCCACGGCGGATAAATTTGAAACCAGGACCAGTTTTTCCAGCCGTCGCGTCGCCTCGCCGCTGCTTATTGCCTGCCCGGCGATACGCACCGCGGAACCAAAATCCTCAGCCAGTCCGGCCACAATTATCGCCGCCGCCGCGTTAAGTACAACTATATCTTTTCTAGCGCCTGTTTCTTTTCCACTTATTATATTTTTTACTACCTGGGCGTTGCTTTTGGCGTCGCCGTCTTTGAGGTCGTCGAGCGAGGCCTTTTTAATCCCATAGTCGGCGTGGTTCAGCATCGACTCGGTTATTTTGCCCGCCTTGAGTTCCATAATTTTTGTCGGTCCCATCGTGCTGATTTCGTCGAGCCCGTCGCTGTGCACAATCATTGCCCGCTTGACGCCAAGCAAATGCAGCGCCTCCGCCACGATTGGCATCAGGTCCTGCTCAGGCACGCCCATAACCTGTCCCTGTGCGCCGGCGGGATTCGCAAGGGGGCCTAATATGTTGAATACCGTTCTGAAACCCAGCGCCTTGCGCACCGGCTGAACGTATCGCATCGCCGGATGATGTTTCGGCGCAAACATAAATCCTATTCCCGCCTCCCTTATGCAGCGAGCCACTATATCCGGCCCGGCCTCGATATTGACGCCAAGTTCGGCGAAAACATCTGCTGAGCCGCATTTGCTGGTTATCGCACGATTGCCGTGTTTGGCGACGCGAACCCCTGCGCCTGCCGCGACAAGCGCCGCCGCCGTCGATATGTTAAACGTCTTTACTGCCGCTCCGCCCGTCCCGCAGGTATCCACCAGATTATCAATTCCGGTGTCCACCTTCACAGCATGTCCCCTCAGCGATTTCGCAAGCCCGGCAAGTTCCGCGGCGGTTGCCGACTTGCATCGCATTGCCGTCAACAATGCCGCAATCTGAATCTCGGGCACCTCGCCTTCAAAGATAATATCGAGGACCTTGCCCGCCTGCTCGAAAGTCAGGTGTTGGCCTCGAAGTAATGGCTCTATGTATTCGGCTATCGTTGCCATATTCAAATCCTTTGCTTGGTTGAGTGTTGTTCAGCGATTTTCAAAATATTTTCGATGATTTTGCCGCCTGCCGGCGTGAGAATACTTTCAGGGTGAAACTGCACACCATATATAGGCAGCGTTTTGTGTTTGATGCCCATATTCACGCCCTCAAATTCAGCCGTCGCCTCTAAACATTCCGGCATACTTAATGCGCACAAACTGTGATATCGTCCCGCCTGCAGAGGATTCTCTGCCCCGGCGAATACGCCTTTGCCGTTGTGCGTTACCCGCGAGGGCTTGCCGTGCACCGGCTCAGGGGCGTGCCCGATTTTGCCCCCGAAATACTCCACTATCGCCTGATGTCCTAAGCACACCCCGAATATCGGCAGCTTGTCCTTGAAATAATCAATCGCCGCAAGCGTTACACCCGACGTGGCTGGCGTCCCAGGCCCCGGCGATATCACTAACAAATCCGGCTCGAACTTTTCTGCCACCTGCTTCAAATCCTCAATCGACGTGTCCGCCCGGTAAACCCTCGCCTCACAATCCCGCTTGCAAAAGTCATCCACGAGGTTATACGTGAACGAATCAAAGTTATCGATGAATAAAACTTTTCTTTTTTTATCGCTCATATTTTTATCCTCGTTTATTTCTTTGCTAAAGCCCGCATACACGACCCGGCCTTGTGCTCCGTCTCCTCGAATTCCGTCCTGGGGACGCTGTCGTGAACTATCCCCGCCCCGACCCGAATATACGCCTTATTGTCCTTAATCTGTAAACTCCTTATCGTTATACAACTGTCGAATTGCCCGTCAACCGTCAGGTACATCACCGCTCCCCCATAGTACCCGCGTTTTGTCTTCTCTAACTGCCTGATAATCTTCATCGCCTCTATCTTCGGCGCGCCGGTCAGTGTCCCCATATTCATTGTCGCGAGATAGGCGTTCAACGCGTCGAGATTGCTGGCTAATGTCCCCTTGACGTTGCTGACCAGGTGCTGCACCGATTCGTATTTCTCCACCGTCAACAGTTCCGTCACAACCCTGCTCCCCGGCTGTGCTACCCTGGCGATATCGTTTCTCGCCAAATCGACCAGCATCATGTGTTCGGCTAATTCTTTGCGGTCGATTTTCAGTTCCGCCTCATATCGGAAGTCGATATCCGCGTCGAGCTTGCCGTTGACCCTGCCTCTCGGTTTTGTGCCGGCTATCGGCCTGATTTCGACGCTGCGGTTCTCTGTCCCGCTCACCCGCAGATTCAGTTCGGGGCTTGAGCCCAACAGCGTAGTATTCGGCGTGTTTATGTAAAACATATAAGGCGACGGATTCAATTCCCGCAGCCGCTTATACACGTCCAATGGCTCATCAGCGCACGGTTCAACCTTCGTCCTGCTCAGGACCACCTGAAAAATGTCACCATCTAAAATGTGCTTCTTGGCAGACCGCACCATATCCTCGTATTCCTTCTGGTTTGTATCGGTCAATGGCTTAGGCAGGGGGGCTTCGTATTTTTTGGCCTTCGGCGTCTCGAACCGAGCGATATTTTCATAATAGTCGAAACACTCCTGCGCCTCGTTTATTACCTCTGCCCTGTTGCCGTTGGTGATTATCACGTTAATAACCACATAGCCCTCATTTCGCTCGTGGTCCACCAGGAAGATATTATCCGCGAAATACAGTTCATAATCTGGATTGCCTAAAAGGTCGGTTTCGTTGCGGGGGAGTTTCTCAAACTGGTCGATAAAGTCGTAGCTTAACGCGCCGAGCAATCCGCAGGTTACGCGGAACGGTTTGCTTGCCAGCCGAAATGAGAAAGCTACCGCACGCAGGACGTCCATCTGGTTTGTGCTTGTCAGGCGGGTCTGCTCATCCACTAATCCCGCGGGTTTCCTGATTGTGCCCTTAATCCGTTCGGCGTTGAAGTCCGCTGTTTCGCAAAAGCCGAATCTTTTGGGGTCGAAGGTCAGGTATTTAATCATCCTCCTGCCGGTTTTGGTCAGTGCCCTGATTTCAAATTCTCTTCCTTTGCCCGTCAGGTATAACGCCGGCTTGGCCGTCCCGAAACTGAGCGCGGAACTTCCCGCGAGATACTCCCGCGACTCCAATAGACAGCAGTTTTTCGTCCGTCCGTAGTCGCTTATCTTGGCGAAAAAGTCCATCGGGTCAGCCATCTCGATTCGTTTGACAATCGGGATTATCTCGCCCGGCTTGGCGTTCTCTATTATCTGCTTGTAATCTTCCATAAGAGCGTGTCCTTAAAGCGTCATCTTTATCTGCATACGTTCCAATTACAATAAAAAAAGCGGCCTGTTGTCTTTATTCCAACAGGCCGCGTAAATTACTTTGATTTTATCGTTTTTTCTTAGTGCAGATTTCCCGCCTGCCCGCCGGATTTATCCAACAGGCCACCACCAACCAAACAAATTACCACGGTTATTCTGCAT
This sequence comes from Sedimentisphaerales bacterium, assembly GCA_050015775.1. GTDB lineage: Bacteria > Planctomycetota > Phycisphaerae > Sedimentisphaerales > Anaerobacaceae > Fen-1362. Next base: position 16,576 of record JBEKAT010000029.1, on the reverse strand, counting down.
TATCATATTATCTTACCACATTCCGGCTTTTTTGTCAATGGCTAATCCTGAAAAATTTACAAAATAAGCGTTTTATCGCTATGGTCTCATAATTTAGCGTCGCAAAATCAGTTTAATCGAGGATTATAAAACGCCTTTTTTGAGAATAATGTTTGCGTATAAGGCCTTTTCGCCGCTGGCGACGACGGCGTAGGCCTTTTTGGCCCTCTCGTAAAACGCGAATCTTTCAACGAACTCAAAATCAGAAAACTTTTCTCCGCTCGCCTTGATTATTTTGCGATATTCTTCCCATATTGTGGGTTTGGTTTTGTCGCCGGGCACAACCGCCATCAGCGCAACAGGGCGGCCCACGTACTGGTCAAGCGGGAAAAACTTCAGGACCGCTTCCAAAATCTCGGGAATACCGTACCCTTCGCACCTGATAAGTTTATTCGCGACACTTGCGGCGGGGAAATTACCGTCCGCCAAAACAATCTCGTCGTCGTGTCCCATCTCCATAAGTGCCTTCATAAGCTCAGGAGAAATTACTTCCGGTATATTTTTAAGCATATTCGTTCCAACCTTTCCGGTTTGTTACATCTCCATTAAATTCCGGCTTTTTTTGTCCGAGCCTGCGCCAACTGGTCCACCGCGACCGCGACGACTATAATCATACCAATAACAATCAATTGGGCATTGGTCGATATTCCGAGCAGTGTGCAGCCATTTCGCAGGAAGCTAATCAATAGTGTCCCGATGATTGTCCCCATTATTGTTCCCTGTCCGCCTGACAAGCTCGCTCCGCCAATCACCACCGCGGCGATTACGTCGAGTTCCACCCCCAGTCCAGCCGTCGGCTGTGCCGATACCGTCCTGCTAACCTGTATCATCGCCGCTATACCAACCAGCAGGCCGACTATCGTGTATATCCACGTCAGGTTCTTTTCGACTCTTACGCCCGCGTGAAACGCCGCTTCGCGGTTCGACCCTATTGCGTATGTATATCGGCCTAATGGCGTGTATTTGAGAATGAACATCGCGACGAGTATGACCGCTGCGAAAATCAACACCGACACAGGAGCTCCAAATATCACCCCCTCGCCGAGATACTTGTAATCGGGCACATTTATCGGCTGGCCGTCCTTCATCACAAGGGCGACTCCCCTGAAAAAGCTCATCGTCCCCAGCGTTACTATAAAGGGCTGAAGGCGAAATTTGGTTATCAATAATCCATTGGCTAACCCGCCAAGTAGCCCGGCGGCGACGCCCGCGATTGTCCCTGCGACAATGCCTGTTGTCTCCATTACCCACGCGCCAATCATACCGCAGACCGCCAGCATCGAGCCAACCGACAAATCGATGCCGCCCGATATAATCACAAATGTCATCCCGATAGCGACTATTCCGTAAACGCTCGAACGCCTCAGTACGTTGAGGAAGTTATCAAACGTTAAAAAAGTGTCGGGCCTCAACGCCGCGAGGACACACACTATCAGCATCAAGCTTCCGAACGGCAGCAACTGTCTTATAAATTTTCCCATTTAGCTTCCTTCCACGGCGGCAAGATGCATAACTGCTTCCTGTGTTGTTTCGCTTTTTTTCAAATTGCCCACCAGCCGGCCCCGCCTCATCACCAGAATCCTATCCGCTATCCCGAAAAGCTCAGGCAACTCCGATGATATAAATAATATCGCCTTGCCTTGTTCGGCGAGCTGATTCAAAAGCGAGTAAACTTCTTTTTTCGCTCCAACGTCGATTCCACGTGTCGGCTCGTCAAAAATCATAAACTTCGATTTTGCCAAAAGCCATCTCGCAATCAAGACCTTCTGCTGGTTGCCGCCTGATAAGGACTCTGCGGGCGACTGAGGTCCGAGCCATTTAATGCCGATGCGGCTTGCTGTTTCATCAGCGATTTTGTTTTCCTTATTTGGGCTGATAACCTTATCCATCCCGATTCCTTTGAGGTTCGGCAGGGTAATATTCCAGCCGCAGGGCAATTGCAAACACAAACCTGTTCGTTTGCGGTCTTCTGTAAGCAGGGCGATACCGTTGCTTATCGCGTCGGCGGGGCGATTGATTGTTATTTCGTTGCCGTCGATAATAATCTTGCCGGTGATTTTGGGAACGACCCCGAATATGGTTTCGGCAACTTCTGTTCTGCCTGCACCGACAAGCCCGGCCATTGCGACAATTTCGCCTGCCCGTATATCAAAAGAAACACCCGTTACACGTTGTGCCGAGGACAGGTTTTCCACTTTTACGCAGACCTCGCCGCATTTTACATTCCGTTTCGGGAACAAGTCCGTTAGCTCTCTGCCGACCATATATCGCACTATCTGCGGGATGTCCATTTTCCGGCTCTCGTTGCTCTGCACGACACAGCCGTCGCGCAGCACGGTGATATCATCCGCCAGGCCGGTGATTTCCTCCAGCCGATGCGAAATATAAATGGTTGATATGCCCTGCTCTTGCAGTTCTCTCACAACCTGGAATAATCGTTGTGTGCCTTTCTCCGACAACGACGAGGTCGGCTCATCCATAACGATTATAGAGGCGTTGCGCATCAGCGCCTTGAGGACCTCCACAATCTGGCAATCGCCGGTCGATAAGTCCTTCACAATGCTTGTCGGGTCAATCTCGAAGTTCAATCTCCGGGCCAGCTCCGCGGTTCTGGTCACCATTGCTTTTCGGTCAACGGTAAAAGGTATCCTTCCCGCCGGCTCGTGGCCGAGAAACACGTTTTCCGCAACCGTCAAATGCTCCGCGAGGTCAAGTTCCTGGTATATCATCGATATACCCGCCTCAATCGCCTCCTGTGGCTCGGCAAATTCGCGGGGGTGGCCCGCGATTTCGATTGTCCCGCTGTCGGGTTTGTGCACGCCGGCGAGAATTTTCATCAGCGTTGATTTGCCCGCGCCGTTTTCGCCGACAAGGGCGTGAACTCTCCCCCTGGCAACCGTCAGGTCAACCTCGCTAAGCGCCTGCACCGGCCCAAACCGCTTCGATATCCTCCTCATAACGATAGCAGGGGGGGCGGCTTTACCATCAACAGTTTTGCTCGCTACTTCAATAATGCCTGAATCTCCGGTGTGTCGATATTTTCTTTGGTTATCAGCTTCACTCCCGTATCAATCCGCTTCGGCACTTCTTTGCCGTTTATCTTGTCGATTACGCACTTTACGCCATCGTAACCCATCTTATAAGGATTCTGCACGACCAGCGAATCGATATCGCCTTTTCTCAGCGACTCGATTAACAATGTTCCCGCGTCAAAGCCGACCATTTTAATTTTGCCCGCTCGGCCTGCGCTTTGCAGCGCGCGAATCGCGCCTGTCGCAGTCGATTCATTGCACGCGAAAAGCCCGTCCAGCGATGTGTTTTTGGTCAGCAAATCCTCCGTCGCCTGCAAGGCGGTTTCAACGGTATCAAGCCCGTACTTGGTATCGACAATCATAATGTCTGGAAAATCTTTTTTGATGGTGTCCATAAAGCCGTTTTCCCTCTCGACCGTCGAGGCCGAGCCGGGTGCGTATTTTATGACAATCACTTTTCCTTTGCCGGCGAGAATCTCACCCATTCGTTTGCCGGCGAGAACACCGCCCTGATAATTGTCCGTCGCGACGAACGAGAGATATTTGTCCGTCCGGATGGCCGAATCGATAATCACGCAGGGTATGCCGCTTGCCGCCACTTTTTCCACAATTGGCACGAGCGCCTTGTCGTCATTCGGGGCGAGCACTATCCCTGAGACCTTCCGCGTGAGGAAATCCTCGACAATCTGAATTTCCTTTTCCCTGTCGCCCTCCCGGTCGGGTCCGTTCCAGAATATCTCCGCTCCCGATTCTTGGGCCGCCTTCAACGCGCCGCGATGTATCGATTGCCAGAAGACGTGCGTCGTCCCCTTGGGGATTACCGCAATCTGCAATTTGCCTTTCCCCTTGCCCTTGTTGGAAATTCCTATCCCGATAAGCACTACCGCCACTATCACAAGTATGACAACCGGCACAATTCTCTTCATATTCTGTTCTCCTTATGACCTGCCTGCCTATTTTTCACCTAATCACCCGATTGTAAAGCATTTTTCTGTGTATTACGCCCCCCGAAGGCAGACGACAGATTCTCTATACCTTGATTTGCTCAATGCCGATGAGTATGTTAAACTCGCCGCGAAAAGGAAAGAACATTATGGGCGCTAATGCGGCGGCTTGGCCGCTGCGTTGATGAGGCCGATTTACCTTATGATTACAAAAGACAAACAAGAGGAACTGATTGTTAAATCGCTTAAGCTGCTCAAAAAGGCGCACATCGTCATCACACCCAAAGAAGCAAAGAATGTGGAGACCGCGGATTTCAGTCTTGGTCACCCCGAAAGCACCGGTCTGCAGTTGATTGTTTACCTTAATACCGAACGTTGCTGCGCAAAAGAATTGATATTGCTCCCTAAGCAGACCTGCCCTCAGCATAAACATCCGCCAGTTGCTGGAGAACCCGGCAAAGAAGAAACCTTCCGCTGCCGATGGGGCAGGGTGTATCTCTATGTCGAAGGCAGGCCCACAGCCAAACCCAAATGCAAACCGCCAAAAGACAGCGTTGAACATTATACCGTCTGGCGACAAATTGTTCTAAGCCCCGGCCAACAGCACACTCTTGCCCCCAATACATGGCACTGGTTCCAGGCAGGCACAAAAGGCACCATTGTCTCCGAGTTCTCCACCAAATCCCGCGACGAATCTGATATCTTCTCAGACCCCCGCATCCGGCGTCAAACTGTTGTTGCCAAATGACGGTATTTTGCCTATCCGGGCCGCAACCAAATCCGATATTTTTATAAATTATCGCCGCACTTGTCTTGACGAAGACCGGCGATACTGTTAATATGATATGCCAGTAGTTTGGAAAAAAAACTACTGGCGATGCCAAAACAAAAAATCATAGTTTGTATTCCAGCCCGTTACGGCTCAACAAGGTTCCCAGCTAAAGTTCTCGCCAAAGATACAGGCAAATTCCTCATCCAGCACGTTTACGAACAGGCCAAACTTGCCAAATTGCCAGACAGGGTAATCATCGCCGCGGACGATAAGCGAATTGCGGAAGCCGCGAAATCCTTCGGCGCGGAATGTATTATGACTAACCCTGATTGCCCAAGCGGCACAGATCGTATCGCCGAGGCAGTAAGGGAACGGGATTTCGATATAGTAGTCAATTTACAAGGCGACGAACCCGAAATCGACCCCGCAAATATCGATACGGTTGCAAAGCTTTTATTGGACAACATAGATTATCCGATGGCCACGTTAGCCGCCGAATTTGAAACGAAAGAACAAATCGCCGACCCCAACATCGTAAAAGTTGTTACGATGAATAATGAACAACGAACAATGAACAGAGCCATCTACTTCTCCCGTTCCGTCATACCCTATGACAGAGAAAATACCGGCATCGGTTCGGTTAAAAATTATCTTCGTCATCTTGGAATATATGCTTATCGAAAAGATTTCCTGTTGAAGATTACAAAACTGCCGCAGACGCCTTTGGAAAAACTCGAAAAACTCGAACAATTGCGTGCCATCGAAAACGGCTTCGATATACTCGTCGCCAAGGTGAAGCACACCTGTGCCGGCATCGACACGCCAGAACAATACGCGGAATTCGTCAAACGATACGTTAGAGGAAAACACGGACGGTGATTTATGAAGGATAGCGAACTATTAACATCGGTAAGTAAAACATCAACTGACAGCGAATTTTTCTCGCCTATGCCGACCGGCTATAAGCCAGGCAAAACGAAATACCTCTTCGTAATGGGAACCGTGATGAGCGGCTTAGGCAAAGGGATATTCTCATCGTGTCTGGCCAAACTGATGCAGGACAAGGGCCTCAAGGTCGCCCCCATCAAGCTCGAAGGGTATCTCAATATCGATTCAGGCACGCTCAACCCATTCCGCCACGGCGAGGTTTTCGTCCTCGACGACGGTATGGAGTGCGATATGGACCTTGGCACATACGAACGTATGCTCGACCAGGATTTGAGCAGGGCGAACTTCTGCACCTCCGGCCAGATATTTAACGACGTCCTCAACAAAGAACGCCGAGGCGATTACTTAGGCAGAGATGTCCAGATGATTCCGCACGTTACGGGCGAAGTAAAATTACGCCTGCGCAATCTCGCGATGAAATCAAACGCCGATATTGTATTCGTCGAAATAGGCGGCACAGTAGGCGACCTCGAAAACGCGTATTTCATCGAGGCGATGCGCGAGCTGGCTTACGAAGAAGGCCCAAACAGCGCCTGCTTTGTCGCGCTGACGTATATTCTTGAACCGCAGACATTAGGTGAGCAGAAATCGAAGGCCGCGCAGTTAGGCATCAAACAACTTATGCAGCTTGGGGTGCAACCCGACATCATCGCCTGCCGGGCGACGAGTCCCGTTACAGACACCGTCCGCCAGAAAATCAGCGTCTATAGCAATGTCCCCTTCGAACGGGTCATCTCGCTGCACGATTCCGCCAGCGTTTATACAATCCCGGCGATGCTCCGCGACAAGGGCCTCGATTTCGAGGTTGCGCGTCTCCTGAAAATCGAAGACCGCCTCAACCTCCGGCACGAACGCAAAAGCTGGGCGCAGTGGTGCGACTTCACCGACAAAATCGACGCTGCGCAGAAACCCGTAACAATCGCCATCACCGGCAAATACACCTCCGTCCGCGACAGTTACGCTTCAATCATCAATGCCCTTGAGCATGCCGGCATCGCGCTGGGCGCAAAGGTCAATATAAAATGGATTGAAACGACAAACATCACCGACGCCAACGTATCGACCCATCTCGCCGACGTCGATGGTATAATTGTCCCCGGCGGGTTTGGCACGCGCGGCGCAGAAGGCAAAATCTGCTGCGTCAAACACTCCCGCGAAAACAACCTCCCATATCTCGGCATATGCTTCGGCTTCCAGATGACCGTAATCGAATTTGCTCGAAACGTCTGCGGATTAGCCGGCGCCAACAGCACCGAGATTGAGCCGGGTTGCAAAGACCCCGTTATCGATTATCTTCCGGAGCAATTGAAAATCGAGGGCCTCGGCGGAAATATGCGACTCGGCGGCTTCGATATCGAGCTAAAACCCGAGACGCTCGCCTGGCAGCTCTTCGCAAAATCACGTTCCGTCAGGATGCGATTCAGGCATCGCTACGAAGTCGCCCCTCGTTATATCGACTCGCTCGAAAAAGCGGGCCTTGTTTTTTCAGGTAAAGCCCCGGGACAACCCATTATGCAAATTCTTGAAATCCCCTCGCATCCTTACTTCGTAGGCACTCAGGCCCATCCCTGCCTGACTTCCCGCCCATTGCGTCCACAGCCGATGTTCGTGGGCCTCGTTGCCGCCGCGATGCAGAAACGCTACCCGAAAAACGATTCCCCGGATTGTGTCACCGCCGTGCGAAATCTCTGCTCCTGATTAGCCCGAGGGGTTACCAGCGGATTACTCGAACAGCACTGCGAGCTTTCTTTTTTCTGCTGCGGATATCGATTTTGCGTCCGTCCACACCGCCAAATCCAAACTTCGCCTACAGTCGCAATCTTCGCAAACCAGCTCGTGTTTATTCACCAGGATTGTCTCTATCAGTTTCAGGCAGTGACCGCTTGCCCGATTCAGGTTCCCGATTATCTCCCGCAGGAGTTCCTGCTTGTCCCTTCTTTTCTTCTGCGGCTTCCAGCAGTCGTAATCGCTCACCAGCGCGACCAGCGAATAACACATCTGGGCCTCTCTGGCCAATTTTGCCTCAGGCATCGCCGTCATCCCTATCAAATCCCCGCCCATTATCCTGTGCATCAGCGACTCCGCCCTTGTCGAAAACATCGGCCCCTCCATTCCGATGTATGTTCCTTTGCGATGCGTCCGGACGGCCAATTTTCTCGCCGCTTCCGCGATAATATCTCCGAGTCGATTGCACGTCGGCTGTGCCATCTCGGTATGAACCGCCGCATAACCGTTAAAGAAACTGCTCTGCCGTCGGAATGTGCGGTCTATAAACTGGTCAACAATCACAAGCTCGCCGGGGCGGATTGAACCGCGAAGCGAGCCCACCGCGCACGTCGCTATGATGGCGTGGGCGCCCAGTTTTTTTAATGCGAATATATTCGCGGCGTATGGAACTTCGCTGGGCGATAATTTGTGACCCTGTCCGTGGCGGTTGATAAAGGCCACCCGCCTTTTGCCAATCCTGCCAATCATAATCCTGTCGCTGGGTTTCCCGAATGGTGTCGCCACGTCGCAAAACTTCGCGTCCTCTATTTTGTCGGCCAGCACATCACCCAGCCCCGACCCGCCAATCAGTCCCGTCAGTCCCTGTTCCACTTGTCTGTCTCCATAAATACTGTTTTGGCGCTAATATAATTGCTTTACCCAATATTTACAATACGCTTTTAGTTCCTACTGGGCTTTCAAGCAGTCATAAGCCGTGATATAATATGAGTTACACCCTACACCTGTTTACTATGCGCAAAAAATGACGGCTACCGAACAGATTAAGCAAAAGGCCCTTGCCCTCGGCTTCGACCTCGTCGGTATAACCGACGCCTCGCCCGTGCACGGCGAGCAGGTCAATCGTCTTCTCGCCTGGCTCAATGCCGGCCATGCGGGCCAGATGACCTGGATGCACAGAAACCTCGGTAAACGCACCAACCCCGCCGAATTACTCCCCGGCGCCAAATCCGTAATTGTCGTCGGCCTGGGCTATAAACCGCCAGGACAGAAGACGGAGGACAGAGGACAGAAGACAGGGTCGAAGGGCAGCGTCGCCGCCTTCGCGCAATACGATGACTATCACCCGTTTATAAAAAAATTGCTGCGTCAGATCGCGGATTTTATCGTTTCAATTACCTATCCGAGCATGCAGTTTAAAATTTGTGTTGATTCCTCGCCTTTGCTCGAACGGGCGCTGGCGGTAAGGGCGGGACTCGGTATCATTGGCAAAAATCGTATGCTCGTCAATCCACGCCTTGGCCCGCAAATCCTCTTGGGAGAAATAGTAACCAATATCGAGCTTGACCCTGATAAACCGATGGCTGAATCCTGCCCCGGCTGCGATAGTTGTATCATCGCCTGTCCCACAGGGGCATTAAAGCTCGATGGCTCTTTCGACGCCACCAAATGTATCAGCTATCTGACTATCGAGGCCAACACCGATATTCCCGCTGACCTCGCCCCCAAAATAGGCAATCATCTCTTTGGCTGCGGCGAATGCCTGCTTGTCTGTCCTTATCAGCAAAATGCACCATACTGTGCCAACAAGAAGTTTGTTTTCCATCCCGACCGTGCCAACCTTGATTTGAATAAGGTTCTCAACCTCACCGAAGATGAATTCCACGTCCGCTTTGTCCATTCCCCCATTCTTCGCCCCGGCTTATCTCATCTTAAAAAAATCGCCGGGGTATGTCTGGAAAACTTGTCGAATTCCTTACGGTAACCTCGACTTATCTGTGTTATGCCCCTTGTCCTTTGCCTTGATGGTGGGAAAGGCCGGAATTTTGCGGACAAAAGGGTTTTAACTTGCCCGCAAAATGTTATAATACCGCCCTTTATCCTTGATTGTCTAAATAAACAGATAGAAATATTATGGCAACCGATTTCACAAAACTAAGTGATGGCGAACTATTGGACCGCTCCGCGGCTGGCGAGGAAGGCGCGTTTCAGGAAATTGTTGGCCGTTACAAAAATGGCCTATACGCCTTTTTGCGGAATTTCCTCAATCGTACTGACCTTATCGATGACGTCTTCCAGGAGACCTTTTTGCAGCTATTCACCAGCAAGGCCAGTTTTGACCCCAGCAGGCCTCTTCGCCCCTGGTTATACACTATCGCCGCGAATAAGGCCAAAGACGCCCTGAGAAAAATGCAAAGAACCGCGACTGTGTCCATCGGCACTATGAGCGATTCAAACGAAATGTCGTTTGACGATATGCTTGATGTCTTAACATCCGAGGAGGAAAGACCTTACGATGACCTCGAAAAGGGCGAAATTGCCGCCAACGTAAGACGGGTTATAGCGGATATACCGGATAATCTGCGAGAAATTTTGGTTATGGCGTATTTTAACCATTTTTCCTACAAACAAATGAGCGACGTTCTGCGTATCCCTATTGGCACGGTAAAAAGTCGGTTGCATACAGCGGTAGGTCGGTTTGCCAAGGATTGGAAAGTAGCCGTTAGGAGCAAAAAAACGCAATGATATCGTTAAATAGTCAGCAAAAAGAGCTTCTCTTCGATTATTGTTTAGGGATTACGTCAGAAGCAGAGTCAGCACAGGCACAAGAGTTAGTATTTTCAAACGAACAGGCAGCGAAATTCGTCACTTCAATAAAGTCAGCGTTATTACCCCTTGAAAGCATCACGCCTGAAGAATGGGAGGGAACGATTTGGCGTATCAAGCAGACGCTGCGGACCAGCCAGGTTGGTTTGAATCAGCTTTTGGCGGCGGAGCAAAAACGCAAAACGGGTTTCTGGCACGATATTTTTGGCCGATTAGTCACAGCAGCGGTCTTTGTCCTTGTTGGTAGTGGCCTTATTACCGGTTTCAATGTGGCTACAAAATACGCCCGTCAGATGTCTTGGCAGACCAAGTGCAGTTCGCAAATGGCAGGCCTGTTTACCGGTTTGAGCAATTACAGGAACGACAACAACGGGCAAATGCCGACGCTGGCGTCAGCATCGGGAGACCCGTGGTGGAAAGTTGGTTATCAGGGGCCGGAAAACGTGTCAAACACGCGCAAGATGTGGATCCTGGTAAAGAATGGGTATTTACAACCGACCGACTTTATATGTTCTTCCTATAAACCTTCCTGTAGTTTCAGTTGCAAACCCAAAGAATACAACGATTTCCCCAAACGAAATTTAGTTACATATAGTTTCCGCATCGACTGCCCGAAGGCGAATTTGGAAAAAGTGGGCAGGCAGGTAATAATCGCTGATGCGAGCCCCATATTTGCCAATGTTTCGGCATCCGAAAAGGCATTGAATATCAATATCTGTGAAGCATTGTTGAAGCAAAACAGCCCGAATCACGGAGGCAGAGGTCAAAATGTCCTGTTCTGCGACGGCTCTGTCGCATTCATCAAGAACCGATACGTTGACATCTCTTTAGACGATATCTACACAATACAGAACACGCAAACCTATCATGGCGTAGAGTTGCCGACTTCCGAGGCAGACACCTTCCTCGCCCCATAACTAACGCTTTTACCGCAAGGCCGAGATAGTGAGTTCTAGGGGACAAACTCAATCATCTTGAGGCGGTATTCGAGGTGGATTTCTCCTCGCTGATAAATAACTGCGCCCGGCAGGAGTCGAACCTGCAACCTCCGGGTTCGAAGCCCGGCACTCTGTCCAGTTGAGCTACGGGCGCAAATATCATTCCCGCCTGAAATAATAGCAGGTTATTCGGCACACTTCAACCATTACCCCGTGTCACTTCGTGTAGTTTTCCGTCATTTTTATTTGATTGTCCTGCCGATAATCGATGGTACAATGAAAGTATTGGTTATTTTATTAGAGGGGTAAAATCATGACAGATACGGCAAAAACGTACGCAAAAATGATGCTCATTGCCATTTTGTTGGCTGCTGTCTCGGTTCAGGCGGCTGCCGATGATGCGATGTGGACGTGGGTCAGCGGCGAAAATTATTATAACCCGCCCAATAGCACCACCCCAGGCGGACGAGAGGGAGGTGTCTCCTGGATAGACAGCGACGGAAATCTGTGGTTTTTCGGCGGGCATGGCATAGGTAGGGATAGCGCAAGCACGGGCCAGTTGAACGGTTTATGGAAGTATGATGTGGCGAACTGGACATTTGTAAAAGGTTATGATGCCGTGACCGATGTGTCCTACCAGGTCGGAATATATGGCATCAAAGGGTCTTCGGATTCGGGTAACACGCCAGGTGCGAGAAGCAACAGTGTTTCGTGGACAGGTACCAGCAGTACCAGCGGCTATCTCTATCTTTTCGGCGGAGACGGATACGATATCAACGGGACCTACGGACTATTAAATGATTTGTGGAGGTTTAGCATCAGTAGCGGTAACTGGACATGGGTGAGCGGCTCCAGTACCGTCAGTCAATATGGTGTGTATGGAACAATGGGAGTTGCGGCTTCAAGTAATACGCCAGGGGCGAGAGGGTGGAGCTCAGCCTGGGCGGACAGTAACGGAACATTTTGGCTTTTCGGTGGTTATGGCTACGGAAGCAGCGGCTCAGCAGGAATGCTGAATGATTTATGGAAGTATAGCGGCTCCAAATGGACGTGGGTCAGCGGCTCAAAAAGCACCTCTCACAAGGGAGTTTACGGCACCAAAGGCGTCGCGGATGCGGATAATGTGCCGGGGACAAGATATGGAAGCGTCCTGTGGATGGATACCAAAGGCAACCTGTGGCTTTACGGCGGCAGAGGTTATGACAGCAAGGGCTCAGGCGGGTATTTGAGCGATTTATGGAAATTTGACGTTGGCACCAGTGAATGGACGTGGGTCAGCGGCTCAAATCTTGCCAATCGGTATTCAGCTGGAGTATATGGAACACAGGGGCAATCTGCTGCGAACACTACTCCCGGCGACCGCGAGGCATTTGCCTCCTGGAGAGATGATTACGGCTATCTGTGGCTCTTCGGCGGAATGGGATACGATAGTGACGGAACTTACGGATTATTGAATGATTTATGGAAGTTTAACGGCTCTGTCTGGGAATGGGTCAGCGGCTCGAAAACCGTACTGCAACCAGGCATATACGGCACCAAAGGAACCGCAGATTCGGATAACACGCCGGGCTCGCGCATTTACAGCACTTCCTGTATCGATTCAAATACCCTGTGGCTTTTCGGCGGAAGTGGATACGACCAATTTGGCACCGACGGCAATTTGAATGACCTGTGGAAATTCGGCAGTATTGTCCCGGAAGGGGTCCAGCTAAGGGTTTTCTGCGAAGCAGATGAAATTACCAGCGGCCAGACCACCGCGGTTGTCTTGGGGACTGCTCCTGTCAGGCTTACGGGGCCGAGCAAAACTTTTACTATTCGCAATAACGGCAGCGAAACACTCGTATTGGATGTGCCTTTTGCCGAACCGACGCATTTCACTATTACGCAGCCCGCAGAATCGACGCTGGTTCCGGGCGGGGACACAACCTTTACCGTTACGCTGGATACAGCCGAAATAGGCGTTTTTGAAGGGACCATCTCTTTTGACAACAACGATGTCGATAATAACCCCTTCTCTTTCCCGGTTAAGGGGACTGTTGTTCTGTGGCAGTTCGGGAATATACCCGGCAACACAAAGAACGCAAAATTAACGGTCCCCGACGTCTGCGATGTTTCTGTTACGTTTAGTTTGACGGGCGGTGGATATGGCGAAATAGTCGGCGACGCCAATTTCAACCAGGTGAACCTATATGGCACAGGCGAAAAATCGCAACTGGCAATCACGGCCAAAACTGAAACCAGCGTCGGTGATATAAATTCAAACAGCCCGCTTAAAGCGATTACAGCCCAAACGACAAACCTGCGAGGCAATATAAAAGTGTCTGGTTCGCTCACAAGCTTGATTATCAATGACGCGAATAATTCGACCGACCATACGATAACCGTCGGCTCTTCATTGAACCCAAAAGCAACGGTATCGCTTGGCTTTGGCCGGGTGGCCGACCTGACGATAAACAGCCAAACGCCGGTAAAGGCAATTTCGGCGACCGAATGGCTCGGCGGCGAAATTAACACCCCATCCATCGGCACTATCACGACCAAGGGCGACAGGAAACGAAAAATTGCAGGCGACCTGGACGCCAACGTTACGCTCGACGCCTCTGTCGGCAGTATCAACACCGCAGGAACTCTATCGGGCGAGTGGAATTGTAATACGATTAAAAGCGTTTCTGCTTTGAACATTGCCTCGGCCAAACTGACCCTCGCCCAGGCGCCGGATGCCAAAGTGCTCGCCCTGGGTGCTCTTACCGCAAAGAGTCACATTACCGACAGTAACATAATATCCGGTGGGAACATTGGCACAATCAATGCCGGGGCGATGATAAATTCGCTTTGCTTTGCCGGCATTAAAGACGGTGTTACTGGTTTGCCCGACCCGGCTGTCGATATCAATGTCGCGGCTTCTATTAAGAGTATCACGGTAAAGGGCATCAAAGGCGAACCGAATTCTTTCATCAACAGCAATATCGCCGCGGCGAATATCCTGGGTGCAACATTGAATTATCCTAGGAATGATAATAACGGCGTACCATTCGGTGTGTCCGCCGACTTTATTAAATCGCTGAAAATTAAAAACGCTGGCGGGTCTATAACGCTCAAGAACCGCAGTTTGCCCGAGGACAGCAACGATTTTGGCGACTTTAAAATTCGTCTCAATTAGAAACGTTATAATTGTGAGCCATGTTTGGCCGTCCGTGACAGCGGGGCGGCGACAATTGTTTTGCCGGGGAATTTGTAATGAAGGCGGCTGTACTGACGGGCATCAGGCAAATGAAAATCGTCGATTTGCCGAGGCCCTCCATAAAAAACGACGGCGATGTCCTCCTGAAGGTCGCCGTTGTTGGTGTCTGCGGCAGCGACGTTCATTATTACCTCTCGGGCAGAATTGGCTCCAAAATCGTACAATACCCTTATTTGGTCGGCCACGAATGTTCCGCTATCGTGGAGGCAGTCGGCAAAAAAGTAAAACACGTCAGGCCGGGTGATGCCGTCGCCGTTGAACCTGCTGTCTCCTGCCACGAATGTCCCCAGTGCAAAATGGGCAGAGAAAACACCTGCTGTAACTTGAAATTTCTCGGCGTTCCGGGTGAACTGGCCGGATGTCTTTGTGAATATATCGTTATGCCCGAGGATTGCTGTCTGCCGACAAATGGCCGACTGACTCATGAACAGGCCGCCCTCTGCGAACCGTTCACAATCGGTGTCTATACCATTCAGCAGTCCCATTTAACCAAAGGCAATAAAATAGCCATTCTCGGCTCAGGCCCCATCGGCCTAAGCTGTTTAGCCGCTGCGAAAATACAGGGTGCCGGCGCTGTTTATATGACCGACAAACTTGACTATCGCGTTGAGTTCGCAAAAAAGACCGGCGCAAGCTGGGCAGGCAATCCGGACAAAGGGGACATTGTGAAGGATATTCTTCGGCGGGAACCGCTGGGCGTCGATATCGCCTGTGAATGCGCGGGTCAACAGGACGCAATCGACCAGGCCGTCGAAATTCTGCGGCCGGGCGGTATTCTTATGCTCGTCGGCATCCCCGAATTCGACCGCGTCAGCTTCTCCATCAACCATATCAGAAGAAAGGAAATCACCATTATCAACGTCCGCAGGCAAAACCGCTGCACCGAGCATGCGATGGAACTAGTCGCTTCAGGCAGGGCGGAAATCGATTCGTTTGTTACCCACCGTTTCAAACTCGAACAGGCAAAAGAAGCGTTTGACCTTGTCGCTGATTACCGCGACGGCGTCGTCAAGGCAATGATTACTTTGTAAGATAAATGCTATGATTAAAGCGTGCGTAGTCAGTATCGGTAACGAGCTTCTCAACGGCCACACGACCGACACGAACTGTCCATATATCTGCGGCCGGCTGCTTTCAATCGGCATACCCGTCGTCAGTGTTTATACCGTCGGCGACAATATAAAACAAATTGTCCGTTCGCTCAAACGCGCAGCCGAAGACGCGGATATCGTTATTGTTACGGGCGGTCTGGGGCCTACAGATGATGATATCACTCGACAGGCCTTCGCGGAATTGCTGGGAGTCAAACTGCAGGTAAAACCGGCTTTATTGAAGGACATCCGAAAATTTTTCGCCGACAGGGGATTGCCGATGCCGGGAAAAAATACCATTCAGGCCTGCGTTCCAAAAGGCGCATCGCCTCTCGAAAACCCGTTTGGCACCGCGCCGGGCATTTTTGCTGAAATGAAGAAAAAACATTTTTTCGCAATGCCCGGTGTGCCGGTCGAGATGAAGCAGATGCTGGAAAAGTCTGTCCTGCCTCGTTTGGCAAAGAAGGGGGCCGCCGGCTTTACTATTGTTAAAAAAGTCCGGTGTTTTGGCGCCGGCGAATCGGCACTCGCGGAAAAACTCGGCGACCTTATGGACCGCGGCAGAAACCCGCTGATAAACTCAACTGTCAATTCGGGTGTCATCACGCTTCACGTCGTTGCCTCCGCCAAGACAAAAAAACAAGCCGAGCAAATGGCCCAAAAAGACGTTAACCATCTCCGCTCGCTTCTCGGCGACCTCATCTTCGGCGTCGATGACCAGACCCTGCCGGAAGTGGTGGGGCAGTGGCTGACTCTGCATCACAAGACAATCACTGTTGCTGAATCCTGCACAGGAGGGCTTTTGACAAAGCTCATTACTGATGTCCCCGGCGCAAGCGAATACTTTACCCATGGCTGGATAACTTACAGCAATAAGGCCAAAACCGAACTGCTTGGCGTGCAAAAGCAACTCATCGAAAAACACGGTGCGGTCAGCGAACAGGTCGCTTCCGCTATGGCGATTGCCGCCAGAAAAAAAGCAAAGTCGGATTTTGCTATCGCTATAACAGGCATCGCCGG